>CAZEML010000127.1:0-10062 GCA_964513285.1 uncultured Candidatus Nemicrothrix sp.
GTCACTCGTCAGCGGTGCCGTCGGCATCGCCGAGTGCTGTGTCGATGGATCCGACATCTGGTGGGCCGAGGCCAGACCGGATGAAGGCGGCCGCACCGCACTGATGCGTCAGCGCGACGGCGTCACCGAGGAGATCACCCCGCCTGACGCCTACGTGCGCACGCTCGTGCACGAGTACGGCGGCGGCTCGTGGTGGGTGCAGAACGGCGCTTGCTACTACGTCGACGTCAGCGACCAGCGGCTGCGTCGCCTCGCGCCCGGCGAGGAACCGACCTTCCTCACTCCGGAGCCCGAGACGCCCCGCGGGCTGCGCTTCGCCGATCTGCGAGTCACGCCCGACGACCGTTGGGTCGTCGCCGTTCGCGAGACCCATCACGCCGACCGCGAGCCGACCAATGACCTGGTCGCCGTCGCGACCGACGGATCGATGGAGCTGCGCGAACTCTGGGGTGGCACCGACTTCGTGTCGTCACCGCGGGTCTCGCCCGGCGGTGGCCGCCTCGCGTGGGTCGCCTGGGATCACCCGAACATGCCGTGGGATGCCACCCGGCTGTTGGTCGCCCACCTCGGCGACGGCGAACTCGGCGACGCGGTCCTCGAACTCGGCAACGGCGCCGAAGCGTGGGTCGAACCGGGCTGGACACCCGATGGCGGGCTCGTCGCCTGCACCGACCGTGACGAGTGGTGGAACCTCTACGCAGTCGACGACGAGGGTGGGCTCGAACCGGTCGTCACCGGCCCGTTCGAGATCCCGACCCCCAGCTGGGTGTTCGGTATGCAGCGGTGGGCGATCACCGACGGCCACACGGTCGCCGCGATCGGTCTGCCGACCGGCGACGAGTTCATCGTCGACGGCCGCACCGTGTCGATGCCCGACGCCACCGTCTCGTCGCTGCAACCCGCGGCCGACGGCGTCGTCTACGTCGGCGCCGGCTATGGCCACGAGAGCCAGGTCGTCCGCCTTCGGCTCGATGGCGACAAGGTCACCCGCGAGGTCGTGCATTCGGGCCGGGAGCTGCCGGTCGACATCGGGTATCTGATCGAGCCCGAGTCGATCACCTTCCCGACCGGCGACGGCGCCCAGGTCGCCCACGGCCTCTACTACCCGCCGACCAACCCCGAACACGTCGGCCCCGACGATGCCGCGCCGCCCCTTCTCGTGCTCGCCCACGGTGGCCCGACGGCGCAGGCACGGCGCCAGCTCCAGCTCGGCATCCTCTACTGGACCAGCCGAGGGATCGCCGTCGTCGACGTCGACTACCGCGGCTCGACCGGGTACGGCCGGACCTTCCGGCGCGCCCTCGATGCGCAATGGGGCGTCGCCGATGTGGAGGACGCCGTCGCCGCGGCGCAGTACCTCGCCGACCGCGGCGACGTCGACCCCGACCGCCTCATGATCCGAGGCGGCTCGGCCGGCGGCTTCACCGTGCTGTCGGCGCTCGCCCACCACGACGTCTTCGCGTCGGGGGCGAGCCGTTACGGCGTCGCCGATCTCGAAGCGCTCGCCACCGAAACCCACAAGTTCGAGTCCCGCTACCTCGACACCCTCGTCGGGCCGTGGCCGGAGGCCAAGGCGATCTACGACGAACGCTCGCCGATCAATCACGTCGACAAGCTCTCCGCTCCGATGATCGTGTTGCAAGGCGACGAGGACGCGATCGTGCCGCCCAACCAGTCCGAGATGGTCGTCGAGGCGCTCGAGCGCAAGGGCGTCCCCGTCTCGTACCTGTTGTTCGAAGGCGAGCAGCACGGCTTCCGCAAGGCCGAGAACGTCATCGCCGCGCTCGAAGCCGAGCTCGCCTTCTTCGGTGAGATGCTGGGGTTCGTGCCGGCCGACGATCTCACCCCGCCGCCGATCCGTCGATGACCGGCGCCCGCCGTCGCCGGGGCGGGCTGCTCCTCACTGTCGCGCTCCTCGCATCGGTCGTCGCGGTCGCCGGGGCCGGGCCTGCGGCCGCCGACGGGTCGACCCTCGACATCTTCGTCACCGACGCTCGTGATGCTCCACTCGCCGGCGCGACGATCGTGCTCGGCGACGAGACCGCCACGTCCGATCACTGGGGTCGGGCCCGGTTCCTCGACGCCGAGGCCGGCGACGTGCGCGTCACGCACCCTCGGTTCCCGACCCGTGCGGTGGCGTGGTCCGGCACGAGCGATCGGTTGACCATCCCGCTGGGGGCACCCGTGCTGCGGGCCGTGCATGTCGCCGGCACACTGCCCGGCACCGCTCGATGGGACGAACTCGTCGCCCTCACCGAGACGACATCGGTCAACGCGTTCATGCTCGACATCAAGGACGAGTCGGGCCGCGTGTTCCCCGAGACCGAGTCGTCGTGGGCGAGGGCGGCAGGCGCTGCGACCGAGCGCTGGAACCTGGCCGAGGTCACCGCCGATCTCCACGCCCGAGGCATCGCGGTGATCGGCCGCATCGTGTCGTTCCAGGATCCGATCGCCGGCAACGCCCTGCCCGACCTGGCGGTGAAGACCTCCGGCGGGTCGGTGTTCACCCGCCGCGACCAGACCTTCCTCGACCCGACCGACCCCGACGCCCGCGAGTACGCCCTCGAGTTGGCGGAGGAGGCGTGCGCGGCGGGGGTCGACGAGGTCCAGTTCGACTATGTGCGCTTCCCCGACGGCGATCAGTCGAACCTGGTGTTCGACGGCGGCAAGAGCGAGGAGGTGCGGGTCAGCACGATCGCCGCCTTCTTGCAGGAAGCCAAGGATCGGGTCGGCCCCGGATGCGCGGTGGCCGCCGACATCTTCGGCTTCGTCACGTCGGTCGAGGGCGATGGCGGCATCGGCCATCACTTCGAGACCCTGGCTCGGGTCGCCGACGTGTTGTCACCGATGGCGTACCCCAACCACTGGAGTAGCGGCTGGTTCGGCTTCGACGACCCGGCGGCCAACCCGGGCGGCGTGATCGACGCCTCGATGCGCGATGCGATCCGTCGCGGCGGCGGTCTCACGACCATCCGACCGTGGTTGCAGGACTTCGGGGGCTATGGCCCCGACGAGGTGCGCGCCCAGATCGAGGCGGCCGATGCGCTCGGACTCGGCTGGATGCTCTGGAACGCGTCGAGTGTCTTCACCGTCGACGGCATCCCGACCGAGTCCGAGATGCGCACCCCGAGTGCGCTCCCGGCGGCGACCGAGCAGAACCGTCCGGTCTCGGGCTACTGGGACGTCCCCGACACCTCGACCTTCAGTGCCGATGTCGCCTGGCTCGGCGAGCAGGAGATCACCCGAGGGTGCAACTGGCCATGGGGCGACCGGTACTGTCCCGCCGCGTCGGTCACCCGAGCCCAAGCCGCCAGCTTGCTGGTCCGGGCGCTCGATTTGCCCGCATCCGACGTCGACCGGTTCACCGATGACGATTCCAGCGTGCACGAGGCCGACATCAACGCCCTGGCCGCCGCCGGCATCACCCAAGGCTGCGCGGCCACCCGGTTCTGTCCCGACCAGGCGCTGACCCGCCAGCAGATGGCGTCGTTGATCGCCCGTGCTCTCGGCTTGCCCGCCGCCGACGCCGACACGTTCACCGACGACGACACGAGCGTGCACGAGCCCGACATCGAGCGTCTCGCCGCCGTGGGCATCACCAACGGCTGCACGCCGACGACGTTCTGCCCGCTGCGACCCGTCCGTCGCGACGAGGTCGCCGCCTTCTTGCACCGCGCCCTCGGCTGACCGAGCCCGAACGTCACACACTGTTCACGCAAAACCTGGCGGAACTCGGTGGCGAGCCCGCGGCCAACCGCGAGACTCAACGATGTGAGTCGAGTACTTGTCGCAGAGAAGATCGCCGATTCCGGACTGGACGCCTTGCGCGCCGCCGGTCACGAGGTCGATGTCCGGACCGGTCTGTCGCCCGAAGAGCTGCAGGGCGCGATCGCCGGCGCCGCAGGCCTGATCGTCCGCTCGGCCACCCAGGTTGACGCCGACCTCATCGCCGCGGCCGGCGGTTCGCTCGTCGTCGTCGGCCGAGCCGGCGTGGGTCTCGACAATGTCGCCACCGAGACCGCGACCGAGCACGGGGTCATGGTCGTCAACGCCCCCGAATCGAACATCACCTCCGCCGCCGAGCACACCCTCGCCCTCCTGCTGTCGCAGGCCCGCAACGTGCCGCAGGCCCACGCTGCGCTCGTTGACGGCCGGTGGGAACGCTCGAAGTGGGAAGGCGTCGAGCTCCAGGACAAGACGTTGGGCGTGATCGGCTTCGGTCGCATCGGCAACCTGGTCGCCCAGCGGGCCGCGGCGTTCGGCATGAAGATCGTCGCTCACGACCCGTTCGTGGGTCCCGAAGCCGGCCGTCGACTCGACGTCGAGCTCGTCGACCTCGACGAACTGATGGGCCGGGCCGACTTCCTCACCCTCCACGTCGCCAAGACTCCCGACACGATCGGCATGATCAACAAGGAGCGCCTGGCCCTCGCCAAGCCCAACCTTCGGATCATCAACGTCGCCCGCGGCGGCATCATCGACGAGGCCGCCTTGGCCGACGCCGTGACCGCCGGTCAGATCGCCGGCGCCGCGATCGACGTGTTCGACAACGAACCCACGACCGAGTCGCCACTGATCGGCGTACCCGGCATCGTCGTCACCCCGCACCTTGGGGCGTCGACCGCCGAAGCCCAGGATCGAGCCGGCGAGACCATCGCCGACCAGGTCATCAAGGCGCTGGCGGGGGACTTCGTCCCCTTCGCCGTGAACGTCGACGCTGCTGCCGCATCCGGCCCGCTGCGCGACCATCTCCCGGTGTGCGAACAGCTCGGCATGCTCTTCGCCGGGCTCGTCGACCAGCTTCCCGACTCGATCGACCTCGAGTTCCGCGGCGAGATCGGCGAATCCGACCCCTCGCTCGGCAAGCTCAGCTTCCTCAAGGGTCTGCTCGGCCACATCAGCGGCGACCCGGTCAGCTACGTGAACGCCTCCGCCCTCGCGGAGGAGCGCGGTCTCGACGTTCGCGTCATCGCCGCCCCCGCCGCCCAGGACCGCACCAACGTCGTTCGTGTGACCGGTGGCGATCACTCCGTCGCCGGCGCCATCTCGATCCACGACGGCGGCACCCGCCTCCTCGAGGTCGATGGCCACCGCCTCGAGATCCGGCCCTCCGATCACATGTTGATCGTTCGGAACCAGGACGTACCGGGCATGGTCGGCATCGTCGGCACCGAGGTCGGCGACGCCGGGGTCAACATCTCCAACATGTACATCGGTGAAGACGACGACGGTGTCGCCGCCATGATGGTCATCTCGACCGACGGACTCGTCCCCAACAACGTGCAGGACGCGCTCCGCTCGGTCGAGGGTGTCCGCGAGGTCCGGGCGCTGCGTCTCCGCTGACGCTTCGCGCGAGCGCTTCGCTGGATCTCCCGCGTTGCGCTAACGCTTGGCCTTCCGATAGCCATCGGCTTCGGCCGACGCCTCGTCGCAGTAGCAACGCTCCGCCTTGGTCCGGCTGTACGACATGCCGCCGGGCACATGGAAGATCTTGCTCTGATCGTTGCCCTTGATCGGGTGCGAACCAGGGCACTCGCCCATGGCGTCGGGCTCGACCCACGGTGAGGCCTCGTCCGACTCGGTGTCCTCGCTGGCCGTCTCGGTGAGATCGTGGCTGACGAAACCCTGCGGCGTGATCGTCGCCTCGTCGCTGGCCTCGTCGGGCGCCTCCGCGGCGGCGACCTCGCTGCCGCCCAGGTCGGTGAACGTGACCGGCCCCGACCGGGTCGGGGTCGGGACCTCGTCGCCCAACGGTTCCCAGCTCGCCGCGCCCTGGGCGGGCGGGGTGGGTTGACGGCGAGCCGAACGGATCAGGCCGTAGAGAAACGCGGCCAGCGCGCCGAGGCCGGTGGCCCGAACGAAACGGAAGAGGGGGGATGACATGCCGTCGACGGTAGTCGGGGCCGCACCGTCGAACGATGCAAACCCCGACCAACCGTCCGTTCCGGCTCAGCCGACGGTCAGATGGTCCAACCGCTCGAGGCTGACGATGTCGTTGATCTGGAGCCGGGCCGGGCTGTCCGGCGACAGGTAGCCCCAGGCCGAACTCAGGGTCCAGAGCTCGTCGCTGTTGATCACCATGGTGCGGTTGATCACCGGCAGGTTGTAGCTCTGCCAGCACCACACGAGGGCGGTCTCCTCGGGGATCTCCACGCCGAACTCCTCGGCCGCGTCACGCAGCCACGGCTCCTCGTAGCAGTCATAGCCGGTCGCCGTCTGCGACTCGCCCGGGTCGCAGCGAAGGAACAGGGCGCCGCTCTCGACGTTGGCGAGGAACGCTTCGACGGCCTCGGGGTCGTCGGTGCCGAGCGCATCCGGGGTGACGACATCGCACTCGGTGGCGCCGCGCTCGTCGGTCTCGTCGATGTGGTCGATGCGGCCGATCTCTTCGATCGTGGTGCCCTCGACCTTGAGGACGACGGCGCCGGCCCAGTTCTCGCCGTTCTCCCACACGTTGACGGGCACGACGGCGATCGATTCAGGCGCCCACCACAAGAAGCTGCGGTGTTCCCAGCCGATGTCGTTCCAGGCGCCGGGCGCCTGCCACACCGAGACCTCCAGCGGGTTGGCGGGGTCGCTCACATCGAAGATCGAGACCTTCGAGCCGGTGACCCGCCCGTCGAGGTCGGCATCGGAGCCGACGCCGAGCACCCGACCGTCACCGATGGGATGCAGGTAGCTGGAGAAGCCCGGGATCTTGAGCTCGCCGACGACCCGCGGGTTCTCCGGGTCGCTCAGGTCGAGGGTGTAGAAGGGGTCGATCTGGCGGAAGGTGACGACGTAGCCGACGTCGCCCACGAACCGGACCGACTGGACGGCCTCGCCGTTGCCCATGTCGCCGACGCTGCCGACCTCGATCAGTTCGCCGTCGGTCTCGCGCAGGACCCGCACGAAGCTCTCCGAGGTCTGCGCCCAGACGTCGCCGGTGGTGGTGACGACCCGAAGATGACCGGCGTGCTCACTGAAGGAGAACTGGTCACGGACGTCGCCGGGCACCGAGCCCGAGGCGGTGTAGGCCGCTCCGGTGTCGCTCAGCGCGAACCGGTGGATCGAGGTGTGGCGGGCGTTCCAGGCCTCTTCCCAGGCGCTCTCGTCGTCCTCGAGGATCCCCCAGTCCGGCCAGGTCTGGGTGGCGACGAAGATCGACTCGGTCGAGCCGTAGACGATGTTGCCGGGGGCGAGCACGCTCGTGGTGTCGCGGTCGTCGATGTCGCCGGCGACCGGAACGCTCAGCACCGACAAGATGCCGAACCCGGCGAACTCGGTCGGGGCGTGGACGGCGCCGCAGTCGGGGAGCAGGCCGGTGTCGGTGATCGCACCGTCGGCGCCCTCGAGCCCGTAGGCGGGCAGCCAGTCCGACAGCTCGGACTCGCGGACGGCGGCCTGGTTCGCGTCGCGGGCGATGTCCTCGCCGGACTCGCTCTGCGGGTAGACGAACGGGAAGTTGTACTGCGGGTTGCTGCGGATGATCACCCGGGCCACGCCGTCGACCGCACGAGCGGACACATAGTCGCCCTCGACCACGATCGACTCGACGATCTCGGGATCACCCGACCCGTCGATCGAGATCCGGGTGACGCGCACGATGTTGCTGCCGTACCACGGCTCTTCGATGGCGATGTCGTCGGCGAACGACGCTTCTGCGTCGCCGTCCGCAGCGAGCTCCGGGAAGCCGAAGCCCTGCTCGAACCAACCTGAACCGATGAGGAGGATCTCGTCGCCGGCGAGGAACAGCTCGCTGTTCCAGCTCTGGGGAAGGTCGACCGAGCCGATCACGACCCGCTCGTCGACGTCGACGACGACGAGCTGGTTGGCCGCGACGAGGTAGATGCGCTCACCGTCGGTCTTGATGATGTCGGCTTCGTCCACGCCGATCTCTTGCACGTTGGTGCCGGAGAAGTCGACGCCTTCGACCGCGCTGGCGGCGTCGTCGCCGCCGTCGAAGGACTGGGCTGCCTCGGCTGGTTCGGCCGTGTCGGCCACGGCCATGTCGTCCTCTTCGGCCATGTCGAAGTCGGCGCGGGCGAAGGCGATCGGACCGCCGTACCAGCCACCGGACTCGAAGCCCCAGGGGCCGACGCGTTCGGCGGCCTCGGTGCGCAGGTGGTCGAGCAGGGCGTCGCAATCACCGAAGCCGGAGAGGGCGGAGGTGAGGACGAGCTCGTCTCCGTCGATCTCGACGACGACCTCGCCATCGTCGTTGCGCTCTGGCGCAGACGTGGTCGGCGTGTCGCCGCCCTGTTCGACGGGATCGTCGCCGCTGCAGGCCGAGGCCAGCAGGGCGAGGGTCAGGATGGTGAAGAGGATTCTGCGCACGATTCGACATCTCCGGTTCGCAGTGAGTGGTGACCGCTCTGACGGTCGGTCTGGGCGACTGGTTCCCGTCGGCCCGACATTTTCTTCCATCGGCCGCGGCCTACCGTTCCTGCATGCCTTCGGACTGGCCGTCGACCAACCCCGACATTCGCATCGACGACGTCGTCGTGTTGTCGGATAACTGGTATGTCCTGCGTCGCGTCGACTTCGAGCAACGGATGCCCGACGGGACGTGGACCTCTCAGCAGCGGGAGGCGTACGACCGTGGCAACGGCGCGGTGATGCTGCTCGTCGACTGGGAGCGGGAGACCGTGGTTCTGACCCGGCAGTTTCGGGCGCCGGCCTACCTCAACGGCAGCCGCGACGGCATGTTGATCGAGGCACCCGCCGGCCTGCTCGACGACGATGACGCCGCCACCGCGATCCGGCGGGAGACCGAAGAGGAGACCGGGTTCCGGGTGGGCGAGGTCGAGCAGCTGTTCGACCTCTTCATGAGCCCGGGTTCGGTCACCGAACGGGTCGTGTTCTTCACCGCCACCTACTCCGCCGAGGACCGGGTGTCAGGCGGCGGCGGTGTCGAGGCGGAGGGCGAGGCGATCGAGGTACTCGAGCTGACGATCGACGAGGCCCTCGCCCAGGTCCAGACGGGCGCGATCCAGGACGGCAAGACGGTGATCCTGCTCCAGTGGGCGGCGGCGGAGCGCCTCCGCCGCGCGTCGTGAATCAGGCGCCGTCGAGCAGTGCGACGGCCGCCTGGGCGAGTGATCGCAGCCGCTGCCGATAGGCGGTGGGGGAGGGGCGGTCGCTCTTGAGACCGAAGGGCGACAGCGTCAGCAGGTCGAAGACGGCGGTCGTGGTGGCGTCGGACGCGTCGAGGTCGGCGAGGAAGGCCCGCAGCCCGGCGTGGGCCTGCGTGTACGACTCGACCGCCACGTCGGCCGCGAATTCGTGCTTCGCCTCCATCAACTCGTCGCCATGAGGCGTCGGCGCGAGCTGTTCGTATCCGTCGCCGCTCAACCGTTGCAGGTAGCCGTCGAGGCGGGTGAGGGTGTCGGTCGGTGCGGCGAGCGCTTCGAGCGCGGCGTCGGTGCCGGCCTGCAGGAGGGCGCCGAACGCGACCCGGAACAGGTCGGCCCGGTTGTCGAAGTACTGGTACAGCGCCGGCCGCGATATCCCCGCTGCGGTGGCGAGGTCGGCCATCGAGGTGCCACGAAAGCCCTGGCGCGCGAAGACGGGGATCGCCGCGTGGCAGATCGCGTCGATGCGCGTCTGGCGGTCGTTCGCCGTCGTCGTGTCGGTCACGAGCTCAAGGTTGACACATCGGGGTCAAAATGTCAGCGTGGGCGTGGCCTGACATTTCGAGACTGAAATGTCAGCGCCATCACCTTCGTCTTCTCAGGAGTCCGCCATGACCACCACTCGCCCCGTCGCCGGCCGCACCGTCTGCGTGACCGGATCCTCCAGCGGCATGGGCCGCGCCATCGCGGAGCATCTCGGCTCGATGGGTGCCCACGTCTTCTTGATGGGCCGCAACACCGAACCCATGGAGGAGTCGAAGGCGACCATCGAAGCCGCCGGCGGCACCGCCGATATCGCCTCGTTCGACATCACCGACAGCGCGGCGCTGCAGGGCTGGATCCAGGGTGCGGCCGACGCCACCGGGCGGCTCGACGTCATGATCAACAACGCCGGCTTCGGCGACTTCGGCACGACGTTCCTCGACGGCGATCCCGAGATCTGGAAGGG
>CAZEML010000127.1:10103-12598 GCA_964513285.1 uncultured Candidatus Nemicrothrix sp.
GGTCATGGCGTTGCGGGCGACCGAGTCCGAAGGCAACATCATCAACATCAGCTCGATCGCGGCGATCCGGCGCGACTCCGGCGTCTACGGCGCCACCAAGCACGCGGTCAACTGCATCAACGCCAGTCTCCGCGGTGAACTCGAGGACGATGCGATCCGGGTGACGTCGATCATGCCCGGCGTGTTCGCCACCAACTTCAGCCGCAACATCGGCGACGACATGATGGGGATGCTCGCCGGCATGGCGGGCGTCGAGAACATCGAGCGCGACGCCGAAGGCCGGGTCGACCGCGAGGTCCTTCAGCAGCTCGCGGGCAACGTCGGCAACCTGTTCGGTGACGTCGAGGACATCGCTCGCGCAGTCGAGTACGTGATCACCCAGCCGATCCATCTCAACATCGAGGAGTTGGTGATCCGTCCCCAGAAGAGCTTCGTCTAGCCCTGGGCGCAGGCGTTACTCGTACCTCGACCAGTACACGTCGCCGAAGAACGGGTCGTCCATCTCCTCCACCTGCCCATGGAGGATTCGGAGCACGCGAAACCGGTTGGAGTTGTCGATGCCCGTCGTTCGGCGGTGGGAGCCATCGTCTTCGTCGTCGAGCACATAGACGAGCCCGTAGCTGCCAGGCGCGTGCTCGCAGATCCAGTCGAGCAGCGCTTCGAGTTCGGGGGCTGTGTGGTTACGGCTGACGTGAAACGTCAACACGCCTCGATCGTTGTTGCTGTTCGGTAGGAACTGGCACATCAAGGACGAGTGGTCCGATGAGAGCCAGCGCTGAAAGGCGTCGAACATCTCGTCGTCGGCTTGGCGGCGAGCCGCGTCGTGGCGCTCGACGTCGCCGAAATCAGGGTCAGTTTCGAGCCAGCCTCGCTCGGCTGGTGGATGTGCGCGCATCGCCACCCATCCGTACGCGCTCAGCATGGCTGGAGCCTAGGGGCGGGTTTCGGTGGGTGCCGGTCGGGCTAGCCCTGGGCGGGCATCCAGGGCTTGCGGCCCGTCTCGTACTCGTCGATGTCGGTCTCGTAGCGAAGCGTGAGGCCGATGTCGTCGAGTCCCTCGAGGAAGCGCTCCTGGATGGCGGCGTCGAGCGGGAACGTCGTCTCGAGGTCGATGGCCGGCGCCTCGACGGTGAGGCGCTCGACGTCGATCGTGATCTCGAGCGTCGGGTCGGCCTCGACGGCACGCATCAGCTGCTCGTTGACCTCCGCCGACACCGTCACGGGCACGAGCCCGTTCTTGGTGCAGTTGTTGCGGAAGATGTCGGCGAAGCGCGGCGAGATGACGGCATCGAAGCCGTACTGCTGAATCGCCCAGACCGCGTGCTCGCGGCTGGAGCCGGTGCCGAAGTTGAGGCCGCCGATGAGGATGTTGGCGCCGGCGTACTGCTCCTGGTTGAGCACGAAGTCACGGTCGTCGCGCCACTCCGAGAAGAGGCCCTTCTCGAAGCCGGTGCGCTCGACCCGCTTGAGCCAATCGGACGGGATGATCTGGTCGGTGTCGACGTCGGTGCGATCGAGCGGCACCGCGGTGCCCTGGACGATGCGAACAGCCTTCATGGTTCGTTCCCTCTCGTTCTCTCAGGCCAGGTCGTCGGGCGACGCGAAGTGCCCGGCGATGGCGGTGGCGGCGGCGACGGCAGGGGAGACGAGGTGGGTGCGGCCTCCTCGGCCCTGTCGTCCTTCGAAGTTGCGGTTGCTCGTGCTGGCGCAGCGCTCGCCCGGCTGGAGCTTGTCGGGGTTCATGGCCAGGCACATCGAACAGCCCGGCTCGCGCCAGTCGAAGCCGGCGGCTCGGAAGATCTCCGGCAGACCCTCGGCCTCGGCCTGGGCCTTCACCAATCCCGAGCCGGGCACGACCAGGGTGCGCATGCCCTCCGCGACGGAACGGCCCTTGGCGACCTCGGCGGCGGCCCGGAGGTCTTCGATGCGGCTGTTGGTGCACGAGCCGATGAAGACGGTGTCGACCGCGATGTCCTTGATCGGGGTGCCGGCCTCGAAGTCCATGTACTCGAGGGCCCGCGCCGCGGTGTTGGCGAGGTTGGGGTCGTCGAAGTCGTCGGGACCCGGGATCACGCCGTCGAGGGGCATCACCTGGGCGGGGTTGGTGCCCCAGCTGACCTGCGGTGCAATGTCGGTGGCATCGATGACGACCTCTTCGTCGAAGACGGCGCCGTCGTCGGTGACGAGGGTCGTCCAGTCGGCGACCGCGGCGTCCCACTCGTCGCCGGTGGGGGCGTTGGGGCGGCCCTTCATGTAGGCGAACGTCGTCTCGTCGGGGGCGACCAGGCCGGCCTTGGCGCCGCCTTCGATCGACATGTTGCAGACCGTCATGCGGCCTTCCATCGACATGTTCTCGAACACGTCGCCGCGGTACTCGATGATCTTGCCGATGCCGCCGCCGGTGCCGATCACGCCGATGATGTGGAGGATCACGTCCTTGGGCGTCACCCCGGCGCCGAGCTCGCCGTTGACGGTGATCGCCATCGTGCCGGGCT
>CAZEML010000128.1:0-12594 GCA_964513285.1 uncultured Candidatus Nemicrothrix sp.
CACGTCGCCGGTGTGGAACCAGTCGTCGACGATCGCCTCGGCGGTCGCTTCCTCTCGGTTGAGATAGCCGACCATGACGTTCGGGCCCTGGACGAGCACCTCGCCCGGCTCATCGGGCGCACAGTCGTCGCCGGCCTCGTTGACGACCCGCACCCGGGTGAAGAAGAACTCCTTGCCGGTCGATCCCGCACGGTCGAGCGCATCCTCAGGGGAGATGAGGCAGGCCGGTCCGCACGTCTCGGTGAGGCCGTACACCTGATGGATCTCGATGCCCATCGCCGCGTAGGTCTCGATCAAGCTGACCGGTACCGGTGCGGCGCCGGACATGACCCATCGCAGGGTCGAGGTGTCGTGGGCGTCCTTGTCGTAGGTGAGCAGCATGAACTGCAACATCGCCGGGACGGCGAGCGTGACGGTGATCTTCTCTTCGCCGAACACCTCCCAGATCTTCACCGGGTCGAACTCGCTCATGATCGTCGCGGTGCCGCCCAGGTTGATGATCGACAGCAACGGGTTGAGGGCGCCGACGTGGAAGAGCGGGAGACAGATCAGGTAGTTGTCGCCGTAGCGGGTGTCGGCGGTGACGTTCGCGGTCAGGCAGCCCCACATCGAGGTGTTGTGGCTGTGCATCGCGCCCTTGGGCAGGCCGGTCGTGCCCGAGGTGTACATCACGAACAGGAGGTCGTCGCCACCCGCGGTGCTCTCGATCGCGGTGGTCGAGGAGGCGCTCATCATGTCCTCGTAGCCTTCGGCGAAGTCGGGCCGGTCGGCTGCATCGCCGACATGGATCCATCGGGTCACCTGGGTGCCGTCGGTGCCGCGCGAGTGTAATTCGGCGACGACTTCGTTGAACGCGGTCCCGAAGACCAGCGTGCTCGCGGCGGAGTCGGTGAGGATGAACGACAGCTCGTCGGCGACCAGGCGCCAGTTGAGGGCGACGATCACGCCGCCGACCTTGGCGGCGCCGAAGAACGTCTCGATGAACTCCGGCCCGTTCATCAGCAGGGTGGCGACCCGGTCGCCCGTCTCGAGTCCACCGCTGACGAGCGCGTTGCCGAGCTGATTGCACCGGGCGTCGAGTTCGACATAGGTCTGGCGTTGGCCGCTGGTGATGTCGACGACGGCTTCGGTCTTGGGGTTGAGGAGGGCGCGCTTGGCGACCCACTGCCCGATGTTGTGTTCCATGCCGGGATGGTAGACCGTCGCCCATGGATGATGTTCTTCACGTGGACGTCGACGGTCCCGTCGCCACCGTGTGGCTCAATCGCCCCCACGTTCGCAACGCACTCAACGCCTTGCTGATCGGTGGGCTGCGGGAGGCGATGGCGTCGCTCGACGCCACCCCCGACGTCGCGGCCATCGTCGTGACCGGCGCCGATCCGGCGTTCTGCGCGGGCCTCGACCTCAACGACGTCGCGCAGGGTTCGATCGGCGGGGGAGGGGCCGGGCTCCCGATCCCACAGGACATGGGGACGCCGGTGATCGGTGCGGTCAACGGCCCCGCGGTGACCGGTGGTCTCGAGATCGCCCTCGCCTGCGACTTCCTGATCGCCTCGGACCGGGCCGCCTTCGCCGACACCCATGCCCGGGTCGGCATCCTCCCGGGCTGGGGGCTGTCGGTGGAGCTGCCCCGTGCGGTCGGGGTGCGTCGGGCCCGGCAGATGAGCTTCACCGGCAACTATGTCGATGCGCAGCAGGCGCTGGAATGGGGGCTCGTCAACGAAGTCGTGCCGCACGACGAGGTCGTCGAACGGGCACAGACGCTCGCCGCCGACATCGCAGGCGTCGGCGACGCGGCCGTCTCCGCGATGAAGCGGCTCTACTGGGCGACGACGTCGGTCACCCCCGCCGACGGCCTGACCGTCGAGCGTGAGGTCAACCGTTCCTGGATGGAGCGCGGTGGCTTCGACCGCGACGCGTTCGCCGCCCGGCGGGCCGACATCGAGGCTCGGGGGAGCGGCCAGCTCTGAGTGGCGCGGCCTTTGGCTGGGCCGTCGCTGCCGTAGGCCGTGTGTTCGCGTCCTTTTGGCAGTGCGAATGACAAAAGAGTACCCTGTGGGTCATGTCCGGTGACGTTGCCATGCGAACCCTCGGGGACAACTTCCCCGTGCCCACCTTCGACGACCCCGCCTGGGTCACGCCGAAGCCGCTCTCGGAGGCCAAGGTCGCGATCGTGACCTCGGCCGCGATCCACACGAGCGACGATGAGCGCTTCAGCCAGGGCGACACGACCTTCCGATGGATCCCCCGCGAGGCTCGTGACCTGATCCTCGGCCACTGGAGCCCCAACTTCGACCGCAGCGGTTTCGTGCTCGACCACAACGTCGTCTTCCCGATCGACCGACTCGAAGAGCTCGCCGCCGACGGCACGATCGGGTCGGTCGCCGACCGCCACGTCGCCTTCGCCGGCAATCAGCCCGACGATGTCGCCACGATCATCCACGACACCGGTCCGGCCGCAGCGGCCCAGCTCGCCGCCGACGGCGTCGACGTGGTGCTGCTCACACCCGTTTGACCGCTCTGCACGCGCACCGTGAGTGCGCTCGCCCACGTCATCGAGAAGGCCGGCATCGCGACCGTCACCCTCGCCTCGACCCTGTCGGTCGCCGAACGCATGGCACCGCCGCGTGCCCTGTGGGCCGACTTCCCGCTGGGGCGTCCGCTCGGCCATCCCCAAGACACCGAGTTTCAGCACGACGTCCTCCAGCGTGCGTTCGCGTTGCTCGAGGAGGAATCCGGCCCGATCCTGGTCCATCACCCCGTCGTGATCGAGGCCGACGAGACGCCGCTGAGTTGCTCGATTCCGCCGGCGTTCGATGCCACCGCATCGGCTGCCGCGCAGGAGATCCGTGGCATCCGCAACGCCTACGACCGCGCCGTCGAAGCGATCGGTGCGACCGGCGTCGGCCGCTCGATCGGCGCCGACGAGATCGAAGGCGCCGTCGAGGTGCTGCAGTCGATCGTCGACGGCACGCCGTGGAAGGACGCCGGCATCCCCGGCAAGAACACGATCTCGCTCGTCCACGACATTCGTACGTACTACGAGGAGGCCGCGACCCAGCTCGTCGACGGCCCGCCCCCGGCCGGTCGAGCCGCGGAGGCGTGGTTCTACGAGCAGACCGAGACCGGCAAGGTCGTCATGGCGGCTCGCAATGCCATCAAGGACGCCGACGGGCCCTTCCCGGTCTGGTTCTACATGGCCCCTGGGCATCGATGAGCGGCTCCGAGGAGCTCGCCAGCATCGACGGCCGGCGCGCTCGTCGCGACCGCAACCGCGAGACGGTCGTCGATGCGATCCTCTCGATCTATCGCGAGGGCAACATCACCCCGAGCCTCGATCAGATCGCCGAGCGATCCGGTGTCTCGCACCGCAGCGTGTTCCGCTACTTCGAGGATCTCGACGAGCTCTACCAGGTCGCCATCGATCGGCACTTCGCGTCGATCGAACCGTTGCTCGAACTCGGCGGCCCGGTCGCCGACGAACTCGACGCCCGCGTCGAGCAGTACATCGACCACCGGATGCGGCTCTACGAGCACGTCGCGCCCGTCGCTCGGGCGACGCGGATGCGGGCCCCGACGAGCGACCTGCTCTCCGACACGCTCGCCCGCAATCGCTCCCGCCTCCGCAAGCAGACTCGTGCGCACTTTCGTTCGGACCTCAACGCGCTGCCGGCCGATGACCGAGATGCACTCACCAACGTCTTGACGACCCTGGTGGCGTTCGAAGCGATCGAGGTCATGCGGCACGACCAGGGCCTGTCGAAGACGGCGACCCGTCGCGCGCTGGTGGCCGCCTTCCTTCGGCTGCTCGAACCCGAGGCGGCGACATGAGCGAACAGTTCACCGTCTCCGGGCGTACCTCTGCCGACCCTGGCGCGGTCTGGGCCGTTCTGGCCGACTACTTCCGCCTCGCGACGTGGGCATCCCAGATCGACCACTCGAGCGCGATGACCGCCACGCCGTCTGGTCCCGGCGCCTGCCGGCGTGTCCAGGTCGGTTCCGCCGTGCTGCTCGAGACCGTGACCGACTGGGAGACCGAGTCGGTGATGGCGTACGACGCGACCGGCCTGCCGCCGGTCGTGCGACGGTTCGAGAACCGGTGGACGCTCACCCCCGACGGCGACGGCACCGCCATCGAACTCGTCGGCACCCTCGAACCAGGGCCCCGGCCCCCGATGAAGGTGGCGGTGAAGGCGATCGCCCGCCGCGTCCTGAAGACCAACCAGTCACTCGTCGACGACCTCGTCGCCGCCGTCGAGAAGGAGTCGTGATGTCTCGCCCCGACCTGATCATCATCCTCACCGACGAGGAGCGTGCTGCGCCTTCGTACGAGAACGACGAGCTCCGCGCCTGGCGAGAGACCGCGCTGCCGGCCCGCAAGTGGTTCACCGACAACGGGGTCGACTTCCAGCGCCACTATGTGGCCTCGACCGCGTGCGTACCGAGCCGTCCGTCGTTGCTCACCGGTCAGTACCCCGACGTCCACGGCGTCAGCCAGACCGACGGCCTCGGCAAGCTCCACGGCGACACACGGATGCGCTGGCTGCGCCCCGACGAAGTGCCGACGATCGGCCACTGGTTCCGGGCCGCGGGCTACGACACCCACTACGACGGCAAGTGGCACGTCTCCCACGCCGACCTGATGCGCAACGGCAAGCCGGTCGCCACCAACACCAGCGACGGCCACGTCATCCCCGAAGGGGTCCAGGCGTACCTCGATGCCGACCCGCTCGACGAGTACGGCTTCAGCGGCTGGGTCGGCCCCGAGCCGCACGGCGGCGAGATCGCCAACTCCGGTTATGTCCGCGATCCGCTCTACGCCGACCGGGTCGTCGCGTGGCTCGAGGATCGGTACGCCCGGCGGGCGGCCGGCGATGCCGACGCCCAGAAGCCGTTCCTGTTGATCTGTTCGTTCGTCAACCCGCACGACATCGTGCTGCTGCCGCTCTTCATGCGGACGAGCAAGCCGTTCCCGCCGTCGGTCGCACCGCCTCCGGCGATCCCGCCGTCGCCCACCGACGACGAGGATCTCTCGACCAAGCCGGCGCTGCACTCCGCCTACCGCGACGCCTACTACTCGGGTTACGCGATCACGCCGATCGTGAAGCGCACCTACGAGAAGAACCTCGACGAGTACCGCGAGCTCTACTACCGGTTCCATCACGACGTGGACGGTCCGATCGACCGGGTGCGCCAGGCGGTCACCGACCACGCCGACGATGCCGTGCTGGTCTTCTCGGCCGACCACGGCGACCTGCTCGGGTCCCACGGCGGTCTCCATCAGAAGTGGTACCAGCTCTACGACGAGGCGGTTCGGGTGCCGTTCCAGATCGCCCGCGTCGGTGCCGAAGCGACCGCGGGCGCGACGATCGATCGCACCCCGACCAGCCACATCGACCTGCTTCCGACCCTCCTCGGCTTCGCCGGGGCGGACGAAGCGACGTTGGCCGAGACGCTCAAGCAGACCCACAGCGAGGTCCATCCCTTGCCGGGGCGCGACCTGAGCGGCCTGGTAGCGGAACCCGACGGCGACCGCCCGACCGAGGCGGTCTACCTCCTCACCCGCGACAACATGCTCGAGGGCGACGGGTCCGCGAGCGCGATGGCCCGGGCTCGTGGCAATCCGGAGCCGGCGTTCCCGATGCAGATCCGGATCCCGGCGCATGCCGCGACCAACGTCGAGGGCATCGTCGTCGAGCACGAGGGGACGCTCTACAAGATCGCTCGGACGTTCGACGATCCGGCGACGTGGACCGATCCGCACGTCCGGCACCTCTCGGTGCGGGGCCCTGCGGGGCCGGCGTACCGTACCGAGCCGATCCCGGACCAGTGGGAGCTCTACGACCTCGACACCGATCCGATCGAAGCGGTCAACTTGGCCGTCGATCCCGCGTTCGCCGACGTGTTGGCGACTCTTCAGAATCGCCTGACCGAGACTCGCGCCGAGCGGGTCCACGAACGCAACCAGCCCTGGCCCTACGCAGCTCGTCCGGAACGGGCGGCCCCGAAGAAGAAGCGGCCGCCGCGTCCGGCTCGAGCGCTGCGCCGGGCGCTGCAGCGGGCCGGCATGCACCCCGATGACGACGTCACCGACGTCGATCTCTCCGGTGTTGCTGGGCGCCGAGCCCTGGTGGTGGCGACCAACCACGGCACGCTCAAACCCGGCAAGCCGACGGGCGTGTTCAGCTCGGAGCTGACGGTCCCGTACTACGCGTTCCTCGACGCGGGCATGGCGGTCGACGTCGCCTCGCCTCGGGGCGGCGACATCCCGTTCGACCCGCAGTCGTTCCGCCCGCCGATCCGCACCGATGAGGACGACCGCTACCTGGCCGACCCGGTCCTGCAGGACCTGTGCGTGAACTCGTTGGCGATCGGCGATCTCGACATGGCCGACTACGACATCGTCTTCTTCGCCGGTGGCTGGGGCGCGGCGTGGGATCTCGGCACCTCCGACGAGGTCGGGGACCAGGTGACCGCGGCGGTCGCGAACGAGGCCGTCATCGGTGGCGTGTGCCACGGGCCGCTCGGGTTGCTGAAGGCGAAGAACCCCGATGGCACGCCCTTCGTCGCCGGCCGTCGCCTGACCGCCGTCACCGACAAGCAGGTGCGTGAACTCGGCATCAGCATCACGCCGCAACATCCCGAGACCGAGCTGCGGGCGGCGGGGGCCGAATTCGAATCGGTGACCGGCCGGCGGGATGCGCTCGCCAACCACTACGTCGTCGACGGCGATCTCATCACCGGCCAGAACCAGAACGCCGGGCCGATGGTGGCCCGCGAGATGATGCAGCGCGTCATCGCCAAGCTCAGCCAGGAGGTCAGCTGATGGACATCGTCTTGACCGGGACCGGTTCGCCGGTGCCCGACCCGAACCGGGCCGGCCCCTCGACGCTGGTGAAGATCAACGACCTCGAACACATCCTCGTCGATGCCGGCCGTGGCGTCGTGATGCGGATGGCGGGCGCCGGTTCGATGCCGCCGTTCCTGTCCGGCGTGCTGATCACGCACCTCCACAGCGATCACCTCACCGATCTCAACGACGTGATCACCACCAACTGGGTGATGGCGCAGGGCCCGCGCGAGCTCAAGATCTACGGGCCGCCCGGCATCGCCCACTTCGTCGAGCACACGCTCGCCGCGCTGGAGCCCGACATCGGCTACCGGATCGCGCACCACGACGATCTCGACTATCGGCCCAACGTGACCGTGACCGAGGTCGAGCCGGGCGACTCGTTCGAACTCGGGGCCGCGTCGATCACCGTCTTCGAGACGGTCCACGCCCCGGTGCATCCGACGGTCGGCTTCCGGATCGAACACGATGGCGCTGTTGCTGCGCTCGCCGGCGACACGATCCCGTGTGAGGGGCTCGACGCGCTCGTCACCGACGCCGATGCCTACGTGCAGACGGTGATCCGCGACGATCTCGTGAAGCTCATCCCGGTCGAACGGCTCCAGGACATCCTCGACTACCACTCCTCGGTCGAGCAGGCCGCCCAGACTGCGGCGCGCAACGGAGTGAAGCGACTCGTGCTGACGCACCTGGTTCCGGCGCCGCAGCCCGAGCAATACGACGAGTGGAAGGCGATCGCCGCCGCCCACTTCGACGGCGAGATCGTCATCGGCGACGACCTCACCACCGTCACGATCTAGCCACGGTCACCGGAGGTTCACGCCTCCGGGTCGGCGAGGAGGCGGCCGGCGAACTCGTAGGTGTGCATCGGGCTCACCATCGCGTGCTGGCTGCCGGCGTGGAGGTCACGGAAGCAGCGCTGGAACGGCCCGTCGCGCAGCGCCGTCGTGCCGATGTGCAAGTAGAGGTCCTGCACGACCCGGCACGCTCGTTGGGTGAGGAACGTCGTCGACTGGCGCACGTCGCTGTCGGCGGCCGGGTCGGGGCCGTCGCCGTTGAGGACCGATTGCTCGGCTCGGTGGAAGGCATCGCGGATCCACAGCTCACCCGACTGCAGGGTCGACTCGGCCATCGCCAGGTCGTACTGGAACCGCGGATCGTCGGCCAGGGTCGACTTCCCGGTCATGCGCTGCTTGGTGCGCGCGATGAGGGCCGCTTCGTCGATCGCCCGTCGCAGTACGCCGAGCACCCAGCCGGCGTGGCCGACCTCGGTCAGACACAGCACGCCGAGGTCGTACATCGGGCCGCCGCGATAGCGGGTGTGGCCGCCGAAGCTGAACATCCGGTCGGCGGGCACGGTCGAGTCGATCGAGTAGTCGTAGCTGGCGGTCGCCCGCAGCCCCAGCACATCCCAGTTGCCGGTGATGGTGGCTTCGTCCTTGGGCACGACGGCGAAGACATAGTCGGCCGGCGAGCCGTCCTCGGGGGCGGTGAACGAGCCGCACCCGACCCAGTCGGCGTGTTCGATGCCGGAGCCGAAGTTGTAGCTGCCGGTGATCTGGTAGGCGTCGTCGGTGGGCACCGCGACGCCGTTGGGCGCGAACTGGCCGGCGACGAGCGGGACCTGGTCGCCGCCGAACGCCTGCTGCACGAACGAGTCGGGACACCAGGCGCTGAAGTACGCCGCTGCGCTCGACGACGCCATGACGACCCACCCGGTCGAGCCGTCGGCCCGGGCGAGCTCCTTGAACACGTCCAGGCTCTCGCCGATCGAGAGCTCCGCACCGCCGGCGTCGCGGGTGATCATCGTCCCGTAGAGCCCGGCGTCACGGCACAACGAGACCGCGTGATCGGTCATCGGCGTGCCGGCATCCTCGGCCCGCGCCGCCTCCCGATCGAGATCGTCGAACAGGTCGCGGGCGGCATCGAGCAGCGCAGTCATGTTCTGAATTGTGACCGTCGCCGTCGGGCAACGCACAATCACGGACATGTCGGAGTCCTCCACCACGTTCCTGATCGACGAGATCGAGCCCCACGACGCCTACAAGCTGTGTTCGGGGCTGGTCGTTCCCCGGCCGATCGGTTGGGTCGGCTCGTTGTCCGGCGACGGTGTCGCCAACCTCGCGCCCTACTCGTTCTTCAATCTGATCGGGAACGACCCGATGCACGCCGCGTTCTCCGGCGGCGTTGCGGGAGGGTCCGACAAGGACTCGGTCGCCAACATCCGTGAGGTGCCCGAGTTCACGCTCAACATCGTCACCGACGAAACCGTCGTCGCGATGAACGACACGGCCGCCACGCTGCCGCGTGACGAGGACGAGTTCGAGCACGCCGGGCTGACCAAGCTCGACTCGGTGCTGATCCGCCCGCCGCGGGTCGCGGAGGCGACGGCGACGATGGAGTGTCGGATGGTCGAGATCGTGCACGTCGGCCGACCCGACGGTGGCAACGATCTCGTGATCGGAGAGATCGTCGCCATTCACGTCGCCGACCGAGTGCTCGACGGGACCCGCATCGATCAGCACGAACTGCGGGCGGTCGGCCGTCACGCCGGGAGCTGGTACTCCCACGCGACCGATCTGTTCGACATCGACCGCCCCGCCTGATGGCTGTCTCCGCCGGGTCTGTTCATGCTGCGGTCGTCGGCGCCGCGACGATCGAACAGACGCCGACCGAGCCAGGGGAGGGTCTCGACTGCGCCGCGCTCATGATCCAGGCGGCCGAGCGGGCGCTCGACGACGCCGGCAGCGGGACACTCGGCGACATGGTCGATCTCGTCCTCGCCACCCAGGGCTTGTCGATGTTGACCGACGGCGCGGGACGGGTCGCCACCGCCATCGGGCGGTCGGAGGCCGCAGCGATCACGTACCGGGTGGGCATCCCGCAACAGACGTTGCTCAACCACGCCATTCGTGCGGTGCAGGCCGGGGAGGCCCGGGCCGTCGTCGTGGTCGGCGGCGAGACCAAGCGGCGGGATGACCTCGCCCGCCGGGCCGAGATCGAGCTGCCACCTGCGGCGCCGTTCGACGGTCCAGCGGACGAGCTCATCGCGCCGGAGGGAGAGATCGTCGCCCGGCCTGAGATCGACATCGGCGCGGTGGCACCGGTGCAGCAGTACGCCCTCATCGACTCGGCTCGCCGAGCCGCCAACGGTTGGGGTCTCGACGAACACCGCGACGACATTGCGGACCTCTGGGCGGGGTTCAACACCGTTGCGCAGCACAACCCGAAGGCTGCGTTCCCGGCCCCGATGGATGCTGCGGCGATCCGTGAGTCCGGCAACGGCAACCGCCTCCTCGCCTTCCCCTACAACAAGTGGCACAACAGTCAGTGGGGTGTCGACCAGGCCGCCGCACTCGTGATCACGAGCGCGGCGACCGCCGACGCCGCAGGCGCCGACCCGGGTCAGCTGGTGTACCCGCTCGTCGCGGCGGAATCGTCGCAGTCCTTGTCGTTGAGTCGGCGGGCCGAGCTCCACCGTTGGCCGGCGATGGGGGTGTTGGGGGCGCACGCCGAAGCGGCGCTCGGTTCTCCACTCGCGGCGATCGAGCACGTCGAGCTGTATTCGTGTTTCCCCGCGGCCGTGCGGGTCCAGCAAGCCGAGCTCGGCCTCGATCCCGGCGCTCCGGCGACGATCACCGGCGGCATGGCGTTCGCCGGCGGACCGTTCAACAACTTCGTCCTGCAGGCTACGGTCGCGATGGTCGAGCGGCTCCGCGCTCATCCCGGCGAGCGCGGGTTGGTCACGGCGGTCTCCGGACTGTTGACCAAGCCGGGACTCACGGTGTGGTCGACCGAGCCGGCCCACCCGGTCACGCCGGTCGATCTGGTCGACGAGGCGACGGCCGCGACCGCCGTTGCCTCCCTCGACGAGGACCCGCACGGCGCCGGGGTGGTCGTCACCTACACCGTCGCCGGTCCACGGGTCGTGGCGATCATCGACCTCGACTCCGGCGATCGGGCCGTCGCCGCCTGCGACGACGACGAGCTCGCGCAACGAGCGATGCTCGAGGATCTGATCGGTACTCGCGTCGACGTCGACGGCCGCAGTTTCGTCGTCGCGAGCGGTCCGTCAGCCTGACGGAAAGATCACCGCGCCGTCCATCTCGACCCGGTGACGGCGTAGCCGCATCGAGGCGATCCGCCACCCGTCGTCGGTGCGCCGATAGGTCTCCTCGTACCACCCGGACCCCACCAGGGCCGGCCCGTCGGGGAACCAGATGCGGTCATCCATCGCCCACACACCGGTCGCGTCGTCGCCGTCGACGGTGATCTCGGACTGGCCACCTCGATGGATGGTCGTGGCGGGGCCGAGCATCGGTTCGAGCATCGCCAGGTAGACGTCGGTGCCGGTGAACCGGCCGTCGGGCGCGTCATCGCTGACGTCGATGACGACGTCGTCGGTGAACACGGCCCGGTAGCCCGCCCAGTCCTTCTGGTCGAGCGTGCGGAAGTAGCGCGCCTTGAGTTGTCGGATCGCCTCGAGATCGTCGGCGACCGTCACGACGGTCAGTCGATCTCGACGACCGAGCGCAGCACCTCGCCGCGCTCCATCTTGTGGAACGCCTCTTCGACGCCGTCGAGCGGAATGATCTCGCTCACGAACCCGTCGAGGTCGAGCCGGCCCTGCTGGTACAGGTCGATCAGCATCGGGAAGTCACGGCTCGGCAGACAGTCGCCGTACCAGCTCGACTTCAGCGCGCCACCGCGACCGAAGACGTCGAGGAACGGCAGCGTGAGTTCCATGTCGGGACGGGGCACGCCGACGAGCACGACGGTGCCGGCGAGATCGCGGGCCTCGAAACACTGCTTGTAGACCTCGGGCAGACCGATCGCTTCGATGGCGACATCGACGCCGTTGCCGCCGGTGAGCTCGCGGATCTTCTCGACCGCGTCCTCGTTGGCGGAGTTGATCGTGTGGGTGGCGCCGAAGCCCTTCGCCCACTCGAGCTTCTGATCGTCGATGTCGACGGCGATGATGATCGACGCGCCGGCCAGCTTCGAGCCGGCGATGGCCGCATCACCGACACCGCCGCAGCCGAAGACGGCGACACTGTCGCCGCGGCTCACGCCGCCGGTGTTGATGGCGGCACCGATGCCGGCCATCACGCCACAGCCGAGCAGGCCGGCGGCGGCAGGACGGGTGTCGGGATCGACCTTGGTGCACTGGCCGGCGGCGACGAGGGTCTTCTCGGCGAAGGCACCGATGCCGAGGGCGGGGGAGAGTTCGGTGCCGTCCTCCAACGTCATCTTCTGCTCGGCGTTGTGGGTGGCGAAGCAGATCTGGGGCTTGCCCTTGAGGCAGCTGCGGCACTGACCGCACACGGCCCGCCAGTTGAGGATGACGAAGTCGCCGGGCGCGACGTCGGTGACACCCTCACCGACCGATTCGACGATGCCGCTGGCCTCGTGGCCGAGCAGGAACGGGAACTCGTCGTTGATCCCGCCTTCGCGATAGTGGAGGTCGGTGTGGCACACGCCGCACGCCTGGATGGCGACGACGGCCTCGCCCGGACCCGGGTCGGGGATGATGATGTTCTCGATGGTCACCGGAGCGTCCTGCTCCATGGCGACGACGCCCTTCACGGTCTGCGGCATTGGCTTTCCCCCTGGATTGTCCGCCTTCCGAACAGCCCGGAGGCTAGACGAAGACTCGCCGCAGCGGTGCGGGAGTGATTCTCAGCCGACGCGTGGCTCGAGGAGGGCCCAGTCGCCGGGCACGAGACCGAGCAGTTCGCCTCGGT
>CAZEML010000129.1:0-12471 GCA_964513285.1 uncultured Candidatus Nemicrothrix sp.
GTTTACGGCATGGACTACCAGGGTATCTAATCCTGTTTGCTCCCCATGCTTTCGCTCCTCAGCGTCAGTACCGGCCCAGAAGACTGCCTTCGCCATTGGTGTTCCTCCTGATATCTGCGCATTCCACCGCTACACCAGGAATTCCATCTTCCTCTACCGGACTCTAGTCACTGCAGTATCAGATGGCGTCTCAGGGTTGAGCCCTGAGTTTTCACATCCGACTTACAGAACCGCCTACGAGCTCTTTACGCCCAATAAATCCGGACAACGCTCGGTCCCTACGTGTCACCGCGGCTGCTGGCACGTAGTTGGCCGGACCTTCTTCTGTGATTACCGTCATTTTCGTCATCACTGAAAGTGGTTTACAACCCGAAAGCCGTCATCCCACACGCGGCGTTGCTGCGTCAGGGTTGCCCCCATTGCGCAAGATTCCCTACTGCTGCCTCCCGTAGGAGTCTGGGCCGTGTCTCAGTCCCAGTGTGGCTGATCGTCCTCTCAGACCAGCTACCCGTCGATGCCTTGGTGAGCCGTTACCTCACCAACTAGCTGATAGGCCGCGAGACCCTCCTAGAGCACCTGAGCATTTCTTCACTCGGCCATGCGACCATGTGAAGGCATCCGGTATTAGCCGTCGTTTCCAACGGTTGTCCCGGTCTCTAGGGCAGGTTTCTCACGTGTTACTCACCCGTTCGCCACTGTCCCCCGGAGCAAGCTCCGGGATCTCGTTCGACTTGCATGTATTAGGCACGCCGCCAGCGTTCGTCCTGAGCCAGGATCAAACTCTCCGTCGAGATCTTGGTCACCCCGAAGGGCTTCCACGATCGGTGTTGCGTCACTCCCAAACACCCGAGGGTGTTCGCGTGGGAGATCATGCGTACGTAGAGCGGAACCGTCGCTGGCTGCAACAGTTCGCTTCACCCGCCGGTGTCACCCGGCGGTTCGTCGCCCGACCCGAAGGCCTGACGACTGGCTCGCCGACCCCGTTGAGTGGGTCGGCATTTGAATTGACAGAAGATTGTCGTGCGTCGCGAAACGCTCGACATCTCCCGCACTCGCTTTTGCGTCCGTCTCTTCCGTTTTCAAGGAGCAATCGACACGGTGTGGAGACACTGGTGTGTCGGGCACGCTGTTCGCTTGGCGAACCGGAGGTGCCTGTTGCTTGCCCGTCACGATGGCCTATCGGCCTCCGCATGGGGCGAGTTGCTACGCTACCGGCCTTCCCAGAGTGTTTCAACCCTGTTTCGGCAAGTTTTTCCAGCGATGTCAGAAGGGCCTCAGCCCCACCGACCCCGTCGGAAGCAACCGGCGGAACGTTAGCGGCGGCCACGCACCGTGCCACCCCGATCGGGCGACTCCTGGCGTGAACTCGGTCACACCGGCGCTCAGGCGCCGATGACGACGAGATGCCGCTGCTTCTTGCCCTTCTGGACGAGCACGAAACGACCGTCCACGGGCTCGAGCGCAGCGGTCGCGTCAGCGACCTTGACGCCGTTGAGTCGGATGCCGCCCTGGTCGAGGGTGCGGCGGGCATCGCCCTTGGAGGAGCACACGCCCGTCGCGACCAACAGGTCGACCACCGGCTCGTCGCCTGCCAACTGGCCGGCGTCGACCTCGGTCTCGGGCACGATGCCGCGCAACGCCTCGAGCGCCTCGCCGTCGAGAGTGGCCCCGCCGAACAGGGCGCCGGCCGCGAGATTGGCGCGCCGGACCTCGTCGGGGCCGTGGATGAGACCGGTCACCTCGTCGGCGAGCACCCGCTGGGCGAGCCGCTGTTCGGGTGCCGCCGTGTGCTCGGCCATCACCTCTGCGATGCGATCCAACGACAGGAGGGTCAGCTGGAGCAGGAACCGTTCGACATCACGGTCATCGGTGCGCATCCAGTACTGGTGGAACTCGTAGGGCAAGGTGCGCTCGGGATCGAGCCAAACCGCACCATCGACGGACTTGCCGAACTTCTGGCCATCGCTGCGCGTGATGAGCGGCCAGGTGAGGCCGTGCACCGACGTGCCCGAGCGCTTGCGGGTGAGGTCGATGCCGGCGGTGATGTTGCCCCATTGGTCGGAGCCACCGATCTGGAGCATGCAGCCGTACTGCTCGTGCTGGACCCAAAAGTCGAACGCCTGCAACAGCATGTAGCTGAACTCGGTGAAGGAGATGCCGTGCTCCCCTTCCATCCGGCTCTTCACACTGTCCTTGGCCACCATCTGATTGACGGTGACGTGTTTGCCGACGTCGCGCAGGAACTCGAGGAAGGTGACGTCCTTGGTCCAGTCGTAGTTGTTGACCATGGTCGCGGCGGCGTCGCCGTCGAACTCCATCAGCCGCTCGAGCTGGGCCCGGATGCCGGCCAGGTTCGCCTGGAGGGCGGCATCGTCGAGCAGGTTGCGCTCATCACTGCGACCCGAGGGATCGCCGATCATGCCGGTGGCGCCACCGATCAGGGCGAGGGGCCGGTGACCGAAGTCCTGGAAGCGGCGCATCACCAACACGCCGACGAGGTTGCCGACGTGCAGGCTCGACGCCGACGGGTCGATGCCGTGATAGAGGACGACCGGCCCGGCGTCGAGGAGGGCTCGAAGCTCGGCCTCGTCGGTGCTGTCGTGGAGCAGGCCGCGAGCCCGCAGGTCGTCGATGATGGCGGCGCCGGTCATGGGGTCTGAGGATACGAGGGGTGCCGTGGATCAGGGCTGCTTTTGCAGCAGACTGGGTCCTTATGCCGTCCCTCCGAGTGCCAGGGTTCCGCGCGCCGCGCGTGCGCCGACTCTTCCTCGCCCTCCTCGCCGCCACGATCGTCGCGACCTCGTGCTCGATCGAGACCAAGGACTTCGACGCGTTCTTCGGCGAGGATTTCAGCATCACCTCACTCGACACGGCGCAGTCGTCTCGCGTGTTCGACCGCAACGGTGATCTGATCGTCGAGCTCCGCGGTGAGCAGAACCGAACCGACGTGGGCATCGGCGACATGGCCGACGTGTTGATCAATGCCGTCGTGGCGATCGAGGACGAACGCTTCTGGGATCACTCCGGCGTCGACCTCAAGGCGATCCTGCGCGCCGCCCGCAGCAACGTCAACGCGGGCGGCATCGCCCAGGGCGGTTCGACGATCACCCAGCAGTACGTCGGCAACGTGTTCCTCGACCGCACCGAGCAGACCGGCGCCCGAAAGATCGAAGAGATCTTCATGGCTCGCCGGTTCGAGGAGCAGTACACCAAGGAGTTCATCCTCGAGCGCTACCTCAACTGGGTGTTCTTCGGTCGGGGCGCCTACGGCGTCGAGGCGGCCGCCCGCACCTACTTCGGCGCCCCGAACTGTGAGGTCCAGCAGAACGTCTTCACCGACGACGACGATCGCGACTGTCTCAAGGTCAGCGAGCTGACCCTCGTCGAGGCCGCCACCATCGCCGGTCTGATCCAGGCCCCCAGCACCTTCAACCCGTTCAACAACTACGAGGCCGCCCGCGACCGCCGCGATCTCGTGCTGTTGCGGATGTACGCCAACGAGTACATCACCGAGGACGAATACGAGCAGGCCCTGCTCCAGCCGATCGACCTGATCCCCGACGTCCCGATCCTCGAAGAGGAGTACCCGGCGGCGCACTTCGTCGAAGACGTCAAGCAGTGGTTCCTCTCGAACCCGCAGTTCGGCGCCACCCGAGAGGAACGCAACACGCTGTTGTTCGAGGGCGGCCTCGACATCTACACCACGATCGACCTCGACCTGCAGGCCGACGCCGAGGCCGCGGTCGAACGGGTCCTCCCCCAGGTCGCCTCGGACGGCTCGCTCAACCCCGACGCCGCGGCGGTCATCATGGGCACCACGGCCGAGGACGACGGCCACGTGCTCGCCATGGTCGGTGGTCGCGACTTCTTCGGCGGCGACGACGACGCCAAGTTCAACCTGGCCTCGGGTCCGGGTCGTCAGGCCGGTTCGTCGATGAAGCCCATCGGGTTGGCCGCAGCGCTGCAGATCGGCATCCCCGTCACCCGCTTCTACGACGCCACCTCCCCGATCGAGATCGAGAACCGGGCCGTGTGCGGCCCGACCTGGCGCGTGCGCGGTGGCGGCGACGGCGATCGCACGCTCGCCAGCGCCACCAAGTGGTCGACCAACACCGTCTACGCCCAGCTGATCGTCGACATCGGCCCCAACCGCTTCGTCGAGATGGCCGAAGCCCTCGGCATCGGCGAAGACCGCATCCAGCCGGTGTGCGCGGCGATCCTCGGCACCGAGAACACCAACATGGTCGAGCTCGCCACCGTCTACTCGACCTTCTCCCGCGATGGCGTCCGAGTCGACCCGGTGCTCGTCACCCGGATCGACAACGCCGACGGCACCGAGCTGTACGAGCACATCTCCACCTCGACCCCGGTGCTCAACAAGACGGTCAACGACCAGCTGACCTGGGCGCTCTCCACGGTGATGAGCGGCACCGGCTGGCGCGCCGCACTCGAGGAGTGGCCGTCGGCCGGCAAGACCGGCACCTCCCAGAACAACGCCGACGCGACGTTCGCCGGCTTCACCCGGCAACGAGCCGCCGCGGTGTGGGTGGGTTATCCCGCCGAGCAGATCCCGATGCAAACCCAGTTCGGCGGCGACAAGGTCGAAGGCGGTACCTTCCCGGCCCTGATCTGGCACGAGATCATGACGCTGGCGATGCAGGGGCTCGACCCCGAGCCGTTCCCCGACCCACCTGGCTCGTCGACCACGACGACCCTTCCCGAAGTGCCCGAAGAGGCGACGGTTCCGAACCTGATCGGCTTCGAGGCCAACGAGTTCCTCCGCGAGAACCTGACCGGCGAACCCAACTACTGGGCCGTCGAGTTCATCGAGGTCGAGACCCGCTCGCATCCGCCCGGGCAGGTCTTCAACCAGTCCCCCGCGGCTGGCCAGGTCGTGCCCGGCGGCAGCCTGATCGTGCTCGAGGTCGCGGTCGAACCCGAGCTGTTCGAGGTCCCATCGGTCATCGGTCTGAGCGAAGCCGCCGCCCGCCAGCAGCTCGCCGCCGCCGGCTACGGGATCGATGCGGTCATCGAGGCCGACCCCGACGGCGGTGACTCGCCACCGTCGGGAATCGTGTGGGCCCAGACCCCGGGCGCCGGAACCCTCGACGACACGATCCAGATCGTCACCATCCGGGTGAACCCCGGTGACCCGCCGGCCACGACCACGACCACCACGACCACGGTCGCACCCGACGACGAGGGCGACGGTGGCTGATCCGCGCGCCGACGGGCCGATCGAACATCCCGACCTCGCCCCCAAGACCGGCTTCACCTGGTACCGGTTCACGGTCGGCGCCATCGTGCTCGGGCTCGCCGCGATGTGGATCTACATCTGGGTCTTCGTCCCTCGCGACAACCCCGACCGCTTCACCTCCCAAGCGTTCCCGGAAGCAGCCGAACCGATCTGTGCTGCCGCCCACGAAGCGATCAACGCCCTCCCGAGCGGGGTCAACGCCAGCTCCCCCCAGGAGCGAGCGGTCGCCGTACGCGAAGGCACCGAGATCACCGAGCAGATGATCGCCGACCTTCGCGACCTCCTGCCGCTCGTCGGCGACCCCGACGACCTCGCCACGCTCGAGCTGTGGTTCGAGGACTGGGAGGACGGCTATCTCGTCGATCGCTGGGCCCACGTCGAGCGGCTCGAGAACGCCACCCCCGACACCGACGACCGCGACCTGGCGTTCTTGATTCAGGACCGCGCCGAAGGCGGGTTCTACACCCGGCGCATCGATGGCCTGGCCAACGTCAACGAGATGAACTCCTGCGTGGTCCCCGGCGACATCTGAGTCAGGCGTTCACCCTCGCGAGTGCAAGGCCGTTGGCGGCCAGCCGCTGAAGACCGGCATCAGCGCCCAGGCCGGCGAGCTCGTCGGGGCGGACCCAACGCTGGGCCTGCGACTCGTGGTTGGCGTCGACCTCGGCGCCGTGCGGGGCCAACACGACGAACCGGACGTCGTAGTGGAGGTGGGCGTCTTCCTTGGGCGGGTCGACCTCGTGGATGTCGAGGTCGACCGCGACCGGCCAGACCCGCAAGCCTTCGATCCCGGTCTCCTCGGTGGCCTCTCGGAGGGCGACCGCGGCGAGGTTGGCGTCGCCGTCCGCGTGTCCGCCCGGCTGGACCCAGATCTGCAGCTTGGTGTGGAACAACACCAGCGTGCGTTCGAGGTCGGCGTGCACGACGAGCGCCGACCCGGTGAAGTGGCCAGGCCGCTCCGTGCGGATCAGCGGGTCGGGGCGGGTGTCGAGCAGTTCGCGCATCCGCCGCCGCTCGTCGGGGAGGGATCCGACCGGTTCGATCGCGGCCCACACCCGGGACAGATCGTCGCTCTCGGCGAGGGCGGGATCGTCAGCGGTCATCCAGGTCGTCATCGAGTCGAGCGTACCGGTGCGCCACCCCTCGCTAGGGTCTGCGAAGCGACCGAGGAGCTGCGCATGGGAACCATCGACGACCGCATCGAAGAGCTCGGGCTGGTGCTCCCGCCCGAACCCGTCCTGCCGCCGGGGGTGGTGCTGCCGTTCGACTTCGTCCGCGTCGTCGGCGACCGGGCGCTCATCTCCGGGCACGGCCCTCAGAGCCCCAACGGCGCCGTCGAGATCGCGGGGACGGTCGGCGACGATCTCACCGTCGAGGACGGCTACGCAGCCGCTCGGCTGGTGGCGCTGTCGATGTTGGGGTCGCTGCAGCGCGAACTCGGGTCGCTCGACCGCATCGCCAGCTGGGTCAAGGCGCTCGGCATGGTCCGATGCGGCCCGGACTTCGGCGACCACCCCGCGGTGATCAACGGCTTCTCCGACCTGATCATCGAGATCTTCGGACCCGAGGTCGGCGGGCACACCCGCTCCGCAGTCGGCCTCATCTCGCTGCCGTGGGGGATGCCGGTCGAGATCGAGGGCGAAGTCCTGCTCGGCTGATCGGCGGCGTGGCTCAGAGGTCTCCGGCGCTCAGGCGGATCGCAAACTCACCGAGCCGGTCACGCCAGCGGCTCTCGAACACGTCGAGCACCTGCCATCCCATCGCGTCGAGGAGGAGCCGACGGGCGATGTGGGCATCGGCACCCTCGGGGTGCACCTCGCAATCGAGCGCGACCGCGTCGGAACCCTCGCCCACGACCAGGTCGACGCGCTCGTGGCCGACCGGGTAGCCGCTGCGGACCGCGATCCCCTGGTGAAGGAGGAATCCTTCGATCTCGCGCGTCCAGCGCCCCACCTCCCCGATGCTCTGGGGCGGAGGACTCGGCTGCTCGCCGTGCTCCAGGTAGTCGGCGATGAGTCCGGGACGGCGGTGCTGGAGGGAGGTGATGACCGTGCAGTGCTTCTTGGCGCGAGTCACCATGACGTTGAACAAGTTGCGGTTCTCGATGAAGGTGAAGCTGCCGGCCGGGCTGTCGTCGTCGACGGCCAGCGAGATGAACATGTGGTCGCGCTCAGCGCCTTGGAATGCGTGGACCGTCCCCACGGCCAGATCGTGCCGCTCGACCTCCTCAGCGGTGAACCCGTCGACGAGTAATCCAGCCAGGAGATCGGCCTGGGCCCGAAGCGGAGAGACGATCCCGATCGAACCGCCGAAGCCGCCGTCGATGAGCTCTCGAACCGCGTCCACGGTGGCGACCGCTTCGATGCGGTTCCCTTCCTCGGTGCGCTCCCCGTCGAACCGAAGCAGATCGATGCAGTCCAAGCCGTCGCGCGCTGGATGTCGGGTCGCCGGTTGCACCCGACCGTCGTAGAACCGGCGAGCCGCGAAGTCGATGAGATGAGGATTGCTCCGGTAGTGCGTGGAGAGTTCGGTCGCCGGTCCGACGCCGGCGGCGACATCGAGCAGGCTGTTGCGGCGCAGATCGAGGAGCCCCCGGAGCCGCGGGTCGCTGAGACCCGATGCGTCGAGGGCGCGCTCCATCGCGTCGTCGGACAAGAACGACGTGTGGCGAAGCTGGTTGGCATCGCCGACCGCGACGAGGCGAGTCGCTCGCAGGAGCGCGGCGGGCGCCGCCGCCTGGTCGACCTGAGACGCCTCGTCGATGATCACCAGATCGAACATCCCTGCGCTGGGAGGGAGGAGATCCTCAACGTCACCGATCGTGCCGACCCACAAGGGCATCGCCCGCAAGAGCGTGTCGGCGTCGACCGCGGTCAGGATGTCGCGTCGCTTCGCCCGGCCTGCCCGCAGTGCCCGGGCGAGATCCATCACCGCGGCGCGTTCGCGACCGCCCAGCCCGCCGCGGATCCGGCGGCGGACCCGTCGAGCGAAGAGTCGTCGGAGCTCGGCTTCGACCGCGATGACGTCCCGAACCAGCGGACCCACCGTGACTCCACCCTCTCGTTCGAGGTCCTCGACGGCGATCCGTTGCCGGAGTGCATCGCGGTCCGGGCCGAACATCGAATCGAGCCGCTTGTTCGCCCGCCGACGCCCCCACCATCCGATGCCGCTGTCGCCCACCACCGCGAGGAGCATCCGAGCGGTGTCGAGATCTGGTCCTTCGGGGTCCTCTCCGAGGATGCGGGCGACGACGTCGCCGCCGGCAAGCACCGACTCCGCTTCCAGAGCCTGGTGGAGATCGCGCCGGCGACGGCGCCGGGCCTCGCGAGCTTGCTCGAATCGGTCGTCGGTCCGATGATCGCCACGCTCGTCGACCGACAGGCGCTCCCACAGGTCGGCGGCGAGATCCGCCCGAGACCGATTGTCGCCGAACACGACCGGGGTCGGGCCTCCGGCTTCCTGGATGAAGTCGATCAGCACCGAAGCCGCGTGCTGACTGCGAGAGGCCAACAGCACCCGCTCCCCCCGCTCGATCGCATCGACCGCGACGGCGGCGACGGTGTGAGACTTCCCGGTGCCGGGCGGCCCGACGATCACCGACACCGGCGCTCGGCGGGCCGACTCCACCGCTCGGCGTTGCGAGGCGTCGAGGGGGAGGAGGGCAAGGTCGACCGGTCCGTCGAGCGGCTCCGAGTCTGCCGATGGCGGACCATACAACGAACGGAAGGCGCTCGGCTCGTCGTCGTCGACACGAGCGGCCCAGCCCTCGAGACTCCCCGATCGACCGCTCTGATCGAGGTCGGTGGAGAGGTAGAAGGCACCGACCGCCGTCACGGCGAGATCGTCGCGAGCACGCAGCTCCCGAGCGAGATCGGTGACCGGGCGGACGACCTCCGCCGGAAGGCCCATCGCCACCGACGAGTCACGCAGCCATCCCCGAAGCTTCGGAAATCGCTGCCACAGTCGAGGATCGATTCCCGGCGCGACGCCGAGGCCACCCCACTCGATCGTGGTCAGGACGCGCCTGGCCAGCGCGGGATCACGGATCAGATGCGAGGGCAAGACGTCGCCGTCGGCCCGGAAACGCGACGCGAGATCGTTGACGCCGCTGATCGACGAGGCGAGGCCGGTGAAGAACGACGACGTCACCGGCACCGACACCAGTGGCGCCAGCACGCGCCGCTCCTTCCCGTCAACCGTCGCCTTGCCCCCGACCCATCCCCAACCGACCCGCAGCAGCTGTTCGTTCGGATGCAGTCGATCGCGCATCAGCATGCGCTGGACGGTTGCGATGTCGCGGGTCGAGCTGTCCCTCGTGGAACCTTCCCGGGGGCCACCGAACAGGTGGCTCGGCCGAGGGAAGACCTCGACGATCGGGCCCGTGGTGGTGAAGTCGTAGATCAGCGACGGTTCGGTCGCCGTGCGAGCCAGGTAGCCCAAGACATCCGCCGATGTGTACGCCTCACTCATGCGTTCGGCATCGTAGGTCGCGGACGGCTCACCTCGGGGACGCCGGGAACCGCCCAGCGCCACGGAATGTCGGCTCCATAGGTCAGCCCCACCCGGACCCCCTGAGCCGGCTCGCTCGGCGGGGCCGTGCCGTCGTCGACGATGCGGACGCCGAAGCGGTTGCGTTGGAGGTCGAGCCCGTCGTGCTCACCGTCGAGACCGAACGCCGCGGCGAGTTTCGCGGGACCGTTGGTCAGGTCGACATCGCGTCGAGCCTTCGGCCGTCGCTCCCTCATCAGGTCGAGGCCGTCGATCGGGGTGAGCGCCCGCAGGAGAACCGCCGTCGCCGTCCCCTCCTCGCCGCACACGACATTGGCGCACCAGTGCATCCCGTAGGTGAAGTACACGTAGAGGTGCCCGGCGCGGCCGAACATCACCTCGGTCCGGGGTGTGGGACCGCGGTAGGCGTGGGAACCGGGATCCTCGGATCCCATGTAGGCCTCGACCTCGACGATGCGACCCTGCACGCCGGGGGCGATCAGGACCTTGTTGAGCAACTCCGGCGCGACCTCGGTGCCCGGGCGGGCGTAGAACGATCGCGGGAGTCGCGTCACCCGTCGAGGACCGCTCGGAACCGCTCGATCTGATCGGCGACCGCCGCCGGAGCGCCACCACCGCGGGTGGTGCGGCGGGTGACCGAAACGCCCGGCGCGAGAAGCGCCGCCGCATCGGGCCCGAGCTGTGGGTCGGCGGCGACGAGCTCAGCGAGGGAGCCCTCCCCCGCCAGCGCCCGGCGTACCTTCTCGCCGACCACGCCGTGGGCGTCGCGGAACGGCATGCCCTGGGCGACGAGCCACTCGGCGAGGTCGGTGGCCGCGGCGTAGGGCGTGTCGGCCTGGGCCGCCATGGCGTCGACGTTGAACGTCGTCGTCGAGATCATGCCGTCGAGCGCGAGCAGGGTGAGGCGGACGGTGTCGATCGCGTCGAACAGCGGCTCCTTGTCCTCCTGCATGTCCTTGTTGTAGGTGAGCGGGAGGCCCTTCACTGTCGTGAGGAAACCGGTCAGGTGGCCGATGAGACGGCCGGCCTTGCCGCGGGCGAGTTCGGCGATGTCGGGGTTCTTCTTCTGCGGCATCATCGACGAGCCGGTCGAGAAGCCGTCGTCGAGGGTGACGAACCCGAACTCGGTCGAGGCCCAGAGAATGAGCTCCTCGCCGATCCGGCTCAGGTGCACGCCGAGCATCGAGCAGGCGTGGAGCGTGTCCGCCACGAAGTCGCGGTCGGCCACGGCGTCGAGGCTGTTGTCGAACACCGCCTCGAAGTCGAGTTCGGCCGCGGTGATCGTCGGATCGAGCGGCAGCGACGAGCCGGCCAGCGCTCCGGCGCCGAGCGCCGACACGTTGGTGCGGCGCCGGGCGTCGCGGAACCGGTCGACGTCGCGGGCCAACGCCCAGCCGTGCGCCAACAGATGGTGCGCCAGCGCGACCGGCTGGGCCTGCTGAAGGTGGGTGTAGCCGGGGAGGTAGGCATCGCCGGCCGCTTCGGCCTGGCTGAGCAGGGTGCGCTGCAGCCGCTCCACGAGTTCGATGACCTCGTCGATCGCGCCACGGGTCCAGAGCCGGACGTCGGTGGCGACCTGGTCGTTGCGGCTGCGGCCGGTGTGCATCTTGGCGCCCGCCGGTTCGAGCTCGGTGACCCGGCGCTCGACCGCGGTGTGGATGTCCTCGTCGTTCACCTGGAACTCGAACGAACCGGAGGCGATCTCGCCTTCGACGGTGTCGAGCGCGGTCAGCACCCCGTCCCGTTCGGCCTCGGTGAACAGACCCACGTCGCAGAGCATCCGCACGTGGGCCCGGGAGCCCGCGATGTCCTCCCGGAACATCCGCTGATCGAATGGAAGGCTGTCGTTGAGGGCCTGCAGCGCTTCGGAGGGCCCGCCCTCGAAGCGTCCGTGCCACAGCGTGCTACTTCGTTGCTGCGGCTCGTCGCCGCTGCGCAACTCCTCACTCGCAGAGTCCATCAGCTCTGCCGCTTCCGGGCGAGGTTCCGCAGACGGAGGGCGTTGAGCTTGATGAAGCCCTCGGCATCGGCCTGGTCGTAGGTGCCGCCGTCGTCTTCGAAGGTGGCGATCTTCTCGTCGAACAGGCTGTGCGGGCTCTTGCGGCCGACCACGTCGACGTTGCCCTTGAAGAGCTTCAGCCGCACGTCGCCGCTGACGTACTCCTGGCTGTGGTCGATGGCGACCTGGAGCATCTCGCGTTCGGGGCTCCACCAGAAGCCGTTGTAGATCAGCTCCGCGTACTTCGGCATGAGCGAATCCTTGAGGTGGGCGACCTCCCGATCGAGGGTGATCGACTCGATGGCCCGGTGGGCGCGCAGCATGATCGTGCCGCCCGGGGTCTCATACGCGCCGCGGCTCTTCATACCGACGAAGCGGTTCTCGACGATGTCGAGACGGCCGATGCCGTTCTCGCCGCCGAGGCGGTTCAGCTCGGTGAGCACCTGCGCCGGGGTCATCGCCTTGCCGTCGATGGCGACGATGTCGCCCTTCTCGTAGGTCAGGTCGATGTAGGTCGCCTCGTTCGGCGCCATCTCCGGGCTGACCGACCAACGCCACATCTCCGCCGGGGGCTCGGTGAAGGGATCCTCGAGCGGGCCGCCCTCGAAGCTGATGTGAAGGAGGTTGGCGTCCATCGAGAACGGCGACTTCTTGCCTCGCTTCATCTCGATCGTGATGTCATGTGCCCGGGCGTACTCCATCAGTG
>CAZEML010000130.1:0-12342 GCA_964513285.1 uncultured Candidatus Nemicrothrix sp.
CCTTCGCCCCGTTCGTCGTCTACCGCGTGGTGCTCGGCATCACGGTGCTGTTGATCCTGGCGACCGGCTGGCGCTGACCGGTCCCGTCGCCGTCAACCGCCCCGCAACACCGGAACCACGCCCCCTCGCCCGAGGCTGCGGACGACATCGTCGATCGACGCGGCGTCGACCGCGACCGCGAGGTCGCCATCGGTGAGCGCGACCACGGGCGCGTCGCGGGCGAGAAGTGCGCCGTCGATCTGGTCGTGGAGGTCGACCCGATCACCGACGGCGAACAGGTCGCTCGTCCGATCGAGCGCCACCGCGACCGCGCCCGGTGGAATCCGGGCCGCATGTGCCGAGATGTCGTCGGCGACGCGGCCGGTGACGATGATCTCGCCGGCGCCGAGATCGGTCCGTACCCGCTGGCCGGTGGGATCCTCCACGACCGCATCGGCGGGGAGGAGTCCGGGCGGCACCGTCGCCGCCCGCACGGTGGCCGACGTCAGCTCGGTGCCCGCCGCGACCTCGGTGGTCGTGATCCATGCCTGCGCGGGCGGACCCCAGCGCGATCGTTCGGTGTCGGCGGCATCGATCGACGCGAACACCCGGAGGAGGAGCACGACGCCGATCGTGACGAGGGCACCGGTGCGGAGGAGCCGGTGACGGCGAACCGCGCCGCGGACGGCGGACGCGAAGGCAGCAGGGGAGCGGAACGGCGAACGCAGCGGCGCTCGGTCAGGCATCGACATGGGAACGACCCGTGGTCGGGGGTGACGCGGGGAAGTCGCATGGAGCAGGCGGCCGCCTGCGACGGGTCAGTCGCTCGAGCTGGACGAGCTCGACGACGAACCTGAAGACGACCCGTCCGACGACGAGCTGCTGCTCGACGACGAAGAGCTGCTGCTCGACGAGGAGGAGTCCGACGACCCGCTCGACGACTTCGACGAGGAGCCGTGATCGTTCTTGTAGAAACCGTCGCCCTTGAAGGCGATCCCGACCTTGGAGAAGACCTTCTTCACCTCGGCGCCACACTCGGCGGATTCGCCGTCGTGGGTCTGCGGGCACACCGTGAGGGTGTCGTCGGAGAACGACTGCCAGATCTCGAACATCTCGCCGGTGCGTTCACACCGGTAGTCATAGGTCGGCACGTGGCTGAGGATACCGGTACCCCAGGGGCCCGACACCGTACGATGGGAGGGTGCTGTTGGCCCTCGGTCTCGTTGCCGCGTATCTGGTCGGGACCTTCCCGACGGCCCAGTTGGTCGCCCGACTCGCCGGCGCCGACGACCCGACCCAGCAAGGCTCGGGGAATCCGGGAGCGTCCAACGTCTACCGACTGGCGGGCAAGCGAGCCGGCGTCGCGGTCGGGATCATCGATGCGCTCAAGGGCGCGATCCCGGTCGGCATCGCACTCGCGGTCGCGGATCGGCCCGAGGCCCATGCGGTCTGGGTGGCCGCGGTCGCCGGGCACGTGTGGCCGATCACCCGCCGGCTCCGAGGCGGCAAGGGTGTCGCCACGGCGGGCGGTGGCGGTCTCGTGATCTCGCCGATCATCGGCCTCGCCTGCGGTGTGCTGTTCTTCGTGGTGGTCCGGTTCGGCCGGGTCGCCGCCGTGGGTTCGCTGTCGATCGCGGTGGCCTACCCGATCGTCAGCGCGATGGCCGGCCGCCCCGGTTGGGAGGTCGCCGTCGGCGCCGGTGTCGCCGCGGTCCTCGTCGTGCGTCACCAGTCGAACATCCGTCGCTTGATCCGCGACGACGAAGCGACCGTCTAGCGGTCCCCGAGGAGTCTCATGTCTGCTGTTGTCCGAACCGCTGTCATCCCCGCCGCGGGGTTGGGCACCCGTTTCTTGCCCGCGACCAAGGCGGTGCCCAAGGAGATGTTGCCGGTCGTCGACCGGCCATCGATCCAGTGGGTGGTCGAGGAGGCGGTCGCTGCCGGTATCGACGACATCGTGATCATCACCAGCCCGCACAAGAAGCCGCTCGAGGATCACTTCGATCGGATGGCCGAGCTCGAACACGAACTCGAGGCCAAGGGCAAGACGCCGATGCTCGAGGCGGTCCGCCGCATCACCGACCTCGCGACCTTCCACTTCACCCGTCAGGGCGCGCCGCTCGGCCTCGGCCATGCGGTGTCGATGGCGGCCCGCCACGTGCGCGATCAGCCGTTCGCCGTGCTGTTGCCCGACGAGTTGATGCCCGACGGCGGCGAGACCCTCCGTCGCATGATCGAGATCACCGAGTCGACCGGCGCGTCGGTGGTGTCGCTCAACGAGGTCGACGGTCCCGACATCTCGAACTACGGCTGCGCCGGGATCGCCAGCCGCGACGGTGATGTCATCGAGATCGATCGCATCGTCGAGAAGCCGGCCTATGAGGACGCGCCGTCCAACCTGCGCGTCACCGGGCGCTATGTCTTCACCCCGGAGATCTTCGAGCGGCTCGAACGCACCGAACCCGGTCGGGGCGGCGAGATCCAGCTGACCGATGCGATGGCGATGTTGATCGACGATCCGGGCCTGCGGGGCCTGGTCATCGACGACATCGGGTTCGACGCCGGGCAGAAGGGCGACTGGCTGCGGGCCAATGTCGAGTTGGCGCTGCGCGACGACACCGATGGGTCGGTCGCCGCGATGCTCCGCGCCGCCCTCGGCGACTGAGCGCCAGCGGCTGGAGTTGGGGGCGCGGCCACGGAGTGGCACGCTGAGCGGGTGATTCCCCTCCACGAAGCCCGCCAGCATGTCCTCGAGCGAGTCGGTCGGCTCGAGGCGGTGTCCGTTCCGTTGGCCGATGCGGCCGGTCTGGTGCTCGCCGCCGACGTGGTGGCGGCCGAGCAGGTGCCGCCGTTCGCGAACACCGCCATGGACGGGTTCGCCGTGCGCGCCGCCGACACCGATGGTGCGCCGGTCACGCTCGAGATGATCGGCACGATCGCGGCGGGCGCCACCCTCGACGGCGAGGTCGGCCCGGGCCAGGCGGCGCGGATCATGACCGGCGCCCCGATGCCGGCCGGGGCGGACGCGGTCGTCATGGTGGAGAAGACCGAACTCGACGACGCCAACGGCACGGTCGCGATCGAGATCACGGTGCCGGAGGGCAACCATGTCCGGAACGCCGGCGAGGACGTCGAGCCGGGCGACCTGTTGTTCTCGGCCGGCACCGTCTTGACCGCCGGACACCTCGGCGTGTTGGCGAGCGTGGGCGTGCGTGAGGTCCCGGCCGTGCGGCGCCCTCGGGTCGGGGTCATCTCGACCGGTGACGAGCTGGTCGACGACGATCGCCCCCTCCGGCCGGGCGAGATCCGCGACTCGAACCGGCGCACCCTGCTCACCCTCGCGGCCGAAGCCGGCTGGGAGGCCGTCGATCTCGGCATCGCCCTCGACGATCCCGACGCGATCCGGGAGGCGTTCCTCGCCGGCGCCGAATCGTGCGACGCGATCCTGTCGTCGGGCGGCGTGTCGATGGGCGCGTTCGACTATGTGAAGGTCGTGCTCGACGAGATCGGCGACATGCGATGGATGCAGATCGCGATCAAGCCGGCCAAGCCGTTCGCCTTCGGTCTGATCGGCGCGACTCCCGTGTTCGGTCTGCCGGGCAACCCGGTGTCGTCGATGGTCTCCTTCGAACTCTTCGCGCGGCCCGCGATCGGGTTCATGGCCGGCGCCGCCGACACCGAGCTGCCGTTGCTCCGGGCGATCAGCGAGGACTCGCTGGGTCACGACGCCGACGGCAAGACCCACTTCATGCGGGTCGAGGGCCGGATCGACGAGACCGGGCGCTGGCACGTCCGGCGGGCCGGGGGCCAGGGGTCGCACCAGTTGACGGCGATGGCGCGAGCCGATGCCCTGGCCCTGTCGCCCGACGGCGCCACGATCGAGGCCGGCGACGAGGTCGAGATCCTCCCTCTTCGTTGAGGGCCTACCCCCAGGTAGCCTGGCGGGATGTCGCAGCAACTGATTGACGGGTTCGGACGGGTCCACCGCGACCTGCGCATTTCGGTCACCGACCGATGCAACTTCCGGTGTCAGTACTGCATGCCCGAAGAGGGCATGCAGTGGCGAGATCGCGCTGACCTGCTCACCTTCGAAGAGATGGAGCGCTTCGCTCGGGTGATGGTGGAGCGGTTCGGGGTCGACGGCATCCGGCTCACCGGCGGCGAGCCGCTGGTCCGCGCCCGCCTGCCGCTCCTCGTCGAGAAGCTCGCCGGTCTCGGCGTCGATCTGGCGATGACCACCAACGGGGTCTCGCTGCCGCTGGTCGCCGAAGAGCTCAAGAAGGCGGGTCTACGCCGGGTCAACATCTCGCTCGACTCGTTGCACCGCGACCGCTTCCACGAACTCACCCGCCGCGACGACCTCGATCGTGTGCTCGAGGGCGTCGACGCCGCGCTGGCCGCCGGGTTCGATCCGGTGAAGATCAACGTCGTCGTCATGAAGGGCATCAACGACGACGAGGTGCTCGACTTCGCCGAGTGGGGACGGGAGAAGGGTGTGGTCGTTCGATTCATCGAGTTCATGCCGCTCGACGCCGACCGCATCTGGAACAACTCGCTCGTGCTCACCCAGGCCGAGATCCTCGAGACGTTGCAGGGGGCCTACGACCTCGAGCCGATCGAGCGCACGTCCGCGCCGGCCACCCGCTGGCGCTACGCCGACGGCGGGGGCGAGATCGGCGTGGTGGCGACGGTGAGCGAGTCGTTCTGCTCGACCTGTGACCGGGTGCGCATCACCGCCGACGGTCAGTTCCGGTCGTGCCTCTTCGCGACCGACGAGACCGACGTCCGGGCCATCATCCGTGACGGCGGCGACGATGACGCCATCGCCGACGCGGTCATGGCGAGCGTGGGGGCCAAGTGGGCCGGCCACCAGATCAACCAGGTCCATTTCATCCGGCCCCGCCGGAGCATGAGCGAGATCGGCGGCTGACGATGAGCGATCACGGTTTCACCCACCTCGACCCGCTGGGCCGTGCCCGCATGGTCGACGTCACCCCGAAGGAGCCGACCCACCGGCGAGCGATCGCTCGCGGTCGGGTCACCATGACGCCCGAGACGGCGTCGTCGGTCGCGCAGGGCGCGATCAAGAAGGGCGATGTCCTCGCCGTCGCGCGCGTCGCCGGCATCCAGGCCGCGAAGCGCACCTCGGACCTCGTGCCGCTGTGCCACCCGGTGATGGTCGGCGCGGTCACGATCAACTTCGAGATCAACGACGACTCGATCGACGTCGAAGCCGCGGTCGACACGTTCGATCGCACCGGCGTGGAGATGGAGGCGCTCACCGCCTGCACGGTGGCGGCGCTCACCATCTACGACATGTGCAAGTCCAAGGACCGCTCGATGGTGATCGGCGAGGTCGCCCTCTGGGAGAAGACCGGCGGGAAGTCGGGGCCCTACAAGCGCTCGTGACACGGGGCCCGTCGTCGGCTCGATGACGTTTGGACCGTCAGCTGGGTGACAGATGACCACGCTTGCCGGCGGGTGAAAATATGCCGCCCCGATTGCTTCTGTGTGTCGGACCGTCATACAATCGACATCTGGAGTACGGGTCCTACCGATTGGTAGGACCACACGAGGTGTCCGTGCCGCCGCACCGATGCCCCGCCTGGAGGGTTTGGATTCATGTCGACGTCGATCGTGCTGCTCGTGCTGGCACTGGGTTGGTGTGCGTATCTCGCCATGTGGTGGAAGGACTCGCGCAAGGTCGCGTCGAGCCGCACCGACGCCATCTCGTCGTTCACCAACGGCATGGGCACCCTGGGCGGCAGCGCCGCTCGTTCGGTCAGCCCGCTCGCGGGTCGGCCCTATGACCTCAAGCCCCGCTCGTCGGGCGCGGCCGCTCGTCGCCGTCAGCAGATCTTCACCGGCCTCGGCGCCCTCGCCGTCCTGACCCTGCTCGCCGCGGTGGTCGTCGGCCCGGTCGCCCTGCTCGCCCACGTCATCGTCGATTGCACGCTGGTCGCCTACGCCTACGCCGTCGTCCAGCGCCGCAACCTCCACGCCGAGCGTGAGATGAAGGTGCAGATGCTGTACCCGGAGGGCGTGACCGCCCTGCACGAGGTCCGTCGCACCGTCAACGCCTGACGCTCAGCGCCACCGCCCACAAACCACGGCCGGGTTCGATCCCGTAGCCGCTACGCTTTGGGGCCCAACGGGGGTGTAGCTCAGTTGGTAGAGCGCCTCGGTCGCATCGAGGAGGCCAGGGGTTCAACTCCCCTCACCTCCACCCCGTGAAGTCCCAGTTCCGGTTCCCGGGCTGGGATTTCCTCGTTTTGGCGTGGCGTTCCCGCGGGCCGGGGTCGGGGGCCCGCTCAGTCACCGCCCGTCGACCCGACCTCGGCGTCGAGGAGTTCGATCCGGCGGCTGTAGACGTCGATGGCCCCGATGACGGCCCGCACGGTGACCTCATCGCCACGATGGACGTCAGCGGGCGCCGCGGTCAGGATCTCGCCGCGGACCCGGTCGGAGTACCGGCCGCTGTCGCCGACATGACCGATGAGCGCCTCGATGCGGGAGCCCGACCCGGCCCGGCCGATCGTCTCCACCTCGACCGACCAGGTGATGGTCTCGCCGAGATAGCGGGGGACCACGGTGTTGCGGCGCTCGTGGGCCGGCACGGCGCCGTCGAACACGGCAGCGAGCACATCGGCCTCGTCGAGCGAGATCGGCGCCCCCTCGGGCTCGTCTCGAGCCGGCGCCGTCGGCGAGGCAGGAGGCGGTGGGGGCGGAGGCATGGTGCTCGTCGACGTCGCCGGATCGTCGAACGCCCCGTCCTGCTCGATGCGGACCCGCGCGTGGTCGAGCATCTCACGAGCCAGCGCCTGCATCTCGTCGACGACGTCGTCGGTCGGGGCGTCGAGGTCGAGATCGATCTCGACGTGGTCGCCGTCGATGACCGCGTCGGGGTAGCGCTCGCGGAAGGTCGAGAGCAGGTCGGCGAGCGCCGCGTCCGCGCCTTCGGTCTGGCGGTCGATCCGGCGCACCACCCGCGACCCGTCGCCGCTGCGGTACACCGTCGTTCGGGTCACCACCCCATTCTCGACCGCTTCCGAGGTCTCCGCCGTGGTGTCGGGGTCGTCGATCCAGGCATCGTCAAGCAGGCCCGAGATCGCGTTGCCGAGCACGAACGGCTGGTCGGGGTCGGAGAGCGCCGACGGGAACACGACCTCGATGTGGCGCTGCTGGACCGACCCGACCCGGCGGACGTCGATCGAGGTCTCGCCTCGCCGACGCAGCTGCACCACGGGGCGGGGTTCGGTCGTTCGATCCGAGCGGTGCTGCGCCCATCGCTTGATGCCGTCGAAGAAACCCATCAGCCGCCTCTGTCGATGCGTTCGGCGTGGTCGATCACGAGCCGGTTGCCGTAGACGTTCGCCTCGGCCATCGTGCCGCGAAACGAGAGTTCGGTGTCGGCGTCGAGTTCGGTGTCGGCCGGGAAGTAGGCCTCGGCGATGACCCGGTCCGAGAAGAACTGTCGCTCGGAGGCGTAGCCGAGGAGGAGCTCGACGCGGGTCGCGGGCTCGCGGTGCCGGCGCCCGCGCGAGGAGCGCAGCACGGTCGCCGTCCACTCCACCGGCGTGCCGGCGTACGCCGACGCGAAGCGCTCGGCCCGCGTGTGGGGCGGGTCGTCGCGCTCGAATACCGCTGCGATCACCGATGTGAGATCGGTGTCGGCTTGCTGCGGGGGCGATTCGTCGCGGTCGGTCACCGCGGGTTCCGAGGTCGGGACGGCCTCCGAGGATGGCTCAGGCTCGGCATGTCGACCCGGGACCGAGATGACCACCGGATCGCCGGGCTCGGGTGGCGGAGGTACCTCCTCCACGACCGCTTCGGTCTGATCCTCGACCGGTTGGCGGGCCGGTCGGAGTTCGGGGTCTGGCGGCGGGTTCGACGATGGGGGCGGCAGCGACGATCGACCGAGGATCACCGACGTCGGCGGTTCGGATCGCCGGAACCGCTCAGGGGTACGGGGGTGTTGGCGGATCTTGGTGAGTTCGGGATGGAGGGCGCGCTCGACCTGACGCTTCCAGTGACCCCGCTTCGCGGGGCCCGCCTTCTGCAAGACGACGAAGGCGATGATGGCCAGGACGATCAGCGTGCTCAACGAATCACCGCTGTTCAGTGTGGCAGATGCCCATCGTCGCCGGGCCGCGGCGGAGGTCGGTCAGATCCGCGGGATCTGACCGCCGTCGACGGCGAGGATGTGCCCGGTCATCCACGCGGCCTCGTCGGACAGCAAGAACAGCACCGGTCCGACATGGTCGTCGGGGGTGCCCATCCGCTTGATCGCGAGACTCTGCACGAGCATGTGGTGGAACTCCGCCGGGACCTGCTTCCGCATCGCCGGGGTGTCCGTGGGGCCGGGGGCGATCGCGTTCACCCGGATGTTCTGCCCTCCGAGCTCTTGGGCCAGGCCGACCGTCACCGAGTTGAGGGCGGCCTTGGCGACACCGTAGAACCCCGACAGCGACATCCACGCCGCCGTCGACGACTGATTGACGATCGAACCGCCTCCTCGAGCCCGCATGGAGGCGACGACGGCGCGTGTGCAGTACGTCGCGCCGAGGACGTTGACCCGCATGAACGTCTCGACATAGGTCGGGTCCGCGCTGGTGAGACCGACGCCCTCCATGTCGCCGAAGATCGCCGCCTTGTTGATCAGATGATCGACGCCCCCGAACTCGGCGATGGCGGCCTGCGCCATCGCTTCGCAGCTCCGGAGATCGCCGACGTCGGTCGGGACGAACAGCGCCCGCTCGCCGAGATCGGCGGCGACGGCGGCACCGGCGGCTTCGTTGCGTTCGGCGATCACGACGCTCGCACCCTCGGCGTACAGGGCCCGAGCGTAGGCCTCGCCGATTCCGCCTCCCGCTCCGGTGACGACGGCGACGCGGTCGGTGAATCGTTGGCTCATCAGGTCTCCTCCATCGGAACCGTCCGGTAGACGGCCGGCATCACTCGGCGGACCGCATCGAGTAGAGCGGTCGCGGCCTCGGCGGGGTCGCCCAGCGACGCAGCCAACTCCAGGTCCTTGGTCGCGATCCCCACCTGGCCTTCGAGCATCGTCCGGAACGCGCCGGCGACATCCGCGGGCCCGACGCCGAGCAGGCCGGCCCATTGTTCGGTGAGCGCCCCGAGCATGCCGGTGTGGCGCCAGGCGTCGAGCAGTGCGGACGGGTCACCGCCAGACCCCATCACGCCGTCGTGGGCGATGGCCGCTGCGGCGAACTGGGCGTAGGTCATGACGTTGACGGCGATCTTGAGCGCGGCGCCGGCCCCGACCGGGCCGGCGTCGATGATCTTCGAGCCGTAGATCTCGATGGCCTCCCGGACCGCCGGCGGCGCGTCGGCGAGGCCGCCCGCGAAGATCGCCAGCTCTCCTGCTCGTGCCGCATCGGCGCCGCCGGCGACTGCGGCATCGAAGACGGCCCCGCCCCACGAAGCGGCGCGGGCCTGGGCGGCCCGGATCGTGTCGGGATGCACGGTCGAGTGGATCAGCAGGATCTGGTCTGGTCGGGCGACGGAGGCGAGTCCGTCGAGCACGGCGTCGATGTGTTCAGCCGCGGGGACACAGGTGCTGACGATCGCCGCGCGCTCGGCGACCGCCGCGGTCGACTCAGCTGCTGTGGCGCCCAGGCGGGTCGCCGCGTCGAGCGCGCCTGGATCCAGGTCGTGGACGACCACGTCGGCACCGCTCGACACGAGTCGTTCACACATCGCCGAGCCCATCATCCCGAGCCCGATCGAGCCGTAGGTCGTCACCGGTCGGCCCCGGTCGCCGGTCGGGCGAGCACCTTGGTCTCGAGGTACTCCTCGAACCCGGCGACACCCATCTCTCGCCCGATCCCGGATTGGCGATAGCCGCCGAACGGAACGTCCGCGCCGTACCAGATGCCCCCGTTGACCGAGATCGTCCCGGTGCGGATCCGTCGGGCGACCGCGAGCGCTCGTTCCTCGTCGTCGGCGAAGACGTGGCCGGACAAGCCGTAGATCGAATCGTTGGCGATGCGGATCGCATCCTCGTCGTCGTCGAAGGGGATCGCGACGAGCACCGGCCCGAAGATCTCCTCTCGAGCGACCCGCATGTCGGGCGTGACGTCGGCGAGGAGCGTCGGAAGGTAGAACGCTCCGGCGTCGAGTCCTGGCGGCCGGGCACCTCCACAGACGACCCGCGCCCCGTCCTCGACCGCGGACCGGACGTAGGCCTCGACCCGCTCGCGCTGGCGGACGTCGATCAGCGGGCCCATCAGCACGCCAGCCTCCGTCGGGGGGCCGGTGGTGATCGAGGCGAACATCGTGGCGATGGTGTCGACGACCTCGGCGTAGCGACGGCGAGGGATCAGGATCCTCGTCGAGAGGGCACACCCCTGGCCGCAGACCATCGCGGTGCCGAACGCCGCGGTCATGGCTGGTCCGGCCAGATCGTCGAGGTCGTCGAGCAGGATCATCGCCGACTTGCCCCCCAACTCGAGGAAGACCTTCGTGACGTGCTCGGCGGCGGCGCGCATGATCGTCTTGCCGGTCGCGGTCGAACCGGTGAACGAGATCATGTCGACCCGGGGGTCCTCGGTGAGCTGGGCACCGATCGTCGGGTCCGCCGCGGAGACGACGTTGAGCACGCCCGCAGGGATGTCGGTGTGTTCGGTGACGAGACGTCCGAGCGCGAGCGCGCTCCACGGGGTCTGCGGCGCCGGCTTCAACACGACGGTGCAGCCGGCGGCGAGGGCCGGCGCGACCTTGGCCAGGTTGATCTGCGTCGGCACGTTCCAGGGCGTGATCGCGGCGACGACGCCGATCGGCTCTCGTTCGATCCAACGGTCGGCGCGCCCGCCCACCGTGTCGGCTTCGCCGAGCGGCTGGTGCCAGGCGTAGCCCTCCGCCAACGAGGCGTAGTACGGCACGAACTCGAGTGGTTCGCCGAGATGGACGACGTCGCACGCCGACGGCGGTGCCCCGACCTCTCGCATGGTCAGTTCGGTCAGCTCCGGCAGGTGGTCGCGGAGGGCCGTCTCGAGCTGGCGGAGTCCGCGCACCCGCAGCTCGAGGTCGTGCGGCCAGGATGTCTCGTCGAACGCCCGGCGAGCCGCGGCCAGCGCTCGCTCGACGTCAGCGGGGGACGCGTCGGCGGCCACGCCGGCCGGCTCGCCGGTCGAGGGGTCGATGTTGGGATAGGTGGTGCCGTGTTCGGCCTCGACCAACCGGCCGTCGATCGTCAGGCGGCTCTCGGGCTTGGTCGCTCAGCGGGTGGCGCCGCGCGCTGGATTCAAATCGGCCCCGTCAACGTGCAGCCTGCCGAGATTGCGAAGCTCTCGCCAGGAAAACAGCTAGGGTGCGTTCGTTTACGGTCGGCTTCCTGCCCCATCTGATGATGGCGGGGCTGCTCATGCTGCTCTGCCTGAAGCAGCCGGACTTTGGCAGCGCTGTCATGATTGGCCTGCTGACCTTCGTGCTGCTCTTCACGGCCGGAGCCCGCGTGGGCTACATCCTGCTCGCTGTCCTTCTTGCCGCACCGGTGGCCTGGGCCCTTGTCACCAACTCTCCCTACCGCATGCGACGCATCCAGGCCTTCCTCGAGCCCTTCGAGCATCGTTATGACGTCGGCTATCAGATTGCCGAGTCTCTGATGAGTTTCGGGGCCGGAGGCGCGACCGGCGTCGGCATCGGCGACAGCCGCCAGAAGCTCTTCTTTCTGCCCGAGGCGCACACGGATTTCATCAGCGCCATCGTCGGTGAGGAGCTCGGCTTCGTGGGTGTGCTTTGTTTGATCCTGGCCTTTACAGCTCTTGTGTATCGAGGCCTTCGCGTCGCGATGCGAGCCGTCGACGAGTACGGCTGCTATTTGGCAACCGGCATCACGGTTTTCGTTGGTCTTCAGGCATTTACGAACCTTGCGGTGGCCATGGGTATGGTGCCGACCAAGGGGCTCGTTCTGCCCTTCATCAGCTACGGAGGTTCATCACTTCTCGTCAACTGCGCGGCTATTGGGATTCTCCTCAATGTGTCGAGGCGCCGAGAAGATGCGGAACTGGGCGAAGAAGTGGATGCGGATGGCGATTTTCATGTCGGTGGAGCGGCAGGTGATGTCATGATCTCAGGCGGAGCGGTAGGGGTGGCGTGATTCGGAGGTTGGTCGTAGCTGGCGGCGGTACAGGAGGGCATTTGTTCCCCGGTCTGGCCGTAGTGGAGGAGCTTCGACGCCGCATACCTGCGTTGGATGTGCTGTTTGTTGGGACATCCCGAGGCATTGAAGCAAGGGTGATCCCCGCGATGGGTGAGCGCCTCGAGTGCCTGGACGTTCGACCTCTCAAAGGGCGGTCTCCACAGCAGCTCGTCGCAAGCCTTGCCGCTCTGCCAAAGGCCGCT
>CAZEML010000131.1:0-12208 GCA_964513285.1 uncultured Candidatus Nemicrothrix sp.
GCCAGATCGATGATGTCGTCGAGGATCGGAGCCGGGTCGAGATCGCCGGCGAAGATCACCTCGCGGGTTCGCCTCGTGCCGGCCATCAACAGCTCGCGAACAGCGTGTCGGCCCTCGACCTGGTCGCCGCCGAGATGCCCGCCGCCCCGGCCTTCGTCGGCGGTGCGGATCGGGGTCGTGCCGCGCTGGCCGTCGCCGCGACGGGGTCGCTGCGGCTGCCCCTTGCCACGCGACTTCTTGGCCGCCTTCTTCACCGGTCGGCCGCGCCCGCCCTTGGGCTGGGACTTGCCGCTGCGTCCGCGGGCGCTCATCGGTGGATCAGGGCGACCGCCCACGCGGCGATGCCCTCGCCGCGTCCGAGTGCGCCCACGCCTTCGGTTCGGCGCCCGGTCACAGTGACCGGCGCACCCGCGGCATCGGAGAGGTTGCGTTGCATGTCGTCCTTCACAGGGGCGAGCTTGGGCCGGTCGAGCACGACCGAACAGTCGATGTTGCCAGGATGCCAACCCGCGGCCCGAACCGCATCGGCTGCCCGTCGGAGCAGTTCGATGCTGTCGGCGCCCGTCAACGCCGGGTCGGTGTCGGGGAACATCTGGCCGATGTCGCCCAGCCCGGCGGCACCGAGGAGGGCGTCGCAGCAGACGTGGGCGAGGATGTCGGCGTCGCTGTGCCCGGCCAAGCCGCGGGCTCCGTCGAACGGCACGCCGCCGAGGATCAAGACCCGGTCGGGGTCATCGGTGTGGGCGTGGATGTCGAAGGCCTGTCCGACTCGGAACGGCGGTGGGGCGTGGTCGGTCATTCGGTTGGCTCTTGGTCGAGGAGGAGTTCGGCGATCTGGAGATCGAGCGGGGTGGTGAGCTTCATCGCTGCCCGGTCACCGTCGACCATCGTGACCGCTCCGCCGGTGATCTCCACCAGCGTGGCGTCGTCGGTGGCATCGGCTCCGCTGGTGTGAGCCGCCCGCAGCCCAGCGGCGGGAAAGCCCTGCGGCGTCTGCACGGCGGCGAACTCGGCGCGATCGACCGCACCGTCCGAGCGATGGCGAAGCGAGTCGGTCACGTCGAGCACCGGCACGACGGCATCGGCACCGCCGCGCACCGCCTCGATCACCCGCTCGTAGACCGCATCGGGGGTGAGGGGCCGAGCGGCGTCGTGCACGAGGACGATCTCCGCATCGTCAGGCACCGCCGCGAGGCCGTTGCGGACCGACGCCGAGCGGGTGTCGCCACCGGCGACGGTGACGACCGGTTTGCCGATCGACTCGGTGTAGCCAAGGTCGACGTCGGCGGGCAGGACGGTGACGACGCCGTCGCCGTGCGCCGCAGCGGTGGCGATCGCTCGATCGATCACCCGGCGGCCACCGAGACCGAGAAACTGCTTGGGCGCGCCGAAACGAGACCCGGACCCGCCGGCGACGACGACGGTCCAGACGCCGTTCTGGTCAGCACGCTGCTCACTCACCTCACTAGTGTGGGCCGAGCCCATGACTGACACCACCATGCTCACCTCGTTGCTCCGTGCGACGCTGCTGTTCGCCGAGCTCGACGACGACGCGATGGCCCGCATCGCCGCCGACGCCACCGAACGAACCCTTCGCCGCGGCGATGTGCTCTTCGTCGAGGGCGAGGAGCCCGATGCGCTCTACGTCGTGACCCACGGCCGTATCGCGATCGCCAACAAGTCGATCGATGGACGCGAGAGCGTGGTCGCGTTGATGGAACCGGGCGACCTGTTCGGCGAGATGCCGTTGTTCGACGGGCTGGGCCGCTCTGCTGAGGGTCGGGCGCTCGAACCGAGCACGGTGATCGAGATCGCCTACGAACCGGTGAAGGCGCTCTACGCCGATCACCCCTCGGAGCTCTGGGCCGTCGTGAAGCTGCTCGCCGGGCGGATCCGCTCGATGGACGAAGCACTGGCCGACTCGGTGTTCCTCGACGTCACCGGCCGTACGGCCAAGCGCCTCCTCGAACTCGCGGGCGACAGCGACGAGTTCCTGCTGCCGATCACCCAGGAAGAACTGGCCGGCATGGTCGGCGCCAGCCGCGAGCGGGTCAATAAGGCGATCGCCTCGTTCGTCCGCCTCGGCTGGCTCGAACAGAACGACCGCCGCTACGTGATCACCAACCGCGAACAGCTCTCGATCCGCAGCCGCTAGGTCGCGGCGCCATCACGCACTCGGGTCGCCGTCGCTGGCCGCCCCAGCAAGTACCGCGAGGCCGGTCCTGATGCCGGCGAACACGAACAGCAGTGCTGCGACGGTGAGTACACCCAGCGCGATCCCGCCGACCGTCTCGCGCCAGGCGATCAACACACCGGCGACAAGCCCGGCGAGCACGAACAGCATCCCCGCTCGGTGCAGGCTCGGTGCCGCGCTTCGATGTGCGGCATCCCAGGCGTCAGGCGGCGTGTTGTCCCTGGTGTGACCGCCCCACGACCAATCGAGTGTGCGGCGCTCGCCCGCTCGTGCGAGTGCCATCACCCCCAGCCCGATCGCGACGTAGACGACAGCCAGAATCAGCCCGCCGAGGGCGTCCGCGGACATGCTCGCTAGGTCGGGGCGACGTCGGCGAGGGCGACCGCCGCAGCCAGCGTCGGGGCCCGCATCAGCTGGAGACCGTCGATCTCGACGTCGGCACCTGGCGGCACGATCGCACGACGGAAGCCCATGCGGGCGGCTTCGTGGAGCCGACGATCGAGGTGCGCCACGTGCCGCAGCTCGCCGCCGAGGCCGACCTCGCCCACCGCGACGGTGTCGTCGCCCAGCGGCTGCCCGGTCAGCGACGACGTGACCGCGAGCGCCAGAGCGACGTCGGCGCCGGGATCGTTGACCCGGGCGCCACCGACCGCGAGGGCATAGACGTCGTTGCCACCGACCGAGAGCCCGCAGCGCCGCTCGAGCACGGCGAGCAGCATCGCCAGCCGGCCGCTGTCGACTCCCTGCGCCGACCGGCGCGGGTTGGAGAGGTTGGAGTCGGCGACGAGCGCCTGCACTTCGATGAGGAGGGGTCGGTTGCCATCAACGGTCGCCACCACCGCAGACCCCGACACGCCGGTGACCCGGTCGGCGAGGAACAGCCCGCTCGGATCGTCGACGGTGACGAGACCGGAGTGATCCATCTGCAACAGGCCGACCTCGGTCGTGGCGCCGAACCGGTGCTTGGCCGCCCGCAGCAGCCGTAGCCCGTGATGACGATCGCCGTCGAACTCGAGCACGGTGTCGACCACGTGCTCGAGCACGCGGGGACCGGCGAGCGTGCCTTCCTTCGTGACGTGACCGACGAGCAGGACCGACGTACCGGTCGCCTTGGCGTGGGCGACTAGGCGGTTGGCGCACTCGCGGATCTGACCGACCGACCCGGGCGCCGACCCCATCGACGGGTCGTGCAGCGTCTGGATGGAGTCGACCACGACCACGTCGGGTTTGACCTCGTCGAGATGGCTGAGAATGTGGGGCAGCACGGTCTCGGACACCAGCCAGAGTTCGTCGTGGACCGCGCCGAGTCGATCGGCCCGACCCCGGACCTGTCCCGCCGACTCCTCGCCGGAGATGTAGAGGCTGGTGACACCCGCGGCCGCGGTCGCCCCGACCAGCTGCAGAAGCAGGGTCGACTTGCCGATGCCCGGCTCACCACCGACGAGGGTGACCGAACCCGGGACGAGCCCGCCGCCGAGCACCCGGTCGACCTCGGGCACACCGGTGGGACGGGCGTCGGCCGCGGTGTCGACGACATCGGCCATCCGCGCCGGCCGTGACGTCGGTGGCGGTGCGGCCGCCTCCTCGCCCCGGAGATCGACCTCTTCGACCATCGTGTTCCACGAGTCGCAACCGCCGCACCGGCCGACCCACGTCGGGCTCGGCCAGCCGCACTCGGTGCAGCGATGGACGGTCTTGGTCTTGGGCATGGCCGCACCCTAGGCGAGGGGTGTGACGCGCCGGCGCTCAGCCGCCTCGGCTCCGGAGGAGGTCTTCGAAGCCGCGCACGATCGTGTGATCGGTCTCCGGCGCGACCTCAGAACCGGTGACGAACAAGCCCGTCGCCATCCCGAGCTCCTTGGCGACGTCGAGATGCTCGGGCTTGTTCGACAGGTAGAAGCAGTCGTAGTGATCGACCGACATCGTGCGGCGGGTCGCCTCGAACAGCGCCGGCTCGGGCAGCGCCGAACCGACATCGCCGCTGACCAGCCACGACGTGATCGCCCCGTCGAGCGACGCCATCCGGCGCAGACGGTCACCCCAGACGCGGGGCTGATTGCCGATGGCGGCGACGGGCAAGCGGCTGGTGGCCATCCGGTCGAGGAACGGATGCAGACCGGGCACGAGCCGGAACGACGACAGGTAGCGGGTCTCGATCTCTTCGGCCATCGGGCCGAGGCCGACCTCGCTCCAGAACTCTTCGGGGGACAGCCGGCCGAGGACGAGCTGCCGATGTCGGTCGCGGATCTGCTCGGGGTCGGCGTCGGGCCGCTCTGCGGTGATCAGCGGGATGAGCAGACCGTCGACGGGCTCGGTCGGCCGCACGACGACGCCGTGCACGTCGATGATCAGCAGACGCAGGAGGCGACGGCGCGGGCGGTTGGCTTCGGCAGCACGCGTGGCCGCTCGCTTCTCGCGCTGGCGTTGATCGCGGCGGCGACGCCCCTTGGGGGTCCGCAGCTTGCCGAGGGCGAACGTGCCGAGCCGGCTCAGCACCACGAGGATGAACAAGAGCCCGGCGAGGATGGCGAGCACCGCCCACACTCGAGGCAGGATCTCGTCGACCGACGCCCGAGCGTCGATGGTCTGGGCCGGGTCGCCGTACGCGAAGCTCCACGTCGCGACATCGTCGACCGCCTCGCCGGTGTCGGTGCCGACGTTGGCGGGCAAGGTCACGTTGACGACGAGGCCGAGCGTGTTCTGGATCGGGACACCGGCATCGACCTCGATGCGATCGAGGGGGCGTCCGAGCGGGAACCCGTCGAGCAGGTCGGCGAGCACGTCGTCGCCGAGGACCTCGAGGTTCGGCGACGGGTCGACGTCGGCGGTGAAGTCATAGGACGTCTCGGCCGGCCGCAGGCCGAACATCGCGAAGTCGTGCTGTTGGTCGAGCGCGACGTTGGAGAAGATCAGCCCCTCGCCGAGGATCTCGTCGAGAACGTCGGGAAGGTCCTCCGGCGACAGGAACGGCTTGCTCGCCGACAAGGTGATGCCGCCGTCGTCGATCTCCGGTCCGTCGAGGGTCCAGCCGGCCGCTTCGAGATCGTCGAAGCGAAGGTCGGCCGGGTCGTCGACGAGGAGTGCGACCGCCTCGTCGTTGGCATCGATCGAGACGGTGACGAGGCCGGAGCCGTCCTCTTCGACCTTGATGTCGACGGTGGTGTCGACGCGGCACGCGGACGCGAAAAGCAGGAGCAGAACCCCCACAACCACAAGACGCGCCCGATTCATCGACACGAAACTAGACGTTTGAGGTCCCCGTGCGGTTCCACGTCCGGGGAAACTCCGCCGACCAGGCCTCGATGAACCGGCGAACCTGCCCCAGGGCGCGGTACGGGCGGCCCGCAAAGGCCGCCCGCAACCGAGTCTGATATGTGAGCCCAGCGACACCTACAGGCGTCTGCGGTTGCTCGGTCCGGCTTCGCCGGTCGAGCGGTTCACAGAATCTGCAATTAGAAGACGTCGCCGCCTTCGAGAGCGTCTTCGAGTTCGGGCGCCGGGGGCTCGAAGCCCTCGATGGCCCGGAACACGATCTGCAGCTCGCCGGCCTGCTCGGGGTCGGGTTCGACGTCGACGATGATGATCTCGCCGGCGCGGAACTCCTTGTAGAGCAGCTTCTCCGAGAGCGTGTCCTCGACCATGCGCTGGATCGCTCGACGCAGCGGACGAGCACCGAGGGTCGGGTCGTAGCCCTTGTCGGCGAGGTGATCCTTGGCCGCGTCGGTGAGCTCGAGGCCCATGCCCTGACCGGCCAGCTGGGTGGCGGTGCGGGCGATCATCAGGTCGACGATCTGACGGACCTCGTGCTGGGCGAGCTCGTGGAAGACGATCGTGTCGTCGATGCGGTTCAGGAACTCCGGGCGGAAGTGAGCCTTCAGCGCGTCGTTCACCTTCTCCTTCATCTTCGTGTAGTTGATCGCCTCGTCGCCGGTACCGAAGCCGATCGACGCCTTGCGCAGATCGCCGGTACCGAGGTTGGAGGTCATGATCAGCACGGTGTTGCGGAAATCGACCGACCGCCCCTGGGAGTCGGTGAGGCGACCCTCTTCGAGGATCTGCAGCAGCGTGTTGAAGACGTCGGGGTGAGCCTTCTCGACCTCGTCGAACAGCACGACGGAGAACGGCTTGCGGCGCACCTTCTCGGTGAGCTGGCCACCCTCGTCGTAGCCGACGTAGCCGGGAGGCGAGCCGACGAGGCGGCTGACCGTGTGCTTCTCCTGGTACTCCGACATGTCGAGGGAGATCAGCGAGGTCTCGTCGCCGAACAAGAACTCGGCGAGGGTCTTGGCGAGCTCGGTCTTACCGACGCCCGACGGGCCGAGGAAGATGAACGAACCGGACGGACGCTTCGGGTCCTTCAGGCCCGCACGGGTGCGACGGATCGCCTGGGAGACGGCCTTGATGGCGTCCTCCTGGCCGATGACCCGCTTGTGCAGCTCGTCTTCCATGCGGAGGAGCTTCTCGGTCTCTTCCTCGGTGAGCTTGTAGACGGGGATGCCGGTCCACAACGAGAGCACCTCGGCGATGGCTTCCTCATCGACCTCGTCGAACAGGTCGAGACCCGACGCCTTGGCTTCGGACTCCATCGTGTCGCGGCGGGCGAGAAGTTCCTTCTCCTTGTCGCGCAGGCGGCCGGCCTCTTCGAACTGCTGACCTTCGACCGCTTCCTTCTTCTGGCGGACGACGTCGGCGATCTCGGTCTCGAGCTCCTTGTACTCCGGCGGAGTCTCCATGCGCTTGATGCGCAGACGCGAGCCGGACTCGTCGATCAGGTCGATCGCCTTGTCGGGGAGCTGACGGTCCGAGATGTAGCGGTCGGCGAGGTTGGCCGCGGCGACGATCGCCTGATCGGTGATCGTGACCCGGTGATAGGTCTCGTAGCGATCGCGCAGACCCTTGAGGATCTCGATGGTGTGGGCGACCGACGGTTCTTCGACGACGACCTTCTGGAAGCGACGCTCGAGGGCGGCGTCCTTCTCGAGGTGCTTGCGGAACTCGTCGAGGGTGGTGGCGCCGATGGTCTGAAGCTCACCGCGGGCGAGCATCGGCTTGAGGATCGACGCCGCGTCGATCGCACCTTCGGCGGCACCCGCACCGACGAGGGTGTGGATCTCGTCGATGAAGAGGATGATGTCGCCGCGGGTCTTGATCTCCTTGAGGACCTTCTTGAGGCGCTCCTCGAAATCGCCTCGGTAGCGGGACCCGGCGACGAGGGCGCCGAGGTCGAGCGTGTAGAGCTGCTTGTTGTGCAGGGTCTCGGGCACCGAGTCGGCGGCGATCGCCTGGGCGAGGCCCTCGACGATGGCGGTCTTGCCGACGCCGGGTTCGCCGACGAGCACCGGGTTGTTCTTGGTGCGGCGGCTGAGGATCTGCATGACCCGCTCGGTCTCGCGGCTGCGGCCGATGACCGGGTCGAGCGCCTTCTCGCGGGCGGCCTGGGTCAGGTTGCGGCCGAACTGGTCGAGCACGAGCGAGCCGGAGGCATCGCCGCCGCCAGAGCCGCCCGCGGTCGCGCCGGCTTTGTCGCCGCTGGGACCGCTCGACGAACCGGCGGAGTCCGAGCCCGAGCCGGAACCGGAGTACCCCGACAGCAGCTGGATGACCTGCTGGCGGACCCGGCTGAGGTCGGCGCCGAGCTTGACGAGCACCTGGGCCGCCACGCCTTCGCCTTCACGGATCAGACCGAGGAGGATGTGCTCGGTACCGATGTAGTTGTGGCCGAGCTGCAACGCCTCGCGGAGGCTCAGCTCGAGGACCTTCTTGGCCCGCGGGGTGAAGGGGATGTGGCCGCTGGGCGACGAACCGCCCTGACCGATGATCTCCTCGACCTGGTTGCGGACCGCTTCGAGGCTGATGCCGAGCGACTCCAGGGCCTTGGCGGCAACGCCTTCACCTTCGTGGATGAGGCCGAGCAGGATGTGCTCGGTGCCGATGTAGTTGTGGTTGAGCAGGCGCGCTTCTTCCTGCGCCAGCACCACCACTCGTCGAGCCCTGTCGGTAAATCGCTCGAACATCGGGAACCTCCCTGAGATTGGGGACGGGGGATGGACCCAGAGGGTCCGTTTCACGAGTGTACCGGCGAGGCCGGGGCTGCCGCCGTCGATCCCGCCCGAACTGAGACACCCGAGAAACGGGAGTCGTTCTCCCATCGGCACGTGCAACGCTCAACGTAGGGAACTTGTTCCTCCTCCGCCGAGCCGGGCCCGATTTCCACGCTCGGTGGCGGTGGACTGGGTTCAGTACCGGTTGGTGCTCCACGTGGCCGAACGATCGATCACGCGCATAGCGTGGGGGGATGGCTCACCCGCTCGCCATCCTGCCGCCGATGGAGGACGACCTCGTCCGCACCGAGCAGGAGCTGTTGCGCGTGGTCGCCGCCGACGGCGATTTCCTGACCGAGATCGCCAGCCATCTCATCAAGGCAGGCGGCAAGCGGGTCCGGCCCGGCTTCGCGATGGCGTCGGCCGCGGTGCTCGATCCGGACGGCTCGCCGGCCACGATCGATGTGATCCGTGGCGGTTGCGCCGTCGAACTCGTCCACATCGGGTCGCTGTATCACGACGACGTCATGGACGACGCCACGACGCGTCGAAGCGTCAAGAGCGTCAATGCCGAATGGGGCAACCTGCGGGCGATCCTCGCCGGCGACTATCTCCTCGGCCGAGCCTCCGAGCTCGCCGCCGCCCTCGGCACCGAGGTCGCCGGTCTCCTCGCCACCACGATCACCCAGCTCTGCGAAGGGCAGATCCTCGAGCTCGAGTCGGCCTACGACCCGAGCCGCACCGTCGAGCGCTACGAACGTTCGATCACCGGCAAGACCGCGTCGCTGTTGTCGACCGCCTGTCGGATCGGCGCGATCGTGGGCGACCTTCCTCGCCCGGTCGTGGAGTCGCTCACCGAGTTCGGTCTCGCCTACGGCATGGCGTTCCAGGTCGTCGACGACACCGACGAACAGCTCGGGAAGCCGGCCGGCAACGATCTCATCGAAGGCATCTACACGCTGCCGGTGATCCACGCCCTGGCCGACGCCGATGTCGCCGCTGATCTCCGTCCGCTCCTGACCCGCGACATCACGGTCGAACAGCGCGACCAGGCCCGCGAGCTCATCCGAGCGAGCAGCGGAGTGCGCACCGCCCTCGACGTCGCCCAGGGTTGGGCCGACAAGGCGGCGGGCACCCTCACCGATCTGCCCGACACCCCGGGCGCTCGGGCGCTGCGCGCCGCGAGCGACGATCTGATCGCCCGCGCCAACGCCCCGCTGAGCTGAACGCTCGATCAGATCCGGATGCGACCGGTGTAGCGGTCGTCGACCGCACCGGCGAGGCAGCTGTCGCCGCCTGGGTACGTGCCGTTGAGCTTCCCGCCGCCTGTCGCCGACGCGTAGACGCCGGTGCCACCGAGAACAGACCAGCTCCCCTTGTTGGCGCCGTCACAGAAGGGTTCGAGCCGGACCTTGGCGTCGAACTCGATCGTCATGGTCCCGCTCACGCCGCCAGCCTCGGTGCACGTGATCGTCTTCGTACCGGCGAACTCGGTGAACGGCCCCGAGGTCGAGACCGTGACCGGAGACGTGGTGACGGTCACCGCGCCGGAGCAGCCGGGGAGCGAACCGGCGGTCAGCATGCCGGTCGTGACCGCGAGCGACTCCGAGATCGTGAAGTCGACCAGGGTCGGGGGCGCAGCCGATGCCGGCCCCAAGGTGGTCGCGAGCACGGCGATGATCGCCGCGATGGTGGTCAGGACACGTGCGCTGGTCCGCCGCATGGCAGGTCCTCTTTCTGTTGTGTACGGCCGAGGTTAGACGAGTGTCTCGTCCGCTGCCGGGGTGACGGCGACCGCTGACACGCCAGCCCTACCCTCAGGCCATGAGTGATCGCTCCCACTACCGGATCGACCTGGCCACGGCCGAAGTCACCACCGAGCCAGGCGTTCGAGCGCTCGCGTCCAATGACCGCGATCAGCTTCCCAGCCTCATGTTGGCGGCCTACGCCGGCACCGTCGACGACGAAGGCGAGTCACTCGACGAAGCGATCGACGAGATCGACGGATGGCTCGAGCACGGTGGGCGGCTCGACCGGTCCTTCGGCATCGAGATCGATGGGGCGCTCTGCTCCGCCGCCCTGGTGTCGATCGTGCCCAAGGGCGCGATCCTCGCCTCTGTGATCACGCGGCCCGACCAGAAACAGCAGGGCCACGGCCGGCGCGTCGTGGCCGCGGCCATCGAGGCCCTGCGCAGCGACGGCCACGACGAGCTGCACCTCTGGATCACCGACGACAACGTGCCGTCAGAAGCGCTCTTCCGGGGACTCGGCGCCGAACGCGTCGACGACTGAGGCGCCCTACTCCTCTTCGTCGCCCTCGGCAGATTCGTCGCTGCCGTCGGCAGATTCGTCGCTGCCCTCGGCGGCACCTCGCACCTGTTCGGGCTTGAGGGTCGGGAAGAGCACGACGTCGCGGATCGTCGTGGTGCCGGTGAGCAGCATCACGAGGCGATCGACACCGATGCCGAGCCCGGCGGTGCCGGGCAGGCCGTACTCGAGCGCCCGGAGATAGTCCTCGTCGACGACCATCGCCTCGTCGTCGCCCGCGTCGCGGTCGGCCTCCTGAGCCTCGAACCGCTCGCGCTGGATCGCCGGGTCGGTCAGCTCCGAGAAGCCGTTGCACAGCTCCCGGCCGGCCACGATCGCCTCGAACCGTTCGGTGTAACCAGGACGCTCACGATGCTCGCGAGAAAGCGGCGACACCTCGACGGGGTAGTCGGTCACGAACACCGGACCCCACAGCTCGGACTCACAGGTCTTCTCGTAGAGCTCGAGGATGAGCTTGCCCGGCCCGTAGTGCGGCTTGACCTCGACGCCGAACTTCTCGCAGATCGCCCGCAGCTCGTCGATCGGCGTCTCGAGGCTGACCTCCACCTCGGCGTGCTCGGCGATCAACTCCTCCATCGTCGCTCGGCGCCACGGCGTCGAGAGATCGACCTCGCGGCCGTCGTACTCGACGGTGGTGGTGCCGAGGACGTCCTGGGCGATGCCGGCGACGAGCTCCTCGGTGAGGCGCATCATGTCGGCGTGGTCGGCGTACGCCCAGTACAGCTCGAGCATCGTGAACTCGGGGTTGTGTCGGGTCGACATGCCCTCGTTGCGGAAGACCCGACCGACCTCGAACACCTTCTCCATGCCACCGACCGTCAGGCGCTTGAGGTACAGCTCCGGCGCGATGCGCAGGTAGAGCTCCTGGTCGAGGGCGTTGTGGTGAGTGACGAACGGACGGGCGAGCGCGCCACCGGGGATGGGGTGCAGCATCGGGGTCTCGACCTCGATGAAGTCCTGCTCGTGCAGCAGTCGCCGCATCGTCGCGACGATCTGGCTGCGCTTGATGAACGCGTCGCGAGCTTCCTCGGTGACCCACAGATCGACGTAGCGCTGGCGGTAGCGGGTGTCGGGGTCGGAGATGCCGTGCCACTTGTCGGGGAACGGACGCTGCGCCGACGCCAGCACGTCCCAGCCGTCGACCCGGACGCTGAGCTCGCCGCGGCGGGTCATCATCACGATGCCGGTCACCGCGATCCAGTCGCCGATCGAGAGGCCGGTGAACCCGTCGAAGTCCGGCGTGGACTTCGCCATCGCGAACAGCTGGATCCGGCCCGACGAGTCCTGGAGCGACCCGAACGCGAGCTTGCCCTGATCGCGCCGCAGCATGAGCCGGCCCGCGATGGTGACCACGGTCTCGGTCTCGGCGCCCGCTTCGAGATCGCCGTGGGCGGCGATGATCTCCGCGGTCGAATGGGTGACGTCGTAGCGGTAGGGGTGATCGCTCATCGCTGATTCCGGTTGTGCACGATCCGCAGACCGTGGAGGGTGAGATAGGGCTCGACATGCTCGATCGTCTCCGAGACCGGAGAGATCAGGTGGGCGAGGCCGCCGGTGGCGACCACGTTGATATCGCCGAGGGTGTCGGCGAACCGGCGAACCATGCCGGCGCTCAGCGCCGCGAAGCCGTAGACGGTGCCGGGCT
>CAZEML010000132.1:0-12176 GCA_964513285.1 uncultured Candidatus Nemicrothrix sp.
CGGGCCCAGCTGGCCGGCGAGGATGTCGAGCTGGCCGTGCAGCGCGGCCGCGGTCGGCCGGACCGCGGCATCGCGGTCGCCCGCCTGGGTGATCAACATGCGGAAGGTCGCGGCGACGTTCAGGGGCACGTCGGCGGGAGGCTCCCACGAGTACAGCGGTGTGGCCTCGGGAGTGCCGTCCGGGATCGGCAGGTACTGGCCGGTGAGGAGCTGATGGACCGTGGCCGCCAGCGAGTAGATGTCGGCCGGCGGACCGACGTCGGGGTCGTTGCGCAACTCCTCGGGGCTCGCGTAACGGAGCGACAGCGCGCTCGTGCGATTGCTGACCTCGTCGGATCGGGTCAGCGCCGCGATCCCGAAGTCGCACACCTTGACCTGGCCGAAGGAGTCGATGAGAAGGTTGTGGGGCTTGATGTCGCGGTGGATGATCCCGCGGTCGTGGGATGCGGCCAGTGCGGCGGCGGTCTGGGTCGCGACGAACAGGGCGTCGGCGAAGGTGAGCGCGCCGCGCTCACGGAGGAGGTCGCTGACCGCGCCACCGGGGGCGAACTCCATCACGATGGCCATCGCGCCCTCCGACTCGATCACCTCCTCGACGTTGACGACGTTGGCGTGACCGCGCAGGTCGACCAGGGCCCGGAGCTCGCGTTGCGCTCGCTGCCAGGCAACGTCGCGGTCCGACCAATCGCGCAACACTTTGATGGCGACTTCTCCGCCGGTCGAGATCCGGACGGCGCGGTAAACGTCGCCGAGCCCGCCACTTCCGAGGGGCACGACGTTGGAGAACGGGGAGAGGTCGATCTCGGCCATGGCGCACGAGTGTCGCACACCTGAGGACCCTGAACGAGCGCAGCCGATCGCCGCGGTCAGATGCTCCGCGCCCGGCCGCTCGGGGTAGCGTCCAGACGATGTCGCTGCGCCACGGCCGTCCCCTCGTCGCCATCCCCGGTCCCTCGATCATGCCCGAACGGGTGTTGGCCGCGATGCGCACCCCGATGCCCAACATCTATGCGGGCGAGTTGGTCGATGTCTGCGACGAGGTCTTCGAACGGCTGCCCGCGATCGCGCAGACGTCGGGTCACGCGCTCGCCGCGATCGGCAACGGCCACAGCGGTTGGGAGTTGGCCGCGTCGAACACGTTGAACCGGGGCGACAAGGTGCTCGTCGTCGAGACCGGCCGGTTCCCCGAGGCCTGGGGCCGCTTCCTCACCGTCTCGGGCATCGAGATCGAGTCACTGCCCGGCCCGCCCCGCAGCGCCATCGACCCGGAGGTCGTCCGAGCCCGCCTGGCCGCCGGACCCGCGGACGAGTTCGCTGCCGTCATCGCGGTGCAGGTCGACACCGCCATTTCCGTCAAGAACGACATCGCGGCACTCGGCGCCGCCATCGCCGACTCCGGTTCGTCCGCGCTGTTCATGGTCGACTGCATCGCCTCGCTCGGGTGCGATGAGTTCCGGATGGACGAGTGGGGGGTCGACATCACCATCGCCGCCTCTCAGAAGGGGTTGATGACCCCGCCCGGTTTGGGGCTCGTCTGGGCGAACGACCGGGCGGTCGCCCGCGGCGAGGGCAACGACCTGCGCACCGGCTACTTCGACTGGGGCCCTCGCCTCGAACCCGAGGCGATCTATCAACGGTTCGCCGGCACCCCGCCGATCAGTCACCTGTACGCGATGCGCGAAGCGTTGCGCCTGATCGAGGAAGAGGGCGGGCTGGAGGCGGTGTGGTCTCGCCATGCCGCACTCGCCGACGCGGTCCGGGCTGCGGTCGACACGTGGGCTGCGCCGGGAGGGCTCGAGTTCTACATCACCGAGCCGGGCGATCGAGCCAACTGTGTGACCACCGTGATGACCCCCGAGGTCGATGCCCTCGAGATCGCTCGCCACTGCGAAGAGGGCGCGGGCCTCACGATCGGGCTCGGCGTGATGGACCACAGCCGTACGTTCCGGATCGGCCACATGGGGCATCTCAACCCGCCGTCGATCCTCGGGGCGCTCGGCACGATCGAGAGCGCACTCCACCGGATGGGGGTGCCGATGGGCGGCTCCGGCGTCGCGGCGGCGGCCGAAGTCATTGGCGGAGCGCTGCCCGAGTGAGTCAGGCGGACGCCGTCGTCGCCACGTCCGCTCCGTAGCTCGCGAGCGTCGCTTGCACCTGCTCGTCGAGGGGCGTCGCCTCGATGCCGAACGTCTGGGTCGTCTCGGCCGAGTCGATCACGAACGGTGCGTCGAACTGGTACGTCATGGTCAGCAGTGTCCGGAACAGGGGCATCACGAGCGCCATGGCCTTCACGGCGAAACGAGGGATGCGCGCCACCTTCGCCGGTTCGGCGCCGGCGGCTGCCGCGAAGGCGGCCCCCATCTGGCGGGCGCTCAGGGGCGGCAGGGTCGGGACGTGCCACGCCCGACCGAACGCTCGGTCGTCGGTGCCGACCGTCGCCATCGTGCGGCAGACGTCGGCGATGTAGCTCCAGCTGTGGACAGCGTCGGGGTCGCCGAGCACGCGAGCGGTCTTTCCGGCGAGGATCGGCGGGACGAAGCGGTCGGCGAGGTGAGAGCTGTCGCCCAGGTCGGGGCCGACATAGTCCGAGGCGCGGATCTCGGTGACCTCCACCCGTCCGGCTTCGTGGGCGTCGAAGGCCTCGCGCCACATCGCGGCTCGGATCGCCCCGTTGTCGGTCGGCGGGTCGATGGGATCGGTCGCGGCCATCGGCGACGACCCCGACGGGTAGATGTAGAGGTTGCCCATCGTGACCAGTCGGGCACCGGTGCGTTCGGCGGCGGTGAGGATGGCGGTCGCCATCGGTGGCCAGAGTTCGGCCCACTTGTGGTAGTCGGCCGGGTTGGCGCAGTTGAAGATGGTGGTGCTGCCGGTGGCGATGGTGGTGAGCAGGTCGGCATCGGTCGCGTCGGCTGCGACCTTGGTGATCCGCTCGTGGTCGGGGCCCGAGCCGGAGCGGGTGACGATGACGATGTCGTGGCCGGCGTCGGCGAGGAGGAGGGCGGTTCCGGAGCCGACGGCGCCGGAACCGACGATGGTGTGGAGGGCCATGGTGGGGCCTTTCTTGGGTGGGTGCGGAGTTGGGGGATTCGGAATGCTGCTCCGAAACGAGAGCAGTGCTCTCGTTCGGTACTCTCGCGACTTCTGCCCCTCTTGTCAAGAGCAGTGCTCTCGTTTTTGTTCACCGCTCGCATTGCGCACCGGAATCGGGCAGAGTGGGCCGTGTGAGCGACACCGCCGCCCCCCGCCGAGCACGAGACATCGCCCGTGCTGCGCTGATCGCCGACATCACCGAGACCGCCCGACGCCACCTCGCGGAGTCCGGTGCCCCCGGGCTCTCATTGCGGGCCGTCGCACGCGAGCTCGGCATGGCGTCGTCAGCGATCTACCGGTACTTCCCGAGTCGCGACGCCCTCCTCACCCAGCTGATCATCGACGCCTACGACGCGCTCGGCGCGGCGGTCGAGGAACGGGAAGCGGCGATCGACCGCGACGACCTCCGCGGTCGGTTCGCGGCGGTCGCCCACGGCGTCCGCGACTGGGCGCGCGCCAACCCCCACCAGTACGCCCTCATCTACGGCTCGCCGGTCCCGGGCTACGCCGCGCCCGAAGACACGATCGTTCCCGCGACCCGCGTGACGATCTTGCTGCTTCGGCTCCTCGCGGAGCTCGACGATGACGACGCGCCGCTCGCCGAACCCCACCCGGAGCCGCTGTCGGCGCCACTCGTCGCGCAACTCACCGCGCTCGTCGAGCAGGCCGACCTCGAGATCGAGCCTGCTCGCATGCTCACCGGGATCGGCGCCTGGACCGAGCTCTACGGGCTGGTCAGCTTCGAGCTCTTCGGCCAGTTCCGGAACGTGTTCGACGAGGCGGATGCGATGTTCGCCGCGCGGGTCGACGCCATGGCGGCCCGGATGGGTGTCACCTGATCGAACGTCAGTCGTCTGACTGGTTGAAGACCGGCTCGCGCTTCTCGAGGAAGGCGAGCATGCCCTCCCGGGCGTCCGGCGTGCCCATGGTCGCGTGGACCGCGGCCCGCTCGGCGGCGAGCAACTCGTCGACGGTCTTGTGTTCTGCGTCGTGCAGCGCATCGAGCATCGCCCTCACCGCCAGGTGCGGTTGCTTGGCGAGTTCGGCCGCGAGCGCGATGGCGCGATCCTTGAGTTCGGCGAGCGGCCAGACCTCGTTGACGAGTCCGATCGCGAGCGCTTCGGGTCCGGTGAGGGTCTTCGCTCGCAGGATCATGTCGAGCGCATGCTGACGGCCGACCGTCTTGGCGAGCCGGGCGCTTCCGCCCCACGCCGGGGTCGAGCCCAAGTCCATCTCGGGCAGACCGATGTTGGCGCCCTCCGCCGCGGCGAGCCGGAACGTGCATCCCAGCGGCAACTCCAAGCCGCCGCCGAGGCAGTGGCCGAACAGGGTGGCGACCGACGGCTTGCCCATCGTCTCGATGCGATGGATCAGGTCGAGTCGTTCATCGAAGAAGGCATCGATGCTCCCGGCGGCCTGGATGCCTTCGGGCAGCTGCTTGAGATTCATCCCGACCGAGAAGTTGGTGGTGCCCTCGGCGGTCACGACGAACGCTCGGATCGAGCGATCGGCAGCGATGTCGTCGACCACCTCGCCGAACATCGCGACATAGTCGAGGGTCATGCGGTTGAGGGGATCGTCGTTGGTGGAGATGATCGCCACGCCGTCGTCGCGCTTGGTCAGGATCAGTGGATCGGCCATGACGGCGAGCGTAGGTTGCGCCGGTGCACCGGATCACAACCGATGAGCGTCGTCGTCGGCTCGCTCGCCGCCACCGACTGACCCGCGCCGGCCACACCGACGATCCCGCGGCGATCGCGTCGGACCTCGTCGCGTTGCACTCGTCGGATCCCGCAACCGTGCACCTGTCGTGCCTGGTGCGGATGACTGTGCCGTCGATCGCAGCGGTCGAGCGGGCCCTGTACGAGGAGCGACGCCTCGTCCGCCACCACGCCATGCGGCGCACGATCTGGGTGATGACGCCCGAGATCGCGCGCTGCGCTCATGCGGCGACGACGCTGAAGATCGCGCGCAACGAACGCAAGCGGAACCTCAAGGCGGTCGAGACGGCGGCCGCGGCCGCCGACCCCGCCGAGTGGTTCGATGCCGGCGTGGCTGAGATCGGAGCCCTGCTCGCCGCCGAGGGTCCGCTCGGTACCCGTGAGATCGGTCAGCGGCTGCCGCACCTGATGGTGCCGCTCGAGTACGGCAGCGCGAAGCACACGTCGGTCCTCAACGCACACACGAAGATGCTGCAGGGCGCCGGGTTCGACGGCGAGTTCGTCCGGGTCGAGCCGACCGGGTCCTGGACGTCGGCGGAGTATCTCTGGACGGTCGCCGAGGCGTGGCTCGGTGAACCGATCCCCGGCCTCGACACCCGAGCGGCGGCCGCCACGCTGGTCGAGCGCTACCTCCGGTGCTTCGGCCCCGCGACGGAGACCGACCTCAGGTGGTGGCTCGGCGAAACCGCGACCCTCGTGCGCAACGCGCTGGCGGACATCGACGCGGTCGAGGTCGGTCTCGACGGTGACACGACCGGATGGGTGACGGACGGCGACGTCAACGAGACCCCCGACCCGGGGCCGTGGGTCCGCCTCCTCCCCGGCCTCGACGCCACCGCGATGGGCTGGAAGGAGCGCGACTGGTACCTCGATCCCGACCATGTCCCACGGCTGTTCGATCGGTTCGGCAACATCGGTCCGACCATCTGGTCCGACGGCGAAGTCGTCGGCGGCTGGACCCAACGCCCCGATGGCTCGATCGCGTACGAGCTCCTCGCCGCGGTGGACGACGATCACCGAGATCTCCTCGACGCGGCGATCACCGACCTCGAGGCCGTGCTCGACGGGGTGCAGGTGAAGCCCCGCTTTCCCTCGAAGAACCAGAAGGAGTTGCTGGCGAGCTAGGCGGCCAGGGCTGTGTGGTACGCCGACCAGTCGGTGTTGGGCCAGCGTTCCTCGGTGCGGGCGAGGGTGAGCTGGGTCCAGAACGGGTCGCCCGGCGCAGGGATGCCGAGACAGGTCCGCTGCTCGATCGTCGCGTGGTCCATCACCAGGTGCCACGGCTCGCGGAAGTAGCGAGGCCACGCCGACCAGCCGATCTGATCGTTGCCGGCGGCCTTGTAGCTGGCCGTGACCGTGTAGCGGTGCGCGTCGGGCAGGGTCAGGTTGGTGCCGCGATGGAAGACGTCGATGCCGTAGGCGAAGACCGATCCGGCCGGAGCGGCACCGCTGCGCTCGATCGCTCGCAGCTGGCCTTCGTAGCCGGCCGCCTCGCCGGCGAACTGGGGGCGCATCGGCCCGGTGATCGGGTCGGACTCCGGCACGGGCACGTAGTGGATCGCGCCGTGGGCGTCGGTCACCTCGGTGAGGTAGATCATGAAGTTGATCGTGCGGTCGACCTCGTTCTCGCCGGGCACGGTCAACGTGTGGTTCTTGTAGTCACAGTGGAACGGCTGATCGAAGTCGGTCTGGCCGGTGAACTTCGCCCACGTGTGGCACTGGTACATGCGGACGTCGTCGGTGCCGAGCGCCTCGCGAGCGCAGGCGACGAGGGCGGGATGCAGGCCGATCAGGTTGAGCTCGGGGTTCGCCCGAAACGGCAGATCGTCGGTGTTGGCGAACTGCTCGACGTAGCGGGTCTTGGCATCGAAGTCTTCGTGGGCGGACGGGTCGCCCGGGCGAAGATGGCCGTAGAGCTGCTCCATGCCGTCGACGCAGGGCGCCAGTTCATCGCTCGTGAAGAACGAGTCGAGGATGACGCCTCCGTCTCGGCGCCAGGTGTCGAGCTGTTCGGTCGTGTGACGCACGTGGGTCACGCTAGTGCTCAGGACCTGGGCAGTCCCAGCGTCGCGAGCGCCTCGGTGGTCGCCGCCAGATCGGTGGTGACGGCGGCGACGTAGCGGTCGGGTCGCACGATGACGACCGAGCCGGGCGCGACGAGTCCGGGGAAGCGCTCCGGGGTCGCATCGACCCGGCGGGCCCCGATGTCGCACCAGCGCTGCACGACATCGGCGGGCAGGACGGTGTCGCTCGTGGTGACCAGGGCGAGGCCGTCACCGAGCCACCGGTCGAACCCGACGCCGTTCTCGACGAGCGGCTGAGGAAAGGGGCGCCCGACCGCTCGGCTGTCGTCGGCACGGAACCCAGCCTCGAGGTGCGGGAACTCACGGCCGCCGCCATAGCCGGCTTCGAAGTCATCGGCGCCGCCCTCGGCGATGGCGTTGATGAGTCGGCCGGCGTCGACGGCGTGCTCGACCTGGCCGGCGGCGTGGGGTCGTCGTTCGGCGTCGTAGGTGTCGAGTAGGGCGTCGTCGGCGTGGCCGGCCGCGACGGCGGCGAGTTTCCAGATCAGGTTGTCGACGTCGCGCATGCCCGAGCACATGCCCTGGCCGTTGAACGGTGGCATCTGGTGGGCGGCATCCCCGGCGAGGAAGGCGTCGCCTCGCCGCAAGGCCTCGGCGACCGTGGCGTGGAATCGGTAGACGGCGATGCGGTCGACTCGCAGCTGGTCCGGCGTGCCCCACGGCGCGAGGAGTTCCGCGACGCGTTCGGGGGACTCCATCTCCGCCTTCGTCTCGCCGGGCAGGAACTGGAACTCCCACCGGCGGCGGTCGGCATGGCCGGGCACGACGGTGATGACCCGGGCCGGGTCGCAGTGTTGGGTGGCGAGGCGCGAGAGCGGGAGGTCGGGATCGAGCAGGGTCGTGTCGACGACGACCCACTCCTCGTCGAAGCCCTGGTCTTCGAGGCGGATGTCGAGCAGCTTCCGCACGGTGCTGCGCGCGCCATCGGCGCCGAGCACCCATCGGCCGACGATGGTGTCGCCCTCGGCGAGCGTGACCGTGCCGCCGTCGATCGCGGTGACCTCGACGCCGAGCCGGAGCTCGGCGCCGGCATCGAGCGCCGCACGGCGGAGGAGACGTTCGAGGCTGGGCTGGTCGAAGGCGACGACCGGTGGGTGGCCGTGCGAGCCGACGAAGCCGTCGGGGAGTTCGATGCCGACGACTCGTTCACCGTGTCGGTCGAGGAACTCCGCCCCGCCCATCGGCGTCGAGCACTCGCGGAGCCCGTCGAGGAGACCGGCGGTGTCGAAGAGCCGCTGGATCTCGTCGTCCATCCCGATGGCGCGGGGGAGGGGATAGACCTCGGTCGCCCGGTCGACGACGACCACCGACAGGCCGTGCTGGCGGGCGCGCAGCGCGGCCATCGCACCGACCGGACCACAGCCGACGATGACCAGATCGGCGTCGGTCATGTCAGGCGGGGACGTACTCGGTGAGGGTCTCGAGGGGCTCACCCGCATCGCGGCGCACGATGAGATCCTCGGGGTCGAGCGGTACGCCGACCGGGTTGGCTGCGAAGACGTCGCTGGCCATGAAGGCAGCGGCGGTCGGTTCGTCCATGACGTCGACCTGGAGTTCGCACTGGGTGCCGTCGGGGTCGGCGTAGTAGAGCGACATCGTCATGCCGTGATGGATCGGCATGATCGGGGTGATCCCGGCGTCGCGCAGGCGGGCGTAGGTGGTGAGGAGATCGTCGAGCGAGTCGTAGGTGAAGGCGACGTGCTCGAAGCCGGCCTGGCGCTTGTCGTTCTCCTCCAGCGAGGGGTTGTTGATGATCGCGAGGCGGTGGTGCTCGTCGTCGTAGGTGAGGAAGGTGATGAACGGGCTCTCGTGGCGAGGGGTGGCGCCGAGCACGGTGGACCACCACGTGACGACCTCGTCGAAGCGGGCGGTGCGCAGCACGATGTGGGCGAGCTTGCTGGGGCGGATGATGTCGGCCATGCAAAAGTTCTAACAGGTGTTGCAACTTCGATCAAGTGATGGAAGAATCGCCCCATGGTCGAGTCGTCCGACACTGCGCTGCAGCCCGCTCCGGGCCGGTCCCGCCGCAACCGCGGTTCTGAGGTGGTGCGTGCCGCGCTGCTGGAGGCCGCCATCGGGGAGTTCGCGGCGAAGGGCTTCGCCGGTGCGTCGGGCCGCCGCATCGCCGCGGAGGCGGGCTCGCATCAGAGCCAGATCAACTACCACTTCTCGTCCACCGAAGAGCTCTGGAAGGCCGCCCTCCTGCACCTGCTCGACGAACTCGACCTCGCGGTGCTGGAGCAACTCGACGGCGTCGCCACCGACGATCTGCCCGAGGTGTTCGCGGGCGTGGTTCGAGGGTTGGTGCGCTTCGCCGCCCGCCGCCCCGAACTCAACCGGATCATGATGCACGAAGGCGCTGCACCCGGTGCGCGCCTCGCGTGGTTCGTCGACGAACGGCTGCGCCGCCGCCACGCCGACCTGGTCGACGCGTGGGTGGCGCTGAGAGAAACCGGCGTCGCCGCCGACGTCGATCCCGACGTGCTGTACCACTCGCTGATCGGCGCCGCGTCGCTGCTCTACGCCAACGCTCCCGAAGCGGAGCTGCTCGGCATCGAGCCCGGCGAGCCCTCGCTCATCGACCGTCACGCCGAGTCGCTGATCACCCTGTTCCTTCCCGGTCGAACCAAGGAGACCTGATGGGCTTTCGCCTCGCCACCATCGCCGACCGTGCCGTCCTCGTCGACGGCGATGGTTGGCACGACCTCGCCGCCGCGTCCGACGGCGCCTTCACCGGCGATCCGATGGAGGCCGTGCGCCGGCATGCCGAACTCCACACCGTCGCCGAAGCGGTCGGCGATCGTGCGCCCGACGGGCTCGTGGCCGACGCCACCTTCGGGCCACCCGTCCCCGCCCCTCGGAGTGTGTTCGCCGTCGGCCTCAACTACGCCGATCACGTCGGTGAGGCCCAGATGGAGGTGCCCGAGAATCCGCTGATCTTCACCAAGTTCCCGTCGTGTCTCGTCGGCCCGACCGACGACATCGTGCTCAACAGCACCGCGGGCGACTACGAGGCCGAGTTGGTCGTCGTGATCGGCGAGGGTGGCCGCGACATCGCCGCCGACGACGCGTGGGGTCACGTCATGGGGTGCATGGTCGGGCAGGACATCTCCGATCGGGCCCTGCAGTTCGCGGCCAAGCCGCCGCACTTCGACCTGGGCAAGAGTCGCGACACCTACGGCCCGTGCGGTCCGGTGTTGGTCTCGACCGATCTGATCGCCGACCCGGCCGACCTCGCCATCACGTGCGACGTCAACGGTGAGCGCCGTCAGAGCGGCAACACGAGCCAGCTGATCTTCGACGTCCCGACGCTGATCGCCTATCTCTCGTCGATCCTCACGCTCGAGACCGGCGATCTGATCTTCACGGGTACCCCCGACGGTGTCGGGGCCGCCCAGATGATGTTCCTCGCGCCGGGCGACGTCGTCGAGACCTCGATCGAGGGTCTCGGCACCATGCGCAACGTCTGCGTCTGATCCCACGCCGCCGCGGCGCCGACTCGCGCCGGTTGTGCGACGCTGGAGGCCGTGCACGTCGACGGGTGTCTCCGATGTGGTGCACCGGCCCGACCGGTCCCACCCCCGGGAGGTTGGGAGCGGGCGCGAGCGTGGTTCCTGCACGGTGACCGGCAGCGAGGCCAACGGTTCGAGTGCGAGAACGGACACGGCTGGACCGCCGCGACCCTGTACTCGACGGCCGGTCGGCCCCGTCGACTGCGGCGGATCTGGCCCGTCATCGTGGGGAACCGGACGGTCATCCCGACACCCCAGAGCTACGCGGTCGTGGCGGCGATCGGCCTGGCCGTCGGGCTCGTGCTCTGGGCGCTGGTGGGTTGGCCGTGGTGGCCGATGCCCATCGTGTTCGTGGTGGGCTCGTGGGCGATGTCGGCCGCGACGGCCTTCCGAGGCGGTCGGCACCACGAGACGGTCAGCCAGCTGCGCGACGTGCAGGACCCAGCGGGGGCGGTCAACCGGCATCGGGCGCGCACCCGAGAAGCGGTCGATACCGCCCCGTTTTCGTTGTTCGGCCTCGCGTCCCGCGACCGCGAGCCGTGGCTCGCCGGGAGCGGCCGGTCCAACCAGGTCCTCACCTCGATCACCGTCGCCTACGGCGATCCGGGGGCCGAGGACGAACGGATCGATGTGACGGCCTCGGTCCGAGACGAGCCGGTCGAGTTCGTCCTGGAGATGCAAGGCCAGGAACTGCGAGGGCGGGCCATGACGCGCGGTGGGCCGCCCATCGATCCGCTCGCGATGACGAACCCGGCCGAATGGTCACCGCTCGATTGGTCGCCGGCGGAATTGCTGGTCGACGGCGCGCCGACGTCCGCTCACGTGGCGGCGCACGGCGGACGCATGACGATCGTCGCCGAGGTGGGTGACACCGGAGTGGTGATCGTCCGGAGCGGTCAGGAGATCGCGGTGGATGCGCTGGCGCTCCGCCGGATCGACCCGTCCGAGATCGCGGAGCCGCCCCCGCTCTAGGCCGACGCCAGGATCGTCTCCGCGCAGCGGCGACCCGAGAACAGCGCACCCTGGATCGATGCCGTGTCGCGGTGGTCACCGCACACGTGGAGACCTTCGCCGAGCGCGGTGCGCTGCTTCGGCGGGAACGCGGGTGGCTGGGCGGGTTGCCCGTGAGGGATCGCATCGGTGCGGAGGTGACGCCAGCCATCGACCTGCGCACCCCAGAGGGCGCGGAGCTGGGCCCGGACCGCAGGCTCCGCGTCGGGGTCGAGCACGCCGGGGCAGGCGCCGCCGATCAACGCCTTGCCCGCCGGCGCATAGTCGGCGCTGATGTTGCTCATCACCGCGATGTTGAGCGCAGGCCCGTCCCCGTCGAGCACGAGGACCGGGTCCGTGATCGGGGCGGCATCGGCCGCGAACCAGACACAGGTCGCCGGGTTGGACTCGACCTCGGGCAGACCGAGCAGGCGACTCGCCGCCGGCCCCTCCACCGCGACGACGATGTCGGTGGCCCGCACCTCACCGCGATCGGTGGTGACCACGCCGGGCCGGATCGAACGGGCGGGCGTGTCGAGATGGATCGTCTCGGGCGGGAGACGGTCGGCGAGCTGGGCCGGGATCTGGCCCATGCCCTTGGCCGGCACGACGGCGTCGGCCCGGAAGAGCTGCTGGAGCACGACGTCGAACATGCGGTTCGAGGTGCTGAGCGTCGGGTCGAGCTGGATGCCGCCGACGAACGGACGGAAGAACCGATCGATCATCGCGTCGCTGTAGCCGCGGGCCTTCAGCCCTTCGCGGGGCGAGGTGTCGGG
>CAZEML010000133.1:0-12111 GCA_964513285.1 uncultured Candidatus Nemicrothrix sp.
ACGTCGAAGAGGGCTTCGACGGCGTTGCGGATCTCGGGCTTCGCCGCGCTCGGGGCGACGACGAAGGTGTAGACGTTGTCCTCGAGCAGCCCGTAGCTCTTCTCAGAGACGACGGGACGCAGCAGGACGTCGCGGTGATCCTTCACTCTTCCTCGCTCTCGTCGGCGGCGGCCACGGCTGCGGCACCGGTCGGGAGGGTTTCTTCGGTGAACACGACGACGTCGTTGTTGAGCACGTCGTAGGTGTTGAGCTCGCCCTGGTGCAGGCAGTGCACGTTGGTGAGGTTGCGGAAGCTCTTCCAGGCGTTGACGTCGTCGTCACCGAAGACGATCAGCACCTTGCCCTCGGCGCCGATGGCGCTCAAGGCGGCCACGGCGTCGGCGGTCTTGGGGGACTCGAAGTCCCACTTGTCGACGACGATCACGTTGCCGTCGGCGGCACGGTCCGAGAGGGCCGAGGCGAGCGCCAGCTTGATCATCTTCTTGGGGGTCTTTTGGCCGTAGTCACGGGGCTTGGGGCCATGGGCGATACCGCCGCCGACCCAACCGGGGGCCCGGGTGGTACCGGCACGGGAACGACCGGTGCCCTTCTGGCGCCACGGCTTGGCACCGCCACCACGGACCTCACGACGGGTCTTGGTGGAGTGGGTGCCGGCTCGCTTGGCGGCGAGCTGGGCGGTGACGACCTGGTGCATGACCGACATGTTCGGCTCGACACCGAAGACGGCGTCGGCGAGGTCGGCGCTGCCGGTGCTCTTGCCGGCCTGGGTCTGGATGGTGACGCTCGCCATGATCAGGCTCCCTTCACGGCGTTGCGGACGATCACGGTGGCGCCACGGGCGCCGGGGACCGAGCCCTTGACGAGGACGACCTCGGCCTCGGGATCGCTCTTGACGACCTGGAGGTTGAGGGTGGTGACCTTGTCGTTGCCCATGCGGCCCGGGAGCTTCTTGCCCTTGAAGACGCGGCCCGGGGTGGCGCACTGGCCGACCGAGCCCGGCTTGCGGTGCACGCGGTGCGCACCGTGCGAGGCGGGCGCACCGCCGAAGCCGTGACGCTTCATCGCACCGGCGAAGCCCTTGCCTCGGCTGACGGCGGTCACGTCGACCAGCTCGCCCTGCTCGAGGATGTCGGCGCCGATCTCCTGGCCGACGGTGAACTCGCTCACGTCGTCGAGGCGCAGCTCGACGAGCTTGCGGCCCGCGTCGACGCCGGCCTTGCGGAAATGCCCCGCTTCAGGCTGGGTGAGCTTGTTCTCATCCCGCACGCCGAGCGTGACCTGGATGGCGCTGTAGCCGTCGCTGTCAGGTGTCTTGACCTGCACGACACGGCACGGGGAGACGCGCAACACGGTGACCGGGACGATGCGGTTCTCCTCGTCCCAGACCTGCGTCATGCCGACTTTCTCGCCGACGATCGCCTTGGTGGCCATGATTGCTTCCTACGGTTCGGAGCGAAGGAACCCCTTCGCTGCATCGAATGTGAGTCCCGAGGGATTCACGCGAACGCTCCGCACGGGCAAGCCCGGCGGAGCGTCAGTTCGGTTTTGCCGTGCGGTTCCCGGAGGCCTGCACGGACGTCGATTGCGGGTGGTCGGACGAGTCCGATCACACGAGGTCTCAAGGCTAACGGCTCCGCTCGCCTGAACCAACCGAGCGGGCGAGCGGAAATTCGTCGGGCGAGTAAGGTGCCCGCCATGGCCGACGACGAGGTCGCAGAACCCTCGGACGAACCCGATCTCGACACGCCCGCCGTCCACGAAGACGGCGAGATCGTCGTCGTGCCGGGCGACAGGATCGAGCCCGACACCAAGGTCCCCCGCTGGGTGATCAAGGCGATCGCCTTGTTCTGGGTCGGCTGGGCGGTCACCTATCTCGGTACCGGCATGCTGCGGGCACTGCGCAGCTTCGTGATCATCGTCGTGATCTCGCTGTTCTTCTCCTTCGCCATCGAACCGGCGGTCAATCGCATGGAGCGGTGGGGGGTCCGCCGCGGGCTCGGCGTCTGGATCACCTATCTGGCGATCCTCGTCGGGATCGTGGGGTTCTCCGCCGCGATGGGGACCGCGCTCGCCACCCAGATCAACAGCTTCGTCGACGAGGCCCCCCGCTACGTCGAAGACGCCGAATCCTGGCTGCAGGACAACGTCGACGAAGACATCGATCTCCAGCGGATCAGCGACGAATTCGTCGACGGTGGTGGCGCTGCCGACCTCGCCAACCGGTTCGCCGACGACGTGGTCAACCTGGGCACCACCGTCGTCAACATCTTCTTGCAGACCTTCACGGTGCTGTTGTTCACCTTCTACCTCGTCGCCGAAGGCCCCCAGCTCCGGCGCACGGTCTGCTCGTTCCTGCCGCCGGCCCGCCAACGCGTGGTGCTCGGCATCTGGGACCTCGCGATCGAGAAGACGGGCGGCTACATCTACAGCCGCAGCATCCTGGCGGCCCTGTCGGCGCTGTTCCATTGGGTGGCGTTCGAGCTCATCGGTGTGCCGTTCCCGATCCCGTTGGCCATCTTCGTCGGCATCGTCAGCCAGTTCATCCCCGTGGTCGGCACCTATCTGGCCGGGGCCCTCCCCATCATCATCACGGTGATCGACTCGCCGCGGAACGCCTTGTTCGTGCTCATCGCGGTGTTCGCGTACCAGCAAGTCGAGAACTATCTCTTCGCGCCGCGGGTCACCGCCCAGACGATGGAGATCCACGTCGCGGTCGCCTTCGCCTCGGTGTTGATCGGCTCCGCGTTGCTCGGCGTGGTCGGGGCGCTGCTCGCCCTCCCGTTCGCGGCGACCGCTCAAGCGTTCGTCGCTGGCTACCGTCAGCACTTCGACGTCGAGGAAGACGCCCTCACCGAGAGCGCACAACGGCGTGGTCGCGGCGAGAAACCCTCGTAGTCGGCGCTCGAGCGCCGATGGAGTGACACGTGACCCACCCGCGCCCGCGGGCCGACCTGAACGGAGCACTCCATGGCCATTCGACGCGCTGACGGCGTCAGCCACGAACCGAGCGGCGACAACGTCGTCATCCTCGACGCAGCCGGTTCGGTGATGACCACCCTCAACGAGGTCGGCACGATCATCTGGAACGAACTCGCCGAGCAGGCCGAGGTGTCGGGCATCGTCGAGCAACTCGCGGAGAAGTTCCCCGACATCAGCAAGACCGAGCTCACGGCGGACGTCGAGGAATTCATTGCGAGCCTCGCCGCAGCCGAACTGGTCGTCGTCGACTGACGATGCTCGACGTCTGCGGCGTCTCGATGGTGTACGACCCGCCGAAGGGCATCCTTCGGCTGCTCGTGCGCGCCGCCGCGACCGAGCCCGTCCAGGCCCTCGACGACGTCGACCTCCACGTCGCGGCGGGTGAAGTACTCGGCTTGATCGGGCCGAACGGCGCCGGGAAGTCGACCCTCATCCGTTCGATCACCGGGCTCGTTCAGCCGACCGCAGGCACGATCACCATCGATGAGCGGCCCGTCACCGCCGGCGATGCCGAGACCACGCGTCGATTCGGCCTGTCGCTGCCCGAAGAGCGATCGTTCCACTGGCGGCTCACCGGACGGCAGAACCTCCAGTACTTCGCGGCGCTCGCCGGGCTCGACAAGGCAACCGCCGCCACGCGGATCGACACCGCAATGGAGGAACGGAACCTCGCGCATCGCGACAAGGCGGTGTTCGGCTACTCCTCGGGAATGTTGGCGCAGCTCGGGATCGCCCGAGCGATGCTGCACGAGCCGCCGTTGCTGCTGCTCGACGAGCCGACCCGGAGCCTCGACCCGATCGCCGGCCGCGAGGTGTGCGACCAGGTGCGTGCCCTCGCCGCAGAAGGAACCGCCGTCTTGATGGCCAACCATCGACTCGACGAGGTGGTCCAGGCGTGCGACCGGGTGGTCGCCCTCGTCGGCGGCACGATCATGTGGACCGGCGAGGCCGCGGAGATCGCCGACGACCCCACCGGACTCGGCAGGCGGCTGCAGGCGCTCGTCGACGAGCACGCCGCTGGTGAACAAGGGGCCGAGGATGAGCGCTGACACCCGACGCATCGGCGCGATCTTCCGCAAGGACCTCATCACACTGACGTCGTATCGCGTGCACCTGCTGATGCGGTTCGTCCAGGTCTGGTACGTCGCGATCAGCTTCTACTTCGTCGGCGAGTTCGTCGGCGACCCCGATGCGATCAGCGAGTTCGAAGGCGGCTACTTCGAGTTCGTGCTGATCGGGTCGGTCGTGGCGAGCTTCGTCTCGATCGGGTTGGGTTCGTTTGCCGGAACGATCGGGGAGGAGCAAGACCAGGGCACCCTCGAGTCGATCCTGACCACCCCCACCCCGATGTGGGTCCTCGTCGTCGCCAGCCACTCGATCCCCCTGATCTTTCTCACCATCGAGACGGTGATCGTCCTCGCGGTTGCGCTGAGCTTCTTCGGGTCCGGGGTCAGCATCTACGGCCTCTTGGCGGCGACGCCCGTGCTGTTGTTGACGGCGGCTTCGTTCGCTCCGCTGGGCATCCTGTCGGCCGCGTTCATCATCCTCGTGAAGCGCGGCGACCCGTTCAGCGGGCCCGTGCAGCAGGTGGCGATGCTGCTCTCTGGAGCGATGTTCCCGATCTCGGTCCTGCCCGGATGGCTCCAGGCGTTCGCGGATGTGATCCCGGCCACCTATGGCGTCCGAGCGACCCGAAGGCTGACCCAGCAAAACGATGGCCTGCTCGAGGTCTGGCCCGAAGTGGGGGTCCTCGTCGGCTTCACCGCGATCGCACTGCCGATCGCCCTCTGGGCCTTCCGGCGCGCCGTCCTCGTCGCGCGCAAGGCCGGAACGCTCGGCACCTACTGACCGAACTGCGCCCACGCCTCGTCGAGCAACTCGATCGCACGAGGCACACGGCGATCGATGTCGACGGCATGTTCGAGCTGCACGGCGGGGATGTCGAGGAAGGTCCCGACCGCGCGGAGGTAGCGCCGGAGCACGTACGGGAACGGTGGGCCCGGGAGGGCATCGTCGAACACGGAGAGATCCCCGGCGGACCCGACCGCGACGGCACCATCGCTTCCGTGGCTGACCGACACGATCCCGACGAGACGGCGCCGGCCTGTCGCGAGGAGGTCGACCGGGAGTTGTACCCGGCCTCGATCGCCGCCCTCCGGGGTGCCGAGGAGGCCGTAGCGGTCCGCGATCTCGCGCGGCACGTACGGGGTGCGAAAAACGGCCTCGATCGTGCCGTCGTCGGGGCGGTACACACAGAGGTCGTCGCCGAGGAGATCCCAGCCACCCACCAGGGCGGCACCGGCGAGGGTCGACTTGCCGGCGCCCGAGCGCCCGACAAGCAGCATCGCCGCGTCCCCGCGACTGACCACGGCCGCGTGCAGCATCATCTGATCCGGACGGGCGACCGCTGCGGCAATGCCGAACTGGACCAGGTCGTCGAAGCGATCCTCCTGGTGTCCGTTCTGGATCGGTCCGCCCACCACGACCTGATCCGCCTCGACGCGGACCACCATCTCGTCGTCCCCCATCCAGAGCCGGTCACCGTCGGACCAGCCCTGGTACCCCTCCACGTTCACGACCTCGAGCGCCTCGGGCGGCCAGGGAACCTCCGGCCCGAGACGGAGTTGCAGGGCCGGCGCCGCAGCGGTGGACGAGGCGCCGAGACGACCGCGGGCGGTCGCGGCATACCGGTCGTCAGCTGCGTGGACACCGACCGAGATCCCCGCGACATCAGCGACCCAGAGAAGCGCATCGCGATCCATCGGCTCATCAAAGTCCATGGCGCCGCTCCAGACGGGGATCGCCCAGCCGCTACGGTCAGCGGACGTGCCCGATGATGTCCCGGATCCCGATGTCACCGCACGCCTGCTGCGCGTGCGCCTCGCATCGGGACCGCTGCACCTACCAGTCGCTGGCGCGAGCATGCGAGGGGTCATCGAATCCGGCTCGACCGTCGAGGTCCACCGTGCCGACGGGCCCCGCATCGGCGAGATCTGGGCGTTCGCCGACGACCTCGGCCGGGTCTTGGTGCATCGCGTACGCCACATCGGCCCGGATGGGGTCATCGGGCGCGGGAGCGGCAACCCGATCGACGACGATCCCGTCGGCCATCAGCGCCTGATCGGCAGGGTGCTTGCCGCGACCCATGCGGGCTCGACCCGGCGCTTTGGCCGTTCGGACCAGGTTCGGGCGGCCGCCGCGTTTCGGATCCGGGCGAGCCTCCGTCGCGTTCGACGGGTCGTTCCCCGGCACTGAACGCCGCCACTGGCGGAAGATGGCCCCAGAACCACGTTCAGTGGTAGGTCATATGGCTCAAAACCCTTAAGTCGTGGGTTTTTCTGCCCACCTCCCCTTTCATTCTGCCCACAGAGAGTGGTACTTCTGAACCTGTACAGGTGAACAGAACCAACCGGGAGGAATGGACATGTACAACAAGCCTGCGATCAGCAGCCAGATGGACCTTCAGGGCGCGCTCGGCGGCGGGCCCAAGGGCGGCCCCAAGGGCGGCCCCAAGGGCGGCTACGGCAGCGGCGGCTTCATCGTCAAGCTGAACTAGGCCTGCGCTCGAGCCTTGAGCTCGAACGCACCTTGAACCGGCCGGTTCATCAGAAATGTGAACGGGAGGCGGCCTGCGCCGTCTCCCGTTTCGCGTTCGGCATGCGGTCAGAGTTCGCCTCGGACCACTGCGTCGATGAACGCCCGGCGGGCTTCGGCCCCGCCGACCTCGCGATCGAAGTAGAGCCGGCTGCGGGGGTCGGTGAAGTCCCAGCCGCCGCGGGCCGGACCCGTGACGCGATCGACGGCGCGGCGGCCGATCACCCGGGCAACGTCGCGGCGGCGATGGCGCCGCAACAAGACCGGGAGGCCGCGCAGCCCATCGATCCGTTGTCCGTCGAGGCGACGACGGCGAGCCAGGGATCCGGTACCCGCCAACGCGTCAACCACTCCGTCGTCGATATCGGCCGGTCCGTTACGGGTGGCGCGATCGAGGAGGTGGCCGACCAGGCCATCGATCCACATCGCTCGAGCACGTCGGACCAGCTCATCCCAGTCGATCGACTCGCCGCCTGCGACGACCGCGACGTCGCGGAACTGGTCGAGCCGCTTCCCCCCGCCGAGCGCCGCGTGCAGGCTCAGGTGGAGGAGCTGGTCAACCGGGTCGAACACGGGGAGGTCGTCGTCGCCGATCGGACGGGCGACGCGCCGCCGGACCATCGCCGTGGGATCGAGGCGGAACATCGTGCGGTCCCGGCCCAACCCGGTCACGTGCCAGTGCACGTCGACGGTGATGCCGTGCATCTCCATCGGCACCTCGCCGACCCGGTGACGCACGTACGGGGACCAGTTGCGGTTGATCTCATCGACCCCGGCCCCGATGAGCGCTTCGATGGCGGTGCCGAATGAGGACGGGTCGACGAGCAGATCGAGATCGTTGAAGGTCCGGAGCTCGCGCCGGTTCATGAGCCGGGAGATCGCCGGCCCCTTGAAGACCACCCAGGGCACCGAGGCCTCGTCGAGTGCCTCACCGATCGTGGCAAGTGCCCGCATGGCAAGCATTCGAACTCGCCGAGCCTCTTCGACCTGGGCGTGCGATGAAGGATCCACCGGAGCGTCCGCTCGTCGAAGGGCGTCGAGCGCAGCGGCTGCGAGCCGGTGACGAACAACCTCCTCCCGCAGCTGGTCACCGAGGTCGCTCTGCCACGCCTCCGCGATGGCGTGAGGATCCGTCGCTCCGTCAGGCTGGCTCAGATCCAGCAACAACCCGTCGATGTCTCGCCGCGTCACGACGGGACGGTACCGCACCGCACCTCGAGGAGCGGGGGAACCGGGGTCGTCACCAGCCCGGCGACGCTCCTGCGCCTTCATCCCGACGCGCCTGCTCGGCCCGGAGGTTGGTGACGAACACCGCAGCCTCGGTCCGACTGCTCATGTTCAGCTTCCGCAGCAGGTTCGACACATAGTTCTTCACCGTCTTCTCCGCGAGCTCCATGCGTTCGGCGACCTGGCGGTTGGTGAGGCCTTCCCCGAGATGGTCGAGCAGGCGACGCTCCTGCGGGCTGAGATCGCGTAGCGCCGCCTCCTTCGCGTCGATCGGGGGACCGGAACGGAGCCGTTCGAGCAGATGCCCCGTCACCGTGGCGTCGATCAGGGAACCGCCCCCGGCGACGACGCGCACGGATCGGACGAGTTCGGCGCCTCCCGCCCGCTTGAGGAGGAAGCCGGCGGCATCGGCCCGGATGGCGGAGAGGAGCACGTCGTCGTTGCTGTAGGAGGTGAGGATCAGGCACGCGACCTCCGGGTGTCGTTTCCGGACGGATCGGCAGAGGTCGAGCCCGTCACCGTCGGGCAACCGCAGATCGATCAGCGCCACGTCAGGGCGCGTCGCCGCGATGCCGTGGGCACCGGCGATGGCGCTGGCGGACTCCCCCACCACCTCGATGTCGCCTTCGCGCTCGAGGACCGCACGCAAGCCCTCGCGTACGAGTTCGTGGTCGTCGAGCAGAAAGACACGGATCGGCATGGTGGGTCCTCGTCGGGGCCAGGACGGGTTCTGACCGGTGATCGAGGACCGCTACGGGACGATCGTCCCGGGTCTTGACCGGGACCCGACCAGGGTCACCGGGACGTTGGACTCCGTCCCCAGGCGCGACGAGGACCTTGGACCTGGCCGCGTGGGCCAGAGGTCCCGGTCCGGCTCAGGTGAGGTCGTGGTGGGGCGCGAAGAACGCCCGGTTCTCCGCGAGCAGGTCGAACACTGTGGCGTCGGTATCGGGAACCGCCGCGTCGGAGGTCTCGATCGGCTCGACCCGGTCGCCCCACCGCATGACGTTGGTGCCCCAGGTGAGGCCACCGCCGAACGCGGTCTGGAGCACGACCGCGCCGGGCTGGATCCGCCCCTCCGCCAGCGCGTCCGTCAAGGCCATCGGGACCGATGCGGCCGACGTGTTCCCGTGCGTCGCGATGTTGAGCATGACCTTGTCGTCGGGGATCCCGAGTCGTTTGGTCGTCGCTTCGATGATGCGTTGGTTCGCCTGGTGCGGGATGACGACGTCGACGTCCTCGGCCGTCAGCCCAGCCCGTTCGAGGGTTCGCTCGACCGATGCGGTCATGCCCCGTACCGCGTGCTTGAAGATCGCCTGCCCCTCGAAGTGCAGGCGATCGACCGCCGGGTCACGGGGCTTGTTGACCTCACCGCGGGTCCCGAGCGTCGGCGAGACCATCGTCTGGCCGGCCGCGCCGTCGGCGCCGATGTCGTTGGCGAGCACCCCGGATCCGTCGTCGCGCCGTTCATAGACCGCAGCCCCGGCTCCATCGCCGAAGAGGATGCAATGGTTGCGATCGAAGTAGTCCATGATGAAGTGGAGCTTCTCGGCGCCGACGAGCAAGACCCGCTGGGCGACCCCCGACTCGATCATCGACGAGACGGTCGCCGTGCCGTACACGAAGCCGCTGCAAGCGGCGTTGAGATCGAACGCGGCGGCGTTGACCGCGCCCAGCCGGTCCTGCAAGAAGCAGGCGTTGCTCGGCAGCGTGATCTCCGGCGTGACCGTCGCCATGACGAGCAGATCGATGTCGGCCGGCTCGAGGCCGGCCGCCGCCAGCGCGTGCCGCGCCGCGACCTCGGCGAGATCGGTCACCTCGACATGGCTGATCCGGCGTTCACGGATCCCGGTTCGTTCGACGATCCACTCGTCGTTCGTGTCGACCATCTGTTCGAGATCGGCGTTGGTCAGCTTCACCGGCGGCACGCATTTGCCCCAGCCGGTGATCGTGGCACGTGGTTGCACGTCAGGCTCCCCCAAGACTGATGAGGAGGAAAGTGTAGGAATTTCCCGCGAAAGCTGTCCACGCATCGGCGCGGGTTGCTCTGGACGGTCACCAACGGGCACCCGCCCCGAGGATGCAACCAACCCGAAAGAAGCACTCCGATGCGTATTCGCTCCCTCACCCTCAAGTCCCTCGCCGCCGGTCTCGTCCTGGCCGTCGGCCTCCCCGCGGTCGCCATGGCCGCTCACCCCTTCGACGACGTGCCCGACGGCCAGTGGTTCTCCGAGCCGGTCGACTGGGCCTTCAACAACGGCATCACCACCGGCACCAGCCCCACCACGTTCGACGGCTGGAACACGATGAACCGCTACGAAGGCGTGACCTTCATCCACCGGTTCCACACCGAGATCGTCGAGCCGATGGTGCTCGCCGTCGACGCCAAGGTCGAGGCGGTCGCGGCCGATCTCGACGACGCCGAGGACGACATCGACGACAACGCCCACAACATCGCCGTCGTCGCCGGCGACCTCAACAACGCCACCCGGGTCTACTTCGCCCGAGTCGCCGCCGACGGTGAGGTCGAACAGACCAGCTCGGAGGAACTCGAGGTCAGCAAGGACGGCAACGGCTTCTACGAGGTGACGATCCCCGAAGCCGCCGACAACTGTGTGGCCACCGCGACGACCCACTTCCACGCCGAGGGGGCCGACCTGCTCGGTGGACTCAACACGGCGGTCACCCACGGCAACGTCGTGACCTTCCACGACACCTCCGACCTCGCGCCGGTGGACGAGATCAGCGTCCTGACCTACACCGGCGATCCCGGTCTGGCGACCGACATGCCGTTCTCGATCACCGTCTCGTGCTCGGATCCGGAGTTCGTCATCTTCGATCCGGGTGTGCTGATTCCGCCGGTCATCAGCCTGGGCGACTGATCCCACGCTGCGTGGTTCCCCTTCAGAAGTCCTCAACGTCTCCGAAGGAGGAGTACCCCCTCAAACCCGGACACCACCCCCCTCCAGAGGTGTCGGGTCGAATCGGCCTCGGGCTCTCGCCCGGGGCCGGTTTGCGTACTCACCCCGAATCGACCGGATCAGGCGACGGGAACCCACACCGACGTGACGCCGTAGAGGTCGAGGTAGCACCCCCACCCGACGTCGAGGGTCAACACGAACGACCCCAGCGACGAGCCGACGGCGAGGTCATAGCAGCCGTCCTCGGTGCGATCGGTCTCGTCGATCGCCAACTGCTGTGGGCCGTCGGCGCCGACGCCGTACACCGCGACCGAGTCGATCGGCCGGCTGCCGGAGGCGTCGGCGATGCAGTACCGGACCGAGGCGAGCTCGTAGGCGGCACCGTCGATCGACATCGGCCCGGCGAGCGAGATGCGGGACTCCCCGTACCGCACCCGAGTTCCGAAGTCGTTCCCGGTCGGGCCGCCATGACTCATCTCGATCGGGCCGATGCCGGGCTCGACCGCGGCGGGCTCGCCCGGCTCCAGGTCGTCGATGCGAGCGATCTGTTCGTCGATGCGTGCCTTCTGCTCAGCGATCGACGCCTGGAGGTCGACCAGCGCCGGCTGCACCACGTTCGTGTTGTACCGGTCGAGGAACGTCACGCCTTCGGCACGCGTGATCGCCCGCTCCGGGCTGAAGGTCGTGGCGCTCGTCCCCTGGGTGACCCCGTGCTCGTAGGCCCAGTCGATCGCGGCCTTGGCGAAGTGGTCCTCGGGCACGTCCTCGAACGGACTCGGGCCGGCAGCGACCGCGGCGGTGGCTCCGACGATGACGCAGGAGGTGGTCAGGGCGAGCAGTTTCAGGATCCGGAGTCTCACCCTGGGCCCATCGACCCACTCGGGCTGGGCCTTGAGACCCAATCCGGGCGAAAACGACGAGAGCCCGGGGCCGAAGCCCCGGGCTCTTCACGTTCGGATCACGTGCAGCGGGCGAACCCGCTGACCGGCTCCCGATCGCGTCGGGAGCCGCAGGCTAGGCCTGCTGGATCTTGATCTCGATGTCGACGCCTGCAGGCAGGTCGAGCCGCTGCAACGAGTCCACCGTCTTGGGCGAAGGATCCAGGATGTCGAGGAGGCGCTTGTGGATGCGCATCTCGAAGTGCTCCCGGGAGTCCTTGTCCTTGAACGGACCCTTGACGACCGTGAAGCGGTGCTTCTCGGTCGGCAGCGGGATCGGACCCGACAATTCGGCCTGCGTGCGCTTCACCGTCTCGACGATCTTCTTCGTCGACTGGTCGATGACCTCGTGGTCATACGCCTTCAGTCGGATACGGATCTTCTGTCCAGCAGCCATGCTCAGCCTTACTCGAGAATCTTGGTGACGGCGCCGGCGCCGACGGTGCGGCCAC
>CAZEML010000134.1:0-6466 GCA_964513285.1 uncultured Candidatus Nemicrothrix sp.
TCAACAGCCCGGGTGGTTCGGTCACCGCCGGTATGGCGATCTACGACACGATGCAGTTCGTGCAGCCCGAGGTCGGCACGATCTGCATGGGCCTCGGCGCCTCGATGGGTCAGTTCCTGCTCTGCGCCGGTGCCCCGGGCAAGCGCTACGCCCTCCCGCACGCTCGCATCATGATGCACCAGCCCCTGGGCGGCGTGCAGGGCCAGGCCACCGACATCGCGATCCAGGCCGAGCAGATGGCGTACACCAAGCGTCTGTTGCAGGAGCGCATTGCTCAGCACACCGGCCAGACCTACGAGACGATCGAGGCCGATTCCGATCGCGATCGCTGGTTCACCGCCGAAGAGGCGAAGGACTACGGCATCATCGACCACGTCATCGTCAAGCGCGGCGAGATGCTCTAAGCGGGGTGGACGGGGCCGTCAGGCCTCGCCGGCGTCGACCTTGTCTACGTACTCCTCGACGGTGATCGAGACGCCTTCCTCGGCGACTCGGGCTTGATCGTCGGGCCGCAAGAACGGTTGCAACGCGTCGACCTGCTTCCACGAAGCGGTCGGCGCGTCGCCGTTTTCGTCCGGCACGTACTTGCTGGCCTCGACCCGCTCGTGCTTCACGATGTAGCGGGGGCAGTTGATGAACGAATCGGTGATCGTGGCTCGCACGAGCAGCTGGGCCCCGGGGAACTCCGCCATCAGCGGATCGTCGGCGCTGACCGTCGCCTCGGCATGGACCCGCACCCGGTGGGGAGTCTCGAAGTCGATGAACAGCATGCCGATCTTCGCCCCGGCGTCGCCGGCGTGGATGTTGCCCATCGACAAGAACATGCCGTTGCCGTCATAGGACGGGAACACCAGGGTGGTCGGGTCGACCACCTTCACGAACCCCTTCGGGCCACCCTTGTGGGACACGGTCGGCTGCCCGTCGGCCCGCACCGTGGAGAGGAAGAAGAACTCCCGCTCCTCGATGAAGGCGATCGCTCGCTCGTCGAGCTGGGGCTGGATGATGGAGAACTCCATCGCGGTCGCCAGATCCCGGCTCTCGAACTGCTCCTGTAGCTCGATGTGGCTCTCGTCGTAGAAGGTCATGCGCGAGCGGCCTCGGCGTTGGTCTTGAGCTCGGTCACGCCGGCGGCCCGATCCTCGTAGCGGAACAGCGCGGAACCGCTGACGAAGACGTTGGCGCCGGCGGCGGCGCACTCCTTGATCGTCTCGGCGTTGATGCCGCCGTCGATCTCGATGTCGATGTCGTGGCCGCCGGCATCGATCATCGCCTTCACCTCGGCGATCTTGGAGACCAGCGGGATGTACTTCTGCCCGCCGAAGCCCGGGTTGACCGTCATGATCAGCACATGGTCGGTGACCTCGAGCACGTGCTGGATCACCGACGCCGGCGTGTGGGGGTTGAGGACCACGCCGGAGCGGGCCCCGAGCTTCTGGATGTTGTCGAGTGAGCGGTGCAGATGGGTGCAGGCCTCGGCGTGCACCATGACCAGCTCACAGCCGGCGTCGACGTACAGCGGCGCCATCTCGTCGGCGTTGACCACCATCAGGTGGGCTTCGAACGGGATCGTGGCGTGTGGGCGACAGCTCGAAACGATGTCGGGCCCGATCGTGAGGTTGGGTACGAACACGCCATCCATGACATCCCAGTGGATGCGGTCACAGCCGGCCTTCTCGAGATCGACGATCTCCTCACCCAGGCGGGCGAAGTCGGCAGGAAGGACAGAAGGGCTGATCTCGATCGGACGCTGGTTCACCGTGCTCACGGAGGTCGACCCTAACCGCGGTGCCGGTTCGCGGAGGGGGTGGATACCGTTTTGGCCGTGGAACTCCGCGTGACCGCGACAGCGCGGGATGGTGCTGGGGTCGCGAGAGCCGAAGACGGTCGTGTCGTCTTCGTCGAAGGAGCGCTCCCCGGCGAAACGGTGACGGCTGAGATCGTCCGGACCGACAAGCGGTGGTCGCGCGCCCGTGTGGTGACCGTCCAGGAGGCCTCGCCCGATCGGGTGGCCGTCCCGTGCACCCATCAGCTCGAAGGATGCGGCGGCTGCGACCTGCTCCACGTCGCCCCCGATGCCCAGCTCACGATGAAGACGGCGATGGTGATCGACCAGCTCGCCCGCTCCGAAGTGAGCGCGCCGGATCCCTCGATGCGCTCGCTCGAGAACGATCACGGCCGCACGACGATCCGAGCCGCCGTCCACGAAGGCCGAGCCGGCTACCGCATGCGCGGCTCCCACGACATCGTCGTGCCCGACGCCTGTGACGCCGTCGACCCGCTCGCCGAGGAACTCCTGGTCGAGGGCCGGTACCCGGGAGCGTCCAAGGTCACGATCCGGGTCGGCAACCGCACCGGCGATCGCCTCGTCGTCGTCGACCACGGCGCGTTCGACGTCGACGTGCCCGACGACGTGTTCGTGATCTCGGAAGGTCAACTGAGCAAGGGCAAGCGAGCCTGGATTCACGAAGAGGTCGACGGACGCCGGTTCCGCGTCAGCGCCAACTCGTTCTTCCAGAATCGTCCAGCCGGTTGCGACGCCCTCGTCGACGAGGTCCGCTCCATGACCGCCGACGCCCCCGACGGTGAGTTCGTCGACGCCTACGCCGGCGTCGGCCTGTTCTCGGCCACCGTCGGCCGCACCCGACCCGTCATCGCGATCGAACGCGGTCGCGATTCCATCGCCGACGCGCGGATCAACCTCACCGGACGCGACGCCAAGATCATCAAGGCCGACGTCGAACGCTGGCGGCCCTCACCCGCGCCCGTCGTCGTCGCCGACCCCGCCCGCGAAGGCCTCGGCAAGCGGGCCGTGCAGTCGCTCCTGCGCGCCGAACCCGAGGTCTTCGTGCTCATCAGCTGCGACCCCTCCTCGTTCGGCCGCGACGCCGCGCTGCTCACCACCGCCGGCCTCACCCTCGACCGCTGGACCGTGCTCGACCTCTTCCCCGGCACCAGCCACGTCGAGACCGTCGCGCGCTTCACTCGCTGAGCCCTCGGCTCAGGTCACTCGCTGAGCCCTCGCAACGGCGGAGTCAGACGACCACGTGAACGAAGTCGAACGTCTTCACCGACGACCCGTCGGTCACCGAGACCGTGAAGGTCTCGTTCGCCGGGGCCGTCAAGAAGAACACCGTCACCGCCCAATCCCCGTTGCCATCCGCGACCACCGCGGTCGCTGAGGAGTAGGGGCTGGTGATCGTCACCGTCGCTCCGGGCGAGGCGGTACCGCTGTACTCGTCGTAGGGCGGATCGAGTTCACACGAGCCGTATCGGGCAGCCGCGGTGAACAGCGCCGGTGCGGTCGTGGTCGTCGGGGGAGCGGTGGTCGTCGTGGGCGCCGCGGTCGTCGTCGGCGGGACGGTGGTGGTCGGGACGGCGACGGTGGTCGTCGGCGGGATCGTCGTCGACACCACCGCGACGGGGGCTTCGGTGGTCGACGGCGGCGTCAGGTGGTCGGGGTTGGCCGGCAGGGTCGTCGGGGGAGCGGTGGTGGTCGCGATCGTCACCAGCTGGGGTTCGTCGTCGCCGGAGTCGACGGGCGGTGCGTCCTCGGCGGTCTCGCTGGTCGCGTCGTCGATCGCCGGCACCGTCGGCTCGGGCAGGATCGCGTCCGGCTGATCGACCGTGTCGACCAGCGAACGTTCCTCGACTCCCTGCAGGTTCAGCACGCCGAAGGCGACGACGATCGCCATCACGCCGGCGGTCGCGGCCGCGCGAACGGTGCGGAGGCGATCGGCGCGAACCATGCCGTCGCGGAGCCGGCTCGGATCCGCAGTCGAGGTGATCGTCGCGGCCTGGCCCGTCAGCGCGTGGCGGAGGTCGAATTCGTCGAACGGGGGTCGGTGATCGGTCATCGCGACACCTCAGCGGCAGACGGAGCGTCGGCATGGAGCAACACGGCGAGGCGCTCCATCCCTCGGTGGACATGGGTACGGACCGAGCCGATGGAGATGCCGAGGATCTCGGCGATCTCGCTCTCGCTGCGGTCCTCGTAGTGGCGCAGCACCAGGCACGCCCGCTGGCGATCCGACAGCCGCCGCAACGCCGCCACCACCCGGTCGCCGGTCTCGGACCGCATCGCGTTGACCTCCGCCGACACGGCATCGGGCTGCGGCTCCGGCCGGTTGCGGCGGATCACCCCGAGATGGCGGGCCCGGCCCTTGGACAGGTTGACGACGATGGTGCGCAGATAGGCCCCGACCTTCGCCGGATCCTGGAGGCGGTCCTTGGCCCCGTACAGCTTGACGAAGGCCTCGTGCACGAGATCCTCCGCCATCCCGGATTCGGGAGCGACGAACGAGGCGAACCGCACGAGTTCGGCGTGATGGTCCTCGTACAGCGACAACACCAGGTCGCGTTCGAGTTCGCGTCGCACCCGTCGCCGGGCACGCGGCGTCGCCGCTGCGTCCCGGTCGTTCGAGGGAGTCCCGTCGTAGGCCATCACCCCATCAGACGCGTGCAGGCGCCGAATCTCTGACACCGTTTTCTGATCGGTCGAGCGGGGCGGGGCATGAACCTTGCACCGCCGGCCCTCACGATCAGCCGGCGGGTACCGCGAACGGGCTCGGGGAGGTGATCGACCCCGCCGGCACCAGCCGCTGCAAGCGCCATCCCCCGCTGGAGTCCCGCGACATCGTGACGTCGAGACCCTCCTCGCCGTGGGAGACCATGAAGGTCAGCGCCTCGCCCGGACCCACCTGCTCGGAGGTCGTCATGATGTCGGAACTGACGTTGCCGACGTCGGCCGGGTCGATCGGCAGTGGGGCCGCGTCGAGCCGGACGTCGAGCACCGGGGCGATCAGGGCGTGGTCGGGATCGGTGGTGCCGCCCAGCTGGTCGCGCACCGCCTGCTGGGCGGTCGTGTCGAGGAGGAGGTAGAGCGAGACATGGTCGCCGGCGTCGAGCAGGGTGACGATCGTGTCCAACAACTCCTGCGGCGTGTCGTTGGGAAGGGTGTTGCGCCACACCTCGATCGGCTCGGTCGGGCGTTCGGGCGGTGCGACCGAGGGCGTCCCGCTGAACGGCACGATGCTCGGGACACCGTTGGCGAGGCGGACACTCCGGATCCGCCACCGGCCGTCGGTGGCAGGGGCCAGCTCGAACACCACGTCGTTGCCGTTGGTCGCGAGGATGCCCTCGACGACGGCACTGAAGCGGTCCGCCGACCGCAGCGCGCGCCCATCGGCACCCGACGACAGGTCGACGAGGAACCCACCGTTGGCCATCGCCTCCTCCATGGCGATCTCGAAGATGCGGCCCGCTTCGGCCACATGGTCGCCGTCGCGTTCAACGGTGATCCGGGCGAGGACCGACGCCTGGATCTCCGGGCCGATCACCCCTCGCAGGTCGTCCATGGCGAACGCGGCTTCCATCGTCGCCTGGGTGTCGCGATGGAGGATGAGGCTCGCGGTCACATAGTCCCGACGCACGAACGCCGACACGAACTCCGCGACCGCGGCCTCGGGTGTGGACAGGTCGAGGTCCTCGTAGGCGCGGGGCATGGTGAACGTGGGCTCGACCGTTTCTGGTTCGCCCCCGCCGCAGCCGGCCAGCGCCGCGGCGGCCAACAGAGCGACGAGCCAAGCCGTCCCCCGACGGCGGATCACCTCGCGCATCGAGACGACCGTACCCGGTCGCGCCCGCCGAGATCTCGATCTCCACCCAGGTCGTCGCGACGTCGACGACCGACCGGTCAGCTCGCCAGGGGCGTGGGGTCGAGCAGCCGCTCGATCAACTCGTCGGCGACCGGCCCATAGTCCTCGTCCATCGCGACGGTGCGATGGGCTCGGTGACGGTAGGGCTCGACGTAGGTGTCGTGCATCGGTGCGACGGTGGCGGCGAACTGACGCCGGACATCGCTCGGCTCGCGCCCGCGCTCGGCGACGTCACGGCGGATCCGTCGTTCGAGGCGGACGTCTTCGGGCACGTCGATGAACACGGCGAGGTCGAGGTGGTCGGCGATCTCGGGGAAGGACAACAACAAGATGCCCTCGACGACCACGATCGGGCGGGCCTCGATGATCGTGACGTCGTCGGTGCGGGTGTGGGTGGCGAAGTCGTAGACGGGCGCGGCGATCGATCGACCCGATCGGACCGCTTCGACGTCGGCGGCGAACCGCTCGTGATCGAGCGAGTCGGGATGGTCGTAGTTGACCAGTGCCCGCTCGGCCGGCGTGAGGTGGCCCTGATCGCGGTAGTAGGCGTCGAAGGCGAGCACCGAGACCTGGTCGGCGCCGAGTCGGTCGAGCAGATGGCGGGTCAGGGTGGTCTTTCCGGCTCCGGAGCCCCCACAGATCCCGCACGTCTTCGTCACGGAGGGCCAAGGTACCAAGCGCGCGGTCCGCCATCGACTCGGGTCGGTGGCTTCATGACCGAAGGCACCCGTGGCCGAGGCACCGGGAGCGCCATCGGTGGGTGCGGACGTGCCAAGCTGCCCGGATGCCGACCGCTCGCTCCGCTTCTCGCC
>CAZEML010000134.1:6566-12108 GCA_964513285.1 uncultured Candidatus Nemicrothrix sp.
CGGGTCGCTCGGCACTACGACGACTGGTACGGCGTGGCGGTCGACCCCGACTCGATCATGTTCACCGTCGGTGCGTCCGGCGCGTTCGTGGCCGCGTTCCTCGCCGCCTTCGACGTTGGCGACCGCGTGGTCGTGCCGTCGCCGGGATACCCGTGTTACCGCAACGCTCTCGATGCGCTCGGCTGTGAGGTCGTCGATCTGCCCACGACGATGGCGACTCGCTTTCAACCCACCGTCGAGCTCCTCGACGCCGTCGTCGCCGAGGGCGGCCCGATCGCCGGGCTCGTGTTGTCATCGCCCTCGAACCCGACCGGCACGATGCTCGATCAGCAACGCATGGCCGAGATCACCGACTGGTGCCGGGCCCACGGCGTGTGGTTCATCAGCGACGAGATCTACCACGGCTTGTCGTACGGCGATCCGGCGCCGACCGCGCTGGCGTTCGACCCGGACGCGATCGTGATCAACAGCTTCTCCAAGTACTTCTCGATGACGGGATGGCGGCTCGGGTGGCTCGTCATGCCGACCGCGCTGACCGAGGCGCTGACCCGGATCGGCCAGAACGTCACGATCTCGGCGCCGACGATCTCCCAACTCGGCGCGATCGCCGCGTTCGACAGTCACGCCGAGTGCGAGGCGAACGTCGAGCGCTACGCAGCCAACCGCGCCGTGGTGCTCGACGGGCTCCGCGCCGCCGGATTCGACGACCTCGCACCGGCGGATGGCGCGTTCTACGTGTGGGCGTCGATCGACCACCTGATCGAGGCGGGACGAACCACCGACAGTCAGGCGTTGTGCGCCCACTGGCTCCAGGAACTGGGCATCGCCTCGACCCCGGGCGTCGACTTCGACCCCAGCCGCGGCCATCGCTTCGTCCGGTTCTCCTTCGCCGGGTCGACCGAGGATTGTGCCGAGGCCATGTCCCGGCTGAAAGACTGGAGCGCGGTATGAGCGACTTCACCACCATCACCGTCGAGATCGACGAGGACACCAAGGTCGCGGTCGTCACCCTCGACCGTCCCGAGGCGTACAACGCGTTCAGCCCGACGATGCAAGCGGAGCTGAAGGCGACGTGGCGGGCGTTTCGTTCCGACGATCGGGTGAACGCGGTGATCCTGACCGCCGCCGGCGACAAGTCCTTCTGTGTCGGCATCGACCGCAACGAAGCCGAATTCACCAACATGGCCGGCGACTCCCGTCTCTACGGCACGTCGAACAACTTCATGTACGACGACCCGGGCGACGATCTCGGGCCGAAGAGCTGTGATCTCTGGAAGCCGGTGATCTGTGCCGTCAACGGCATGGCGTGCGGTGGTGCGTTCTACATGCTCGCCGAGTCCGACATCATCATCTCCGCCGATCATGCGACGTTCTTCGACCCGCACGTCACCTACGGCATGGCGGCGGTCTACGAGCCGATGAAGATGCTGCAGTACATGCCGCTCGGCGAGGTGCTGCGGATGACGCTGCTCGGCAACCACGAACGGATGAGCGCCGAGACCGCCCACCGCATCGGGCTCGTCAGCGAGGTGTGTCCGGGGAGCGAGCTCATGGACCGGGCTCGCTGGGTCGCCGAGGCGATCGCCTCGCAGCCGCCCGTCGGCGTGCAGGCCTCGTTGCGATCGATCTGGGCCGCCAACGACCTCGGCACCAAGCAGGCGCTGAGCATGGGCCCGTCGTTGCTCACGACCGGTTTCGACATGGCGGGGATGGAAGCCGGCAGCGACGCGTTCGCGTCCGGCAAGCGCATCGATCCTCGTACTCGCTGAGGACCTGGTCGCCTCCGCTGCGCGGTGGCGGTGTGCTTCGAGGGGTCAGCCGGCGAGTCGGGCGCGTGCGGCGGCAGCCTTGTCGAGCCAGCTCTGGTCGATGAACACGCCGTTGACGGTCACGCCGCCACCCGACGCCGCTCCGCCGCCGGCGCCACCGGAGTCGCCTCCGCCCGCCGCGGCTGCTGCAGCAGCGGCCTCGGCGGCCTTCTCGGCCTCGATCGCTTCGCGGTCGCGGGCGACGAGGAAGGCGTCGTAGTCCTTGGTCTTGACCAGGGAGTGGTGATCGACGTGGCCGACCGAGTTCCCGTCGGGGAATCGCACCCAGTACCGCTTCCAGGTCATGCCGTTGGCCAACGCCACCTTGCCCTGCGAACCCGCGGGGTAGCCCGGGATGTCGTCGACGAGACGGACCTTGGTGCCGCGCTTGTAGGTGGCGGCCTGGATTTCTGCGGTGGATGGCACGAGTCAAGAATCTAGCGGTCCGACCGGCGTGCGACCGACACCGGGCCCGGGTCTAGGGTTCGGGCATGCCGTCGACGAGTGCGACCACCGACATCTTCGCCCCGGACTTCAGCGAGGATCCCTGGTGGTGGCGCGACGCCCCGCCGGTCGCGTACCCCGAACCGCCCGCCGCGGGGGCTGACGTCGTGGTCGTCGGGGGTGGCTACGCCGGGCTCTCCTGTGCGACCGAGATCGCGCTGGCCGGCCGTTCGGTGATGGTCCTCGACGTCCGCCGGATCGGGGAGGGGGCCTCGGGCCGCAACGCCGGACTGGTCTCGGGTCGTGCCGGCATCTCCAAGATGATCGACCTCGAGGGCTACGTGGGCGCCGACCGGGCGGCCGCCATCCTCGACGAGGCCGATGAGGCGTACTTGCACTTCCAGAAGCTGGTCGCCGACCATGCGCCGGGCGCCTTCCAGGACCTAGGTCGTTTCGTCGCCGCCCGTTCGCCGTATGCCTTCCGCAAGCTCGAGAAGAAGTACCGCGAGTACCGCGAATCCGGTGAGGGCGGTTCGGCGGTCGAGTTGGTGCGGCCCGGCGACGAGGGTCGGTTCATCACCACCGACGTCTTCCACGGCGGCATGACCACCCCGGAGGCCGGCCTGGCCCATCCGGCGTTGTTCGTCGACGGCCTGCGGCGGCGGGCCGAAGCGGCCGGCGTATCGATCCACACCGGGGTTCGGGTCACCGACATCGACACCACCGGCGCAGGCCCGCACACCATCACGATCGCGACCGGTTCTGGCACCGCCCGCGGCCATCGCCGCATCGCGGCAGACGAAGTGGTGATCGCCACCAACGGCTACACCGACCAGGCCGCGCCGTGGCACCGCGAGCGGATCGTGCCGATGTCGTCGACGATCCTCGGACTCGAACCGCTGGGACGAGATCGAGTCGAAGCGCTCCTCCCGGCGATGACGACCGTGATCGACACCAACCGGGTCATCGTCTACGTCCGGCCCACGCCCGACGGCGAAGGGATCCTGTTCGGCGGGCGGGCGCGATTCCGCCCCGTCTCCGCAGAGACCTCCGCCCGGATCCTCCACGCCCAGATGGTGGAGGTCTTCCCGTCGCTCGCCGACGTGAAGGTGACCAACGCCTGGTCCGGTCTCATGGCGTTCACCGCCGACTATCTCCCCAAGGTCGGTCGCCACGACGACGGCACCTGGTTCGCGCTCGGCTGCAACGGTGGGTCCGGCGTGGTGCTCATGCCCTGGCTCGGCCGGGCCGTCGGGCGTCGCATCGCCGGCACCGACGAGGCGGGCACCTCCGCCACCGACACGCCGATGTCGAACCTCGAAGGCATCCCCTACGAGCGCCAGCCGCTCGGGCGGCATACGTCGCGCTTCGTGGCGGCGGCCGGGCTCTGGTACGGGCTCCGGGACCGCATCGACAACCGCCGACGCTGACCGGCGGCCCGTCAGGGTTTCTGACGCGGCGTCAGGGTTCGGTACCGTAGGCAGCACCGCCAGCGCCCACCGCAGCCAGGAGACGTGCCATGTCCGCTCTGACGCCGGATCAGCTCGATTTCGTTCCCTTCGACGCCGACAACCACTACTACGAGGCGCTCGACGCCTTCACTCGGCACGTGCCGGAGCACATGCAGCCGCGCATCGTGCAGTGGGTCGACATGGGTGGACGCAAGCACCACCTCGTCGGCGGCAAGCTCGCCAAGGCCGTCGCCAACCCGACGTGGGACCCGATCGCCAAGCCCGGCGCGCTCCGGCCGTACTTCGAGGGCAACCCCGATCGGCTCAACCCGCTCGAGATGCTGAAGGACCGCGAGCCGCTTCCCGCCTACTACATGGATCCCGCCGAGCGGGTGAAGATCGTCGAGCAGCAGGGCCTGCAGGGCGTGTGGCTGTTCCCGACCCTCGGCGTGCTCTACGAGGAGATCATCAAGGAGGACGTCGACGCGGTCGTCACGATGATGCAGGCGTTCAACCAGTGGTTGCACGACGACTGGCGCTACAACTACGAGGACACGATCTTCTCGGCGCCCTACATCGCGCTCGGCGACGTCGACGCCGCCGTCGCGGAGGTCGACAAGGTGCTCGGCATGGGTGCACAGGTGCTCGTGATGCGGCCGGCGCCCGTCACGACCCGCCTCGGTGTGGTCTCGCCGTTCAACGCCCGGTTCGACCCGGTGTGGGCCCGGATCAACGAGGCCGGGGTCACCGTCGTGATCCATGCGGCCGACTCGGGCTACTCGTCCCAGGGCTATGCCGACGACCGCTTCTCGTCGGTCGGCATGGGCGGCGGCGCCGGGCCGTCCCTCAAGGGGTTCGCGATCGAGCGGGCCGCCCAGGACTTCTTGATCCAGGCGATCTTCGAGAAGCTGTTCGTCCGCTTCCCGAACCTGCGGATGGCGTCGGTCGAGAACGGCTCGGACTTCCTCGGGCCGATGTTCCGCAAGTTCGACCAGACCGCCAAGAAGTCCTACTGGTGGTTCGACGATCATCCGGTCGACACCTTCAAGCAGCACGTCTGGATGAACCCGTTCTGGGAGGACGACGTCGACGAGGTCGTCGAACTGATGGGCGCCGACCGGGTGATCTTCGGGTCCGATTGGCCCCACATCGAAGGCATGCCCCAGCCGCTCGACTATCTCGTCGAGCTCAAGAACCTCGACGACACCCAGGTCAAGCAGGTGATGCTCGACAACGTCTCCTTCCTCAACACCCCGCGGCCGCTCTGAGCCGATCGGGGTCAGAGCTCCCACCCTCCGGCGAAAGTCGACGGCCCGGCTTCACAAAGATGTGAACGATCACTAACATCGTGGTCATGAGCGAGCTGTCTGTCGAAGAGATCCGCGCCGAGGTCGAGGCGTGGCTGGACGAGAACTGGGACGAGAGCCTCACCGTCGGTGACTGGTGGGACCGTCTCGGCCCGAGCGGGTACGCCCACCCGATGCTCGCGCCCAACGCCTACGGCAAGGGCTACTCCCAGGCGCAGGCCGCCGCGGTCATGGCCACCATGGCCGACCGCGAGGTGATGGGCCCGCCGACCGGTCTCGGTCGCATGCTCGCCGCGCCCACCATCGCCACCCACGGCACCCAGGAACAGATCGATCAGTTCCTGCCGTCGATCATGGACGGTTCGGTCGGCTGGTGTCAGCTGTTCTCCGAGCCCGGCGCCGGTTCTGACCTCGCCGGCCTCACCTGCAAGGCCGAGCGCGACGGCGACGACTGGATCATCAACGGCCAGAAGGTCTGGACCTCCGGCGGCCAGATCGCCGACACGGGCGTGTTGCTCGCCCGGCCCGGTCC
>CAZEML010000135.1:0-12035 GCA_964513285.1 uncultured Candidatus Nemicrothrix sp.
CGTCCCGGTGCTGGAGACGAGACGAGGACGAGATGAGTTCGTGGAACCGGCGGGTCGCGGCAGCATCACGGGTTCGAGACAACCTCGACCCCGACGGGATCGACGAGCGGCTCCGGTCGCTCGGGCTTCCGAGAGATCTTCACCCTGACGACGCCATCGCCGTCATCACCCTCCTGCGCCTGGCCGAAGGCCGAGCCGGCGGCTTCTCCTCGACCGTCATCGCCCGGGTCCTCGGCGAGGACGGCGGCGTGCATCGCCAGCTCCGGGTGATCGTGATGGGCAACGACAGCGGCGCCACCGCGCTGATCGGCGACCTCGACCAGGAGATGGCGGCCGACACCGTCACCGGACTCCCCGGCCGCGACTACCTCCTCAGCTGTCTCGAAGACGCACTCCAGGCGACGGTCACCTCCGACGGCTGCGTCGCGGTGTATTCGATCGACATCGACCGCTTCAAGACGGTCAACGACACGCGCGGCTTCGCCAACGGCGACGAGACCCTTCGCCAGCTCGCGGCCGCCCTCGAAGAGACCCTGCGCGCCGACGACGTCCTGAGCCGCTTCGGCGGCGACGAGTTCACCATCGTCTGCCCCGACGTCCTCGGTGTCGCGGAGGCCACCACCATCGGCGAACGGTTCCGCAGTCTCTGCGCCGACGCCGACGTCGAGAGCCCGCTCCACGGACTGACCATGTCGATCGGCATCGCGATCGGCACGTCGGACCGTCCGGCGGAAGCCCTCGTGCGCGAGTCCGAGACGGCGCTGTACCAGGCGAAGGGCCTGGGTCGGGACCGCTGCGAACTCTTCGACGAGGAGCTGCGGTCACAGTCCGAACGCCGTAACACCGTCGATCAGCGACTGCGCAGCGCGCTCGACGACAACGCGATCGAGGTCCACTACCAGCCGATCATCGAGCTGCCCTCGCGCGAGATCGTCGGCTGCGAGGCGCTGCTGCGGATCGTGGGCGAGGACGGAACCCACCTCAACCCCCGCGAGCTGATCGGCGCAGCCGAAGACGGCGGGCTCATCCGCCGCATCGAAGAGAACGTCCTCCAGCAGGCGGCGTCGGCGATCCAGGTTCTCCCCGACCGCCTCGGCGACCCGATGTTCTTGTCGCTGAACGTCTCAGACCGTCGCCTCAACGACAGTCGTTTCCCCCTCACCTTGGCCCGGGGGCTGCACAACGCCGAACTGCCCGCCGAACAGGTGCACCTCGAACTCCATCCCGAGGTCCTCGCCGCCCGCGGGCCCGGCACCCGCCTGGTCACCCAGCTGCGCGCCCTCGGCGTGCAGGTGGTGATCGACGAGTTCATCGGCGCGAGCGATCTCGAGCTGATCGACAGCGACCTCGTCGACATCGTCAAGCTCGACAAGCGACTCGTCCAGGGCATCCACGGCGAGCGAGGCCACACCCGCATGCGGCTGGTCGTCGAGTCGATGCTCGAACGCCGGGTCGCGATCTGTGCGGTCGGGGTCGAGTCCGAGGCCGACCTCGAGGCCGTCACCGAGCTCGGGTGCCACTTCGCCCAGGGCTATGTGATCTCCCCGCCGGTCGAGATCGGCCGGCTCGGCGAGCTGCTCCTCGGCTAGGGCCAGACCCTCGGCGCCGAGTCAGGACGACAGTTCCGGGGGATCCTCGGGGCGGTCGTAGTCGACGTCGCCGACGTCGATGACATCGCCGAAGTTCGGGCCACCCGGGCGCCCAGGCCCGCCGGCCGGACCGCCGGGACCACCGAAACCGGGGCCGAAGCCACCGGCCGCTCCACCCATCGCCGCGCCCGGACCGGCGACCTTGACCCGGTCGCGGTAGCGGGCGATCAGCGCGGTGCGGATGATCGCCCGGGTGGGCGGGAAGAGGCACAGGAGGCCGATGCCGTCGGTCACGAACCCCGGGGTGAGCATCAAGGCGCCGGCCATGCCGACGAGCAGGCCGTCGACCAGTTCCTTGGTCGGCACCTGGCCGGCCGCCAGCCGTTCCTGGATCCGGGCGATGAGCCCGAAGCCCTCCCGTCGCACGAGCCACGCGCCGATCGCCGAGACGAGGATCATCAGCCCGATCGTGTTCCAGCCGCCGATCACGGTGCCGACCTGGATCAGGACCCAGATCTCGATGATCGGCACGATGATGAACGCGAGGAGAAGGAATCGGAACACGTCCCCAGCGTACGAGCACCTCCGAAAGGCGCCATAAGTCCGACGCCACCTTCGTTCGCCGGCCCCGAGCTGTCCCCCGACTCCTAAGCTGACCTCGATGAGCGCCCCCGCCCAACGCCCGCCATCCGTCGACAAGCTGGCCCGGTCGATCGCCGACGTCGGACTGCCCCACCCGATGCTGGTCGACGCCGCCCGGGCGGCCATCGCCGCCGGCAACCCCGAGAGCGCCCGCGACATCGCCGTCGCCCTCGGGCGTCGCATGTTGCGACCGGTGATCAACGCGACGGGCACGATCCTGCACACCAACCTCGGCCGCGCCCCGATGGCCTGGGATCAGCCCGAGCGCTACACCAACCTCGAACTCGACCTCACCACCGGGCAGCGCGGTTCCCGCATGGCCACCGCCGGCTCCCTCATCGCCAAGGCGTGTGGGGCCGAAGACGCCATCGTCGTCAACAACTGCGCGGCGGCCGTCCTCCTCGTGCTCGGCGGCCTGGCCGAAGGCCGCGACGTCGTCGTCAGCCGCAGCGAGCTCGTCGAGATCGGCGGCGGCTTCCGCATCCCCGAGGTGATGGCCCGCTCCGGCGCCCGCCTCGTCGAGGTCGGCACGACCAACCGCACCCGAGTCGACGACTTCGCCGCCGCGGTCGATGCGCCCCACACCAACGTCGGCGTGGTCCTTCGGGTCCATCAGTCCAACTACAAGATCGTCGGCTTCACCGAAGCACCGACCACCAGCCAACTCGCCGACCTCGGCGCCCCCCTCGTGGTCGACACCGGGTCCGGACTGCTCGACAGTCGCTGCCCGTGGCTGAAGGGCAATCCGCCCGGCTGGCTTGCCGACGAGCCCGCCGCCCGCCAGACCCTCGAGGCCGGCGCCGGCCTCGTCACCTTCTCCGGCGACAAGCTCTTCGGCGGACCGCAGGCCGGCATCATCGCCGGCGACGCCGAACTCGTCCGTCGGTGCGCGAAGCACCCGTTGGCCCGTGCGCTGCGCCCGGGTTCGCTCGTCCTCGCTGCGCTCCAGCAGACCGCGCTCGCCTACCTCGCCGAAGACGGCGACGCCATCCCGTTCTGGCGCATGGCCGGCCTCTCGGTCGCCTCACTCCGGGCTCGCGCCGAGCGGTACGGGGTGGGTGAGGTCACCAACGTGATGTCCGCCCCCGGCGGCGGCACGCTGCCCGGCGTCGAGATCCCATCCGCGGGCGTGCGGTTCCCCGGCGACCATCGCGAGACCCTGCGCCAGCTCGAGCATCCGATCATCGCCCGCATGGAGGACGACCACACCGTGCTCGATCTCCGCACGATCCATCCCGACGATGACCCCGTGGTGGCCGACGCCCTCGCGGCGCTCACCTGACGCCCCGTGCACGTCGTCGCCACCGCCGGTCACGTCGACCACGGCAAGTCGACCCTGATCAAGGCACTCACGGGGACCGACCCCGACCGCCTCGAGGAAGAGAAGGCTCGCGGCCTCACGATCGATCTCGGCTTCGCGGGAGCGAAGCTCCCGTCGGGGCGGGGCATCTCCTTCATCGACGTGCCCGGCCACATCCGGTTCCTCAAGAACATGTTGGCCGGCGTCGGTGGGGTCGATGCGTGCGTCTTCGTCGTCGCCGCGACCGAGGGGTGGAAGCCACAGTCCGAAGAACACCTGCGCATCCTGAGCCTGCTGGGCATCGAGCACGGCATCGTGGCCCTGACCAAGGTCGGCCAGGTCGACGACGAGCTCGCCGAGCTCGCCCAGATGGAGGTCGCCGAACACACCGAAGGCACCTTCCTCGCCGATGCTCCCGTCGTCCCGGTCGATGCCATCGACGGCATCGGGATGGACGACCTGCGCGCCGCGCTCGACGACCTGCTCGACGTGACGCCGACCGCCGCCGACCACAAGCAGCCCCGGCTGTGGATCGATCGGGTCTTCGCCGCCAAGGGGGCGGGCACCGTGGTCACCGGGACCCTCACGGGCGGGATGGTGCGGGTCGACGACGAGCTGTCGATCCGACCCGGCGACCACGACGTGCGGGTGCGGGCACTCCAGAGCCAGTACGCCGAACGGACCAAGGTGGGGCCGGGCAACCGGGTGGCGGCGAACCTGTCCGGGGTGTCCCACGACCAGGTCACCCGCGGGGACGTCTTGGTGCGCGACGGCGACTGGCACCTCACCCGCCGGGTCGACGCATCGCTGCAGGTGCTCGACTCGCTCGACCGTCCCGTCACCCGACGCGGGGCCCACCTGCTGTACCTCGGTTCCGGTGAGCACCCCGTCCGGGTCCGCGTGCTCGGACCCGACGCCATCGAACCGGGCGCTTCGGGCTTCGTGCGGATGCACCTGCCCGTCGAACTCCCGCTCGTCCCCGGCGATCGCTTCATCCTGCGCGAGTCGGGCCAGGGCGTGACCCTCGGCGGCGGCGAGATCCTCGATGTCGATCCCCTGGTCGCCGCCGCCAAGGCGCGACCCGACCGGTCGGTCGAACGGGTCGTGCGCGAGCGGGGGCGCGTCGACGTCGACCACCTGCGACGCCTCACCGGCGAGCGCCGCGAACCCGACGTCGGCCGCTGGGCGGTCGACCCCACCGAACTCGAACGGGTCACCGGCGAACTGCGAGCGGCGGTGGACGGGGCCGGTGCCCTCGGCCTCGACATCGCGCCGCTCGGCGAATTCGAACGTGCCGTCCTCGACACGCTCGACGATCTGGCGGTCGAGGGCGGTCACGCCCGCCCGGCCGCGGCCGCGGATCCGCTCGCCGAGAGCGGTGTCGTGGCTCGGCTGGCTGCCGATCCCTTCGCGCCGCCCGATGTCGACGACGTCGACCCGGCCGAGATCCGCGAGCTCGTGCGCCGGGGCGACCTGATTCAGCTGGACGGGGTCGTCTTCGCTGCCTCCGCCCTCGACGACGCGGCCCGGGTCGTCGCCCGCCTGCTCGCGGAGAAGCCCGACGGCATCACCGTGGCCGAAGCCCGCGACGGCTGGGGCACGACCCGCAAGTTCGCGATTCCGCTGATCACCCGACTCGACGACACCGGGGTGACCCGTCGGCGGGGCGATCTGCGCATCGCCGGGCCACGTCTACCCGAGCTCTAGTCCCGCCGGCCGCGACAGCTCGTTCGCGAGACCAGCGGATGAACGTCAGACGGCGGTCAGTTGGCCGTGCTGAGCTGGCGGCGCTCGCTCTCGGAGAGCCCACCCCAGATGCCGTGCTGCTCGCGGATGTTCACCGCGTACTGGAGGCACTCGTCGCGCACACCACAGCCGTCGCAGATCGCCTTGGCACTCGCCTCGCGGAATCGCTTCTCGTCACGCCGCTCGGGGGTGGTCGGTGGGAAGAACACGACCGCTTGAGGCCCGCGACATGCGGCCCGTAGCTGCCAATCGGTCCGGTGGGTGCTGATCGCCATGGGGTCTCCCGCTCTCAAACGCAAGGGCTATCAGGTTGTGACCAAAGCCACAAACGTTCTCGGTGGTAGTGCTCGGAAACTTGACCACTCTCCGTGTGATTCGACGATTTTTCGCCCCCGCGGCGCGGATCGGGCACGCATTTGTGCCCGAATCGAACCCAGCGACCCGGTTGACGCATCGATGACACTCGGCATCCAGCCTGGAGGCCGTGAGCTCGCGCTGCAGTAGGTTCAGCGATCGATGGGATCGCCGTTGACCCGGCCATTTCGGGTCCATCCGCCTCGCGTCGAGGGTGCGCTGCTGCGCCCCGACGTCCTACGGCAGCTCCTCGCGCGCTTCGAGGCTCGCCTCACGATCGTCCGAGCCGGCGCCGGATTCGGCAAGACCACCGCGTTCGCCCAGGCGGTCGAACAGAACCGGCTCGCCCCTCGGGGGCACGACCACTGGATCGGATGCGAACCCGCCGATTCCCGTCGAGATCATCTCCTCGGCGGCGTGGGTGAATCGCTCGGCCTCGTCGGCGACCCGTCGGTCGACGCCATCGCCGAAGCCGTCGCGGGACGATCGCCCGCCCAGGTGTGCCTGATCTTCGACGACGTGCACGAGATCGAGCCCGACTCGCCAGGGGCCGAGGCGCTCGGCGAGCTGTTGACCGCCCTCCCGACGAACGGCCACATCGCCTGTGCCGGACGCACCGCGCCGCCACTCAACGTCGCCCGGCTCGACGCCCACGGCGAGGTCGTCCGGCTCGCGGAGACCGACCTCACGCTGTCCGAGCCAGATCTCGCCACCCTCGCCGACGCGGCCGGACGCTCGCCGTCCGAGGTCGCTCACCTCGGTGGCTGGCCGGCACTCGTGGCGCTCGGTCTGCGCTCGGGACCCGTACCGGACTTCTTGAACGAAGAGGTCCTCACCTCACTCGACGAGTCGCAGCGGACCCTGCTCGAGATCACCGTCGCGCTCGGCGGGGCCAACAGCCAGATGCTGGAGGCTCTCACCGGCATCGAACCGTCCGGGCCCCTCGGCGACCTCCCGATGGTGCAGCACCACGATGGCTGGTACCGCGCCCACGATCTCTGGCACGAGGTCTTCGACCGGGCGAGGATCGCCGAACAACGGCAGCGGCAGCTCCGCCCCGCGGTCACCTACCTGCTCGATGCCGGCGAGAGCGTCCGAGCGGTCGACATCGCCATCCGCGGCGACGAACCCGACCTCACGATCGCCGCCCTCCGGGCCGCCGTGATCGACGGGCGAGTCGAAGACGCCGACCTTTTGAAGCGCTGGCACGATGCGATGGACGGAGCGGTCGCGACCCACCCGATCGCGCAGCACGTCCGCGGCCTGCTCGAACAGTCGATCGATCCCACCACCGAGCGGTGTCGGGCGGCGTTCGCCGACGCCGCCGACGGGTTCGCCGCGCTCGGCGACACCGCCGCCCAGGTCAACTCGATCGCCGAGCTCGGCTTCTGGCATCACATCCAGCGCGATGCCCCCGGCCTCCTCGGTGTCGCCGGATCCATGATGGAACTCGCCGCCGCCGGCGAACCGAACGCGGCGCCCTACATCGACATCATCAACGCCTTCGCGGCGCTGTCCCAGGGCGATCCTCACGCCATGCTCACCGCGGTCGGCAAGGCGAGGGGCAACCGCATGACCGGCCGGTTCGAGGCGATCGCGGACTGGCTCGAGTTCCAGGCCCAGGAGTTCCTCGGCAACAGCGACGTCGAGCTCGCCGACCGCTACCTCGCCGGGGCCGGAGCGATCCGCGGCACCGAAGTCATCGCCATCTCCGCTCGGTGGCGCGCCGGCCGCATCGAGGAGTTGCTGGCGGACCCCGACGCGTGGGGAGCACGCACCGGCTCGGAACGGGCTCGCTTCCTCACCCATGCGTGGCTCGCCGCGGTCACCGCGGGAGTCGGCGACCTCGAGACCGCTCGAGGTCACCTCACGATGGCCGAGTCGCTGGCCGGCGAGCGCGGTGCCCCCCAGGTCGAGATCACGCTCGCGCTGCCCAGCCTGCTGATCATTCACGAGACCGGGGATGCCGAACGGGCCGAGACCGAGATGCGCGAACTCCTCGATCGCATCCCGGTCGCTGACAACACCCGGCTCTCCTACAACGGCTCGGGCTCGCTGATCGCCCGGTTCGACCCGAGCGTGCTCGACGCGCTGCGAGTGCCGTTACCTGCCCGCGACCTCGAGCTCGGCCTCGCCCTTCGCGCCGTCGACGAGACCGGTGATCTCGACGCGATCCGCACCGTCGCCTGGCCCGCCAATCCCGGGCAGCTGATCTCGTCGTTGTTCCTGCGCACGACGTGTGAGTTCGTCGCGGCCGCTTGGGCGGTCGGTCGCCCCGAGGCCCGAGCCACCGCAGAGTGGTTGCTCGACGTCATCGGCGAACCAGCCCGCAGCCGTTTCCGCGACCACACCAGTCACCCGGTGAAGAAGGTCGCGGCGGCCGCGAAGGAGCTCCTCGCGTCGGTGCCGCTTCCTCCCGAAGAGACCCGCCGGCTCCAGCTGCTCGGGACCGAGCAGCTTCTCCTCCACGACCGGGAGACCACCAGCGAAGACTGGCGGCGCGAGCGGGTGCGATCCCTGCTCGGCTATCTGGTCGTCCACCCCGACACCACCCGCGACGCCGTGATGACCGCGCTGTGGCCCGAGGCCGACGAGGACGCCGCTCGTCGCAACCTCCGGTCGACGCTGAACCTCCTCCTCGGGGTCCTCGAGGAAGGGCGGACCGGCGGAGACGCCGCCTATTTCGTCCGCGCCGACGGCAACCGGATCCGCCTCGCGGGTCGGGACCGACTCGACGTCGACGTCTGGCGGTTCGACGCACTGCTCGACGATGCCGAGCGCCTCGAGGCCGACGGCGCGCCGACGTTGTCGCTCGATCGCCTCGTCGAAGGTGTCGGCCTGTATCGGGGCGATCTGTTGTCCGGGGTGCAGGAGGGCGAGTGGTTGTTCATCGAGCGCCAACGCCTCCACGTCCGCTACGTGGCGGCCTCGGTTCGCGCCGCAGAACTGCTCTTGGCCCACGACCGGGTCGACGACGCGGTCGCGGTCGCCACCCGAACGATCGGGGTCGAGCCGTGGTCAGAGCCCGCCCATCGGGCCCTCGTGGCCGCCCACCTCCAGCGCGGCGACCGAGCGGCGGCCCGGCGGGCCATGCAGCACTGCCACGAGGTGCTCGACGAACTCGGCGGACCGGTCGAGCCCTTGACCGAGATGCTCGAACGTCGCCTCGCCACCGGCTGAGTCGACCCAGGCGGGGCCCGGCTCCGTCGGTCAGTCGGCGACCGGCTCGGCGTCCGACACGGAGTCGGCGTCGGCCTCCGCCTCGCCCCGCTTGCCGCGCATCTCGCGGTAGTCGCGGGCGCCGCCCTCCTCGGGCTCGATCTCGAGGTAGAGCCCCTCGATCGCGACGACGCGGACGGGATCGCCCTTGGCGATCGGGGTGGTGCGGTTGACGCGCGCCTTCCACGGGGCGCCATCGACGAGCACGACGCCTTCCTTCTTGATGTTCTCCGCGGCCTCGCCCATCGAGCCGATCATCCACTCCCGCCCGATCGTGGGGGTGCCGAAGCGGGTGCGGATCATCGACGGCATGCCCGAGATCATCGACAAGCTGATGCCGATGATGCCGGCGATCAGGGTGATGATCGAGATGCCGAAGCCGTCGAACAAGAACAACGAGCCGACCACCAGACAGACGGTCGCGATCACCGACCACGCCTGGGCCACCCCCGTCTGCACGTCGACCGCGTACCCGAGCATGGCGATCACCAGCAGGGCGAGGGCCCAAGGCCGGGTCGGCAACACCGTCAGGCCGTAGCAGCCGAGCACGAAGCAGCCCGCGCCGAGCACACCAGCGATGCCGACACCGGCGGTGTAGAACTCGAAGATCAGCAGGGCGGCACCGATCAGGAACAGCAGGTAGGTCATCGGCGGGCTGGCGAAGGTGTGCATCCAGCCGTCGAACAGCGAGAGCTTGAAGAACCGCACCGGCGAGACCGGGACCCGCACCGCTTCCTCGCCGGTGGTGTCGATCTCGGACTCGAAGCCGGGCAGGTCGAGGGCGAACAGTCCCAGCGTCGCCATCGCTTCGGCGGACGCTCGGTCCGAGAGGCCGAAGGTGATGACGGTGTCCTCATCGACGGTGTCGGTCTCGAGCGCATCGGCGACCTCGAGGAACGCCGGGGACAGCAACTCCTCGGGGATCACCAGCTCGCCGATGTCGCCAAACTCGGCACCGACGGCGACACCGATCTCGTCGGTGGTGGCGAGGAGCTGAGCGACCTCGCCCCGGGCGTCGGCACCGGACGGGCCGACCCAGGCGTACACCGGGACCTCGGCGTTGGCGATGGTCTCGGCGAGGGCGATCAGTTCGTCGTCGTCGAGCACGCTGCGGGTCGAGTTGACCTGCAGGATCAGGCCGCCGACGCCGTCGCGTTCGGCTCGTTCGATCGATTCCTCGATGAAGTCGGCGACGATGCGGTCGACGAAGCCCGACACCTGCACCACGTCGAAGAAGGCCGGGTTGAGCGTCGGGGCGTCGTCTTGGGCGCCCGCTCGGCCGGGCATGGCGGCGGACAAGATCGCGAGGACGAGAGCGACGAAGGCCACCGATAGGCTGACCCGCCGACGCACCGTCGAGCGAGGAGCCGAGGGAGATGCAGCCTGCTCAGTTCTTCTCATCGGCGAACGTCCTGATCGTGGCGGGCAAGGGTGGAGTCGGAAAGACGGTGGCCGCCGCGACGATCGCCACGTCGGCCGCTCGGTCCGGCCTGTCGGTGCTCCTGGTGGAGGTGTCGGGCCGGTCCTCGTCGGCCCCCATGTTCGGGGCCGAGCCCCAAGGCTACGAGGAAGCGACGGCCGTTCACGAGGCGGGCCCCGACGGATCCGGATCCGTCACCCTCAAGTCGATCACCCCGGATCAAGCCCTCGTCGAGTGGCTCGCCAACCACGGCTTCAACCGGCTGATCGGCCGACTCGCGTCGTCGGGCATCCTCGAGATCGTCGCCACCGCGACACCCGGCATCAAGGACCTGCTGATCCTCGGCCGCATCAAGGCCTTCGCCGACGAGGGGACCTACGACCTGATCGTGGTCGACGCCCCCGCCGCCGGCCACGCGGTCGGGTTCCTGCGCAGTCCCCGAGGGGTGCGCGACGTCGCCCGCACGGGCGTGCTGCACCGACAGGCGGTCGAGGTGCTCGACCTCATCGGCGACCCCGACCGATGCCAGGTAATGCTCGTGACGATCCCCGAGGAGACGCCGGTCAACGAGTTGATCGAGACGAGCTTCGCCGTCGAGGACGAACTCGGGGTCCGGCTCGGGCCGGTGATCGTCAACGCCGTGCTCCCCACCATCGACGGCCTCGATCCGGCGAGCCTCGACGGCATCGATTCCGGGCTGAGCGCCGACGAACGAGCCGCGTTGTCGACCGCGGCGGCGTTCCGAGCGGGGCGCGCCGCGCTCCAGGCCGAGCAGATCGAGCGGCTCGGCACCAGCTTGCCGCTTCCCCAGATCCGTCTCCCGCAGCTGTTCGGCACCAGCATCGGGCCCGACGAGATCGGCGTGCTCGCCGACGAGCTGACCGCGGCCATCGTCGAACTCCCCGAGGTGGTGTCGCCATGACCGCGTCGAGCTACGGCGAACTCCTCGCATCGAGCCAGGTCGTCATCTGCTGCGGTACGGGTGGGGTCGGCAAGACCACCACCTCGGCCGCAACCGCGCTCGCCGCCGCCCAAGCCGGCCGCCGGGCCTGCGTCGTCACCATCGACCCGGCCAAGCGCCTGGCCGACGCCTTGGGCATCGGCGAGCTGTCGAACACCCCGACGACCATCGAGGGGCCCTGGGAGGGCACCCTCGCCGCGTTGATGCTCGACACCGAATCGACCTTCGACGAGGTCGTTCGCCGTCACGCCCACGACGACGAGCAGGCCGAACGCATCCTCGGCAACCGCTTCTACCGGAACGTCTCGGGCACCCTGTCGGGCACCCAGGACTACATGGCGGTCGAGAAGCTCTCCGAGCTCTACAACAGCGGCGATTGGGATCTCGTCGTGGTCGACACGCCACCGACCCGCGACGCGCTCGCGTTCCTCGAGGCGCCGAAGCTGCTGACCCGCCTCCTCGACAACCCGATCTACAAGATGGTCACCGCCTCCAACCGGGGCCTCATCGGTGTCGCCAACCGTGCGGCCCAGACCGTGCTCCGACAGCTCGCCCGGGTCGTGGGCGCCACCGTGGTCGATGAAGCGGTCGCCTTCTTCCAGTCGTTCCAGGGCATGGAGGACGGCTTCCGCGAGCGGGCGCAGGCGACCCTCGCGCTGCTCGGCGACGAGCGAACCTCGTTCGTGCTCGTCGCGTCACCACGTGGGGACACCCTCGACGAGGCGCGCTACTTCCTCGACCGCATCCGTGCGGCCGACCTCGACGCCTCCGGCGTCGTCGTGAACCGGATGCTGCCCGCGGTCG
>CAZEML010000136.1:0-12021 GCA_964513285.1 uncultured Candidatus Nemicrothrix sp.
GACGGCAGTTTCGATTCGTCCGCCGGAGGCGGAGCATTCGACAAGGTCCTGGTCGTCGACTTCGGCGCCCAGTACGCCCAGCTGATCGCCCGCCGGGTGCGAGAAGCCAACGTCTACAGCGAGATCATCTCGCCCAACTCGACCGCGGCGGAGATCGCGGCGAAGGAGCCGACCGGCATCATTTTCAGCGGCGGCCCCGACTCGGTCCATGCCGAGGGCGCCATCGCGATCGATCCCGAGGTGTACGACCTCGACGTGCCGATCCTCGGTATCTGTTACGGCGCCCAGCTGATCGCCCAGCAGAACGGGGGCACGGTCGGGCGGACCGACCGCGGCGAGTACGGCCGCACCGTGCTCTCCGTCGAAGGCGACGGCGGCACGCTCCTGTCGGGCACGCCCGCCGAGCAGAACGTCTGGATGTCGCACTTCGACGCCATCACCGTTCCGCCGGAAGGCGTCACGCCCACGGCGTCGACCCCCGACGCGCCGGTCGCCGCGTTCGAGTCGGCGGAGCGCAAGCTCTACGGCGTGCAGTTCCACCCCGAGGTGATGCACACCGAGCACGGCCAGCACGTGATCGAGCGGTTCCTCCGTGATGGGTGTGGCCTGCCCGGCGACTGGACGATGGCGTCGATCATCGACACGTCGGTCGAGCAGATCCGGGCCCAGGTCGGCGACAAGCCGGTCATCTGTGCCCTGTCGGGCGGTGTCGACTCCGCGGTCGCCGCGGCGCTCGTGCACAAGGCGGTCGGCGATCAGCTCACCTGCGTCCACGTCGACACCGGGCTCATGCGGCTCAACGAGGCCGATCAGGTCATCGAGACGTTCGAGAAGAACTTCGGCGTGAAGCTGATCTTCGTCGACGCCTCGGAGCGCTTCTTCTCCGCCCTCGCCGGGGTCACCGAGCCCGAGGCCAAGCGCAAGGCGATCGGCGAGCTGTTCATCCGGGTCTTCGAGGATGCCAAGGCCGAAGCGGCCGAAGGCTCCGACGGGCGCCGGGCCGAGTTCCTCGTGCAGGGCACGCTCTACCCCGACGTCATCGAGTCCGGCAGCGAGCACGCCTCGACGATCAAGAGCCACCACAACGTGGGTGGTCTGCCCGACGACATGGAGTTCGAGCTCGTCGAGCCGCTCCGCAGCCTCTTCAAGGACGAGGTCCGCCAGGTGGGCTCGGAGCTGGGCCTGCCCGACGACATCGTGCAGCGTCAGCCGTTCCCCGGCCCGGGGCTCGGCGTGCGCATCATCGGCGAGGTCACGCCCGACAAGGTCGAGACGCTCCAGCACGCCGACTTCATCGTGCGCGAAGAACTCGCCAAGGCCGGCCTCGAACGCGAGATCTGGCAGTCATTCGCGGTGCTGCCCGACATCCGCAGCGTCGGCGTGATGGGCGACGAGCGCACCTACGGCTACCCGATCATCATCCGGGCGGTCACCAGCGAGGACGCGATGACCGCCGACTGGGCCCGCATCCCGTACGACGTCCTCGAGGCGATGAGCAGCCGCATCATCAACGAGGTGCCCGGCGTGAACCGCTGCGCCTACGACATCACGTCCAAGCCACCCGGCACCATCGAATGGGAGTAGGGCGAGTGGGAGGAGGCGAGTGGCGGTGACCCTCGACGCCGCGGCGTACCAACGGGCGGCCGCACTCTTCGGCGAGACGATCGTCGAGCTCAGCGATGAGGAGTGGGAGCGCACCACCCATCCCGACGACTGGACGGTCATCACGACGGTGGCGTGGCTCGTCGTCGGCGATGCGCAGCTGACCACGGCCGCCTCCGGCGAGGCGTTGCAGTCGGTCGGCGAGTTCGATGCGGCCGTGCTCGGCGGCAACCCCGTCGCGGCGTGGCGCGGCACCGCGGTCGGTGCGATCGGCGCGCTCCGCGACATCGACCCGGCCGCCACGGTCGTCCCCCACGAGGCCGGCCCGATCCTGCTCGCCGACCTGCTCGCCCAACGCATCAGCGAGAACCTCCTCCGCGCGTGGGACATCGGTCAGGCGGTCGGTCGGCCGGTCGAGTTGCCCGAGGATCTCATCGACGCCTGCCTCGACTTCTGGGCCGAGCATGCCGACGCGGTGCTCGCCGGGGGCGTGCTGCCGGACGACCCGGTCGAACCGCCGGCGGATGCGGCGCCGGCCGTGCGTTTCCTTGCGCTCATGGGCCGGGTCGGCTGACGCGACGGAACGGGTCGAGCCGGGGCTGAGATACTGGTTCGGCGGGGTGCGGCGGCGCCTCAGTCCGGAGGACACCGATGGCCAGTGATCAGCTGCTCGACATCTCGTTCGGCGCGCCCGAACCCAAGCGCTCGTGGTGGTCGCGGCTCGTGGTCGTCGTCGGAACCCTGGTGCTCGTCGCCGGCGTCGTCGTCATCGCTCGATCCGGCGACGATGCCGGCCCGGAGGCCGACGCCGCGGACGACGACGCACCGACCGAGACCGGCGAGGTCGTGGTCGAGATCCAGAGCGCGGGTCGAGCCGACGGCCTCGACTCGCTGCGGATGCCGATGATCGCCACGCCCAACGACGGCCTGGTCGACGGTCAGGAGATCTCGCTGTCGGCCGCTGGCTTCCAGCCCGGCGTGACGGTCGCGGCGGTTCAGTGCGCAGCGACCCCTGGTTCGATCGGCGGCGAGAGCAACTGCGACGTCGGCGGCTACACGCTCCACTCCTCGAACGACGAGGGTGAGGTCGCGGTGTCGGTGGTCGTGCGCCGCTACATCTCCACCGCGGGCGGTGAGGTCGACTGTGCGAACCCCGGGGCGCTCCAGTGCGTGGTCGCGGTCGCCAACATCTCCGACTACGACGAGTCGGCCACCGCCGACGTGTGGTTCGACCCGAACGTCGACGGTGTCCGCGCCCCCGTGATCGCGGTGTCTCAGACCGACGGGCTCAACGACGGCGACACCGTCACCGTCACCGGTTCGGGCTTCCCCGCCGATGCCCCGATCATCGTCGGTGAGTGCATCGTCGGCGGGAGCTCGAGCATCTACGGGTGCTGGGACCAAGTCGCTCGGCTCGCCGATGTGGTGGCCGATGCGGACGGTTCGTTCACCGTCGACGTCGAGGTGAGCCGGGTCACCGGCTACGGCAACGACTGCTTCGGCAGCCTCTACGGCTGTCGGATCGCTGCCCGCAGCGATCTCGTCCCGTTCGAGTTGGGCGACGGCACGGCGACCAACCCGGTGCGGATCTGGTTCGACGGCACCACCCCGCCGACCGACCTCGAGTGGGGCATCGCCTACGCCATGAACCCCGACCGCGATCTCGCCGACGGCGAGGTCGTCTCCCTCGCCCTCGGCAACCTCACCACGATCATCAACTGTGTGGAGCAGGAGCTGGTCGACGTCGACGGTGAGGTCATCCCGTTCCTGACCGACTGTGAGGAAGTGCCGCTCGACGAGGGCACCGTCCTCGCCGCCCAATGCGTCGACCTCGCCCTCGGTGAGGAGTACTGCACCGACCCGGTCGAGTTGGTCGTCACCGACGGCACCGCCACCGGCGACGTGGCGGTGCAGCGCTTCTTCATGCGTGACTCCGGCGAGCGGGTCGACTGTGCCGAGCCCGGCCGCATCTGTGAGCTGCGCCTGACCGGCGACATCTCCGGCCACGTTCCGTTGCGGTTCGCCGGCGATGGCTGACGCTCGGCGGTTACCGCCGGGCAAACACGCTCCGTGGGTGAACGACGACCCTTCGCCGTTCACCGAACGTTCAGATACTGCGCTCTCACGGTTCACCCGAGGTCAGCCGAAAGCCAACTCCACCTCCGTAGCTTGCGCGGCATGCATACCACGAACCTGCGACGGGCCCGCCTGCTCGTCATCCTGCTTACGGTCTTCTCGCTGATCGCTGCCGCGTGTGGCGATGACGACGACGACACCGCCGACACCTCGGACTCCACCTCGGACGCGGCCGCTGAGCCCGAAGAGGAAGAGGCCGACGACGACATGGCCGAGGAAGAGGCCGACGACGACATGGCCGAGGAAGAGGCCGACGACGACATGGCCGAGGAAGAGGCCGCCCCCGAGCTCGAGGGCACCATCGAGGTCTCGGGCTCTTCGACCGTCTTCCCGATCGTGCAGAAGCAGGCCGAGGAGTTCGGTGACGCCAACCCCGGCGTCGCGATCTCGGTCGACGGCCCCGGTTCCGGCGACGGTGCGGCGCTCTTCTGTGACGGCGCCATCCCGATCGGCAACGCCTCGCGTGCCTACAAGGACTCCGAGCTCGAGACCTGCGCTGCCAACGGCATCGAGTTCATCGAGATCCTCCGTGGCATCGACGGCATCTCGGTGATCACCTCGGCCAACAACGACGCCGTCGAGTGTGTCTCGTTCAACCAGCTCTACGCCCTCCTCAGCGAGGACGCCACCGGCTTCGAGAGCTGGGCTGACGCCAACGCCCTCCTCGCCGAGATGGGCTCCACCGCAGCCGAGCTGCCCGACGCCCCGCTGGCCATCTTCGGCCCGGGTGAAGAGTCCGGCACCTTCGACTCCTTCGGTGAGATCGTGATGGAAGAGGTCGCCGGCGGCGACACCGGTCTCGACGTCGAGGCCCGTGCCTACACCGAGTCGATCCGCCCGGACTACACCTCGTCTGGCAACGACAACGTGATCATCGAGGGCATCGCCTCGAGCGACACCAGCCTCGGCTGGGTCGGCTTCGCCTTCGCTTCGGAGGCCGCTGAGGCCGGCGAAGCCAAGCTCCTCGCCGTGTCGGTCGAAGACGATCCGGCTGGCTGCATCCTCCCGACGGCCGAGACCATCGCGGACGCCTCGTTCCCGATCTCTCGCCCGCTCTACACCTACGTCAACGCTGCGTGGGCTGCTGAGGATCCCGCCGTCGCCGCCTTCGTCGACTACATGATGAGCGACACCGGCCTCGAGTCGGTCACCGCGGTCGGCTACATCGACCTCGCTCCCGCTGACCAGGAGCTCGCTCAGCAGGTCTGGGCCGACCGGGTCACCGGCCGGGTCTTCTCCAACTGATCCAGCACAACCTGACCATCTGATCCCCCTCCAGAGGCGGGGTGCGTGTCGGCACTGCCGGGCGCACCCCGCCTTGCTTTTTGGCCTCGTCCACCTGGTCCCCCCACCCCGTTCACCATTCGTTCATCTCTCCGTACCGAGAGGTTCACCCTCGACCCCCCGGGGGGTCAGGTACCGCCCGTAGGTTCCCAACGTTCGCTATGTCTCAATCCCCGCCCACGTCCCGACAGCGCCTGATCTCCATGGTCGTCACCGCAATCGTGGTGGCCGTCGTGGGCGTGGTCGTCGACTCCTTCCGTGAAGAGACCGAGTCGGCGGCCCCGGTCGTCACCGCGCCGGCGCAGCCCGAGGAAGAGGTCGAAGAGGTCCCGGTGGAAGCGATGACCTCCAACATCGAGGTCTCCGGGTCTTCGACGGTGTTCCCGATCGTTCAGCTGCAGGCCGAGCGCTTCCAGGAGCTCGCTCCCGGTGTCGCCATCTCCGTCGACAACCCCGGCTCGGGTGACGGCGCCCAGCTCTTCTGCAACGGCGATGTCCAGATCGCGAACGCCTCTCGCCTCTACAAGGAGGAAGAGGTCGCGCTGTGTGAGGCCAACGGCATCGAGTTCATCGAGCTCCGCCGGGCGATCGACGGCATCACCGTCGTCACGTCCGCCGCGAACGCCGACATCGAGTGTGTGTCGTTCAACGACCTGTACGCCTTGATCTCGTCGGAGGCGGAGGGCACCACCAGCTGGTCCGACGCCAACGCCCTCACGGCCGAATGGGGCGGCACCCAGTTCGACAGCGGGCTCGACCTCGCCGTGTTCGGTCCCGGCGAGGAGTCCGGGACCTTCGACTCCTTCGCCGAGATCGTGCTGGAGGCGGTCGCCGGCGGCGACACCGGACTCGACCCGGCCAGCCGGGACTTCGTCGAGACGATCCGAGCCGACTATGTGTCGACCGCCAACGACAACACGATCATCGAGGGCATCGGTTCGGAGGAACACTCGCTGGGGTGGGTCGGTTTCGCCTTCGCCTCCGAAGCCGCCGAGGCTGGTGACGCCAAGTTGCTCGAGGTGTCGGTCGAGGATGGGGGCGAGTGCGTCTTGCCGACCGAGTCGACGATCGCAGACGCATCGTTCCCGGTGTCTCGCTTCCTGTACACCTACGTCAACAAGGCCTCCGTCGAGGAGGACCCGGCGGTCGAGGCGTTCGTCGACTACATGCTCTCCGAGGAGGGCAGCACCGCAGTCACCGAGGCCGGCTACGTCCCGCTCGGTGAGGACGACGCCAGCCGACTCGGTCGGGTGTGGCAGCTGAAGATCGCTGGCCAGAGCCAGTGGGGAGAGTGACGTGACCACCACGATCGAACGTCCCGACACCGACGCGACGCCGGTGATGACCAGTCGCCGCAGCCTCCCGCTGTGGCGCCGCGGCGCCACCGGGCTCGTCGAGATCGCGGTCTACCTCCTCATCGCGCTCGTCGTCGCCATCGTCGAGTACTTCCTCGGCGGACCGGTCACCGACTTCGGGCTCTCCAACTGGTGGATCGCCGCCATCGTGTACGGCGCCCTCGAGGGCTACAGCTGGCCGAGCGGTCAGAGCTTCGCCATGCGCCTGACGGGCAGCACGGTTCGCCTCACCGACGGTCGTCATGCCGACCCCGCTCGCATGGCGGTGCGACAGGTCGTTCGGTTCTTGGCCATCTGGGCCGTGCCGCTCTGGGCGATCGACTTCAACGCCGGCTGGGTGGCACTGATCGCGGCGGGGCTCGCGGGGACCATCTTCGCTGCCGAGGCGCTGGGCCTCGGCAGCAAGGCCCCCTGGGACTTCTTGCTCGGTACCCAGGTCGCCGAGGGGGGCATCGGCAGCGAGGACATCGACCTCGGCCCGGTCCGCTCGGCCGCCGATCTGCAGCTGGCCCCGGCCCGGGCTGCCCAGAACGAGCGGGCCCGGACCATGATGTTCGCCGCCGGCCTCTCGTCGGTGATCGTGAGCGTGTTGATCGTCTTCAACATCTTCACCGAGGCCTACGCCTTCATCGCCGATTCCGAGTTCAGCTGGGGCCTCCTTTTCGACATCGGCTGGTTCCCACGACGCGGCCAGTTCGACCTCTCGACCCTCTTCCTCGGCACCCTCTGGGTGACGGTGATCGCCATGGTCGTCGCCGGCCCGGTCGGCATCGGCGTGGCGTTCTACCTGTCGGAGTACGCGAGCGACCGCACGCAGCGAATCGTCAAGCCGTTGATCGAGACGCTCGCCTCGATTCCATCGGTGGTGCTCGGCCTGTTTGCCATCAGCTTCATCTTCCCGAACATCCTCGGACCGATCTTCACCGACATCGGTATCTTCTCGCTGCTCGCCGCCGGTCTGGGCGTGGGCGTGTTGACGGTGCCGATCGTGGCGTCGATCTCCGAAGACGCCATGCGCGCCGTGCCGGTTGAGCTGCGCGAAGCCAGCTACGGGCTCGGGGCCCGCAAGGCGACCACGGCGATACGCGTGGTCTTCCCTGCCGCCATCTCCGGTATCTCAGCGGCGTTGATCGTCGGGATCTCCCGGGCGATCGGCGAGACGATGGTGGTGTTCATCGCCGCCGGCGGCTCCGGCGGCGCACTGTTCGAGGCCGACCCCCGCGAACCGGGTCAGACGATCACCGCAGCGATGGCGTCGGTCGGCGCCGGCACCGACTCCGTTGCCGGGTCCGGCATCGCGTTCCAGAGTCTCTACTTCCTCGGGGCGCTCCTCTTCCTCACGACGCTCGTGCTCAACGTGGCGTCGGACTTCATCGTTCGTCGATTCCGGCAGGTGTACTGAGATGCGTGGCGAAGTCTTCGATCCGACCAGCCTCAACAAGCAGCCGGGCGCCGACCGGTCCGGGCAGGTCTTCTACTTCCTGATCGCCCTCGCGGTCGCGGCCGCGTTCGTCATGGTCGGCGCGGTGGTCTGGGATGTGCTGCAGGGCTCCTGGGACATCGCGTCGTCGAGGCTCTGGAGCTTCCTGACGAACTCGTTCCTGTCGAACCCGGACGAAGCCGGCGTCGCCCAGGGCATCCGAGGTTCGCTGATCATCGCCGTGATCGTGATGGCCACCTTCCCGATCGGGATCGGCGCAGCCATCTATCTCGAGGAGTACGCGCAGGACAATCTGCTCACCCGCCTGATCCAGGTCACGGTGCGCAACCTCGCGGGCGTCCCCTCCATCGTCTACGGCCTCCTCGGTCTCGCCGTCTTCGTGCAGAGCCTCGAGGGTCTGACCGGCGGCGACTCGGTTATCTCCGGAGCGCTCACGTTGGCGATCCTCGTTCTCCCGATCGTGATCATCACCGCGGCCGAAGCGATCCGGGCCGTTCCCGCCTCGTACCGCGATGGCGCCTACGGGCTCGGCGCCACCCAGTGGGAAGCGATCCGCACGCAGGTCCTCCCGGCGGCGATGCCGGGCATCCTCACCGGCACGGTCCTCTCGATCGCCCGGGCGCTCGGGGAAGCCGCTCCGCTGCTCGTGGTCGGCGCCGCCGGCTTCTACACCACCGGCAACGAGGACTTCCTGCAGCAGATGCAGGGCGCCTTCACCGCCTTGCCGATGAACATCGCCACCTTCACCAAAGAACCGGCTGCGATCTGGCGCGGTCACGCCGCGGCTGCCAGCCTTGTCCTGCTCGTCCTCGTCTTCCTGATCAACCTGGTCGCGATCGTGGGCCGAGCTCGTATCGCGAAGCGCCTCGGGCGCTGACAACGGAGAAATGATGTCCGTGACCGAACACGAAACCCTCCCCGAATCTCCCGACATCGTCATCGATCCGTCGGGTGCGGAGCCCGCGGCCGAGGTCTTCAGCCTCGCTGACCTCAACGTCTACTACGCGGACAACCGCGCCGTCGCCGACGTCAACCTGAGCGTCAAGGAGCGGGAGATCACGGCCTTCATCGGGCCGTCGGGCTGCGGCAAGTCGACCGTGCTCCGCTGCTTCAACCGCATGAACGACCTCATTCCGATCGCTCGGGTCGAAGGTTCGGTCCGATACCACGGGGTCGACCTGTACGCACCCGAGGTCGACCCGGTCGCCGTGCGTCGACGGATCGGCATGGTCTTCCAGAAGCCGAACCCGTTCCCGAAGTCGATCTTCGACAACGTCGCGTACGGCCCGCGGGTGGGCGGCATGAAGGGCAACATCGAGGAGATTGTCGAGAGCTCGCTGCAGCGCGCCGGGCTCTGGGACGAGGTCAAGGACCGTCTCGACGAGTCGGCCCTCGGCATGTCGGGTGGTCAGCAGCAGCGGCTGTGCATCGCCCGCGCCATCGCGGTGAACCCCGACGTGCTGCTCATGGACGAGCCGTGCTCGGCGCTCGACCCCATCGCGACCGGTCGTATCGAGGAGCTCATGAAGGAGATCCAGAACGACTACACGATCGTGATCGTGACCCACAACATGCAACAGGCGGCGCGTGTGTCGGACCGTACGGCGTTCTTCACCGCCGAGCTCGACGACAGCGGCAATCGACGCGGCCGTCTGGTCGAGTTCGACGAGACCTCGACCATCTTCTCCAACCCGGCTGACGAGCGCACCGAGGCGTACGTCACTGGGCGGTTCGGCTGATGGAGAACCGCAGCCAGCTCGACGAGCGGATCCAACTCATCGAGCGAAACCTGCTCGAGATGATCGAGATGGTCGCCGACCGAGTTGGCCAGGTGACCACAGCGATGCTCGAGGGCGACATCGCGCTCGCCGATCAGCTCGTCGCGAGCGATGACGAGATCGATCTGCTGTCCACCCAGGTGGAAGAGGGGTGCGTCGACACCTTGGTCAGAGAGCAGCCGGTCGCGACCGACCTGCGGTTCATCGTCGGAACCCTCCACGCCAACTCCGACGTCGAGCGCAGCGGCGACCTCGTCGCCAACATCGCCAAGGCGGTCGGCCGCCTGCAGGGCGCCCATCCCGATGACCAGATCCGCGACCTCGTGGTTCGGATGTCGGCGCAGGCGGTGGAGCTCTTCCGTCGGGCCGGGACGGCCTTTCGCACCCGCGACGCAGAGCTCGCCGAGTCGATCGACGAACTCGACGATCTGCTCGACGACCTCCACTACCGATACATCCAGCACGTGATCCAGGACGCCCGCCGGGGCGATCTCGATCCGCAGCAGTCGCTGCAGCTCGCGCTCGTCGGGCGCTTCTACGAGCGGATCGGTGACCATGCCGAGAACATCGGCGAACGGGTGCGGTACATCGTCGACGGTTGGTCCCCGGAGGCCCAGGCGGCCGAGCGGGCCAAGGCCCGCCTCGCAGGCCTGGCCGAGACGCCGGCGCCGCGTGGCCTCGCCGTGATCGACGCCATCGCCGAGGAGCGCCGCATCGACGCGATCCGCCGCGACTTCGTGGCCAACGTCTCCCACGAGCTCAAGACCCCCGTCGGCGCGATGAGTCTGCTCGCCGACACGATCTCGACCGAACCGGATGCGGATGACCGGGCTCGCCTCAGCGAGATGCTGATGCGTGAGGCGAAGCGGGTCGAGGACATCATCGACGACCTGCTCGAGCTCACCCGGCTCGAGGAGACCGAGTCCGACGACGACACGGTCCCTGTCGACGACCTCGTGACGCGGTCGATGGAGAAGGTGAGCGTCTTCGCCTCCACGCAGCGCGTCGAACTCGCCGCCGTCGGCGTGCCGAGCGGGCTCGTGATCTCCGGCGACCGTCGTGCCCTCGTCCGCGCGCTGACCAACCTGATCGACAATGCCGTCCGGTACAGCGAGCCGGATTCTCGGGTCACGATCTCGGTCGAGAACCTCACCGAGTCCGTCGCCATCAGTGTCCGCGACGAGGGCGTCGGCATCCCCCGCACCGAACTCGAGCGGGTGTTCGAGCGCTTCTACCGGGTCGACCGGGCCCGCAGCCGAGAGACCGGCGGCACCGGCCTCGGTCTCGCGATCGTTCGTCACGTCGCCGGCAACCACGGCGGTCGGGTCTCGGTCGAGTCCAAGCCGGGCGATGGCTCGGTCTTCACGATCACCATCCCGCTGGAGGCAGCCGTCCTGTGACCGACCTCATCAGCGTGCTCGTCGTCGACGACGAGCCTGCATTCCGAGAAGGGCTGCGCCAAGCCCTGAAGCAGGAGGGGTTCATCGTGCACCTCGCCGCGGATGGCGAGGAAGCGCTGGAGGTCTACCGGGCGTACCACCCCGACCTCGTCCTGCTCGACGTGATGTTGCCCCGGATGTCAGGGATCGACGTGTGCCGCGAAATTCGAGCGGTCGACGACACGCCGGTGATCATGGTCTCGGCCCGCAACGAGGAGATCGACGCAGTCGTCGCCCTCGAGGTCGGCGCCGACGACTACGTCGGCAAGCCCTACCGGGTACGCGAACTGATCGCTCGAATGCGGACGGTGCTGAGGCGCGCCGGTACCGCCCCGACCAACCGCGACGAGACGCCCAGCTCGGTCCTCGAGGTGGGTGACATCGCCCTCGACCGCGATCGCCACGAGGTGTCGATCTCGGGCGAGCCGGTCCAGCTGCCGCTCAAGGAGTTCCAGCTGCTCGGACTGCTGATGGAGAACGCCGGCATCGTCGTCACCCGTCAGACCCTGATCGATCGGGTCTGGGGCTACGACTATGTCGGCGACACCAAGACCCTCGACGTCCACATCAAGCGGCTGCGCGCCAAGGTCGAACCCACGCCGGACAACCCCGAGCGGATCGTCACGATCCGCGGTCTCGGCTACAAGCTCAACACCTGACTGAGGCCCGTTGGATCAGCGGTTCGGCGTCATAGTCACTCGCTAGGGTGGCTCCGATGTCGGAGTCACCCCTGCTCGCCGGTCTCAACCCGGCCCAATACGACGCGGTCCTCCACGACGGGGGTCCGCTCCTGGTGGTGGCCGGTGCCGGCTCGGGCAAGACCCGGGTCCTCACGCACCGGATCGCCCACCTGATCGAGCAGGGGCTGTCGCCGTTCGAGATCCTGGCGATCACGTTCACCAACAAGGCCGCGGGCGAGATGAAGCACCGCGTCGGCGGGCTGGTCGGCCCGGTCGCGGAGAAGATGTGGGTGTCGAAAGAGTGTA
>CAZEML010000137.1:0-12010 GCA_964513285.1 uncultured Candidatus Nemicrothrix sp.
AGCGTGAGCAGGGCATCGAGGCCTACGACTCCGACGATCCCGATACCGACCGCATCTGGTGGAAGGACACCGGCGTGCACCAGAACGCGACGTTCTGCGTGCAGCCCGACCCGATCTCCGGCATGCAGTGCTGGCACCAGCGGGTGCACGTCACCCCGGCCCAGGCCGGCGACGAGTACGGCGACGTCGTGGTCGACACCGCCAAGTCGCGCGAGGCCTACCTCGACTGGATGAGCAAGACCCGTCCGGCCGGCACCAACGACTCCGGTCTGCGCCGTCCGCTCTGGTACGCCCGTCCCCTCAAGCCGAACCCCAGCGCCTACCGTCTCGACGACTGAGTCAGGCTTCGGCGGCCCGCTTCAGGGCGGCCAGCGTCTCACCCATCATCGTCTCGGTGTAGGCCGCCCGAGCGGCGAACTGCTCCGGCGTCGCCGCGGCCATCGCCGGCGTCTTGTTGACGACCCACCACCGTTCGGTGGCCATGGTCGTCCCGGCGTCGGTCGGCGCGAACTCGTAGCTCCACCACGTGCAGTTCCGTTCGACCCCGAGGACCACGAACGTGAAGTCGCGCCCGCGATCTGCGGCCGCGACCTCGCACTCACGCTCCCATTGCCGTTCGGGGGTCTCGTTCGAACCGACGAACCAATCACCGACCGAACCGCTGTCACCATCGAGCCAGCGACCACCGGTGGCCTCGGGTGACCATTCGCCCATCCGGGTGATGTCGCTCACCATGTCGTACAGCACATCGGGTGACGCCGCGATCTCGAGCTCGACGACGTGCGAGGCAATGGCATCTGACGGTGGGCGCATGACGATGTCCTAGCAAGTGCGACCCGAGACCGCCACGCCCCTGGTTCCTCGGGCGGCTCCCGCTCGGGTCGCCTCTGGTTCCTCGGGCGGCTCCCGCTCGGGTCGCCGCTGGTTCCTCGGGCGGCTCCCGCTAGGGTCGCCGCTGTGGAGTGGTGGGAGGCAGCGCTGCTGATCGTCGGTGGCGTGTTCGCCGGCGCGATCAACACCGTCGCTGGCGGCGGCTCGATGCTGACCGTGCCCCTGCTCGTGCTCGCCGGCGTGCCGGGCAACAGCGCCAACGGCTCGAACCGCATCGGCGTGATGGCATCCAACGTCTCCGCCGCCGCGTCGTTCCGCCGCCTCGGCGTCGACGGACTCGGCCACGCCATCCCCGTGTTGGTCCCCGTCGTCGCCGGATCGCTCGTCGGCTCGCTCGCGATCAGCCGACTCACCGACGACACCTTCGAGACCGTGTTCGGTCTCCTCATGATCCCGCTGATCATCCTGTCGATCCGAAAGCCGAAGTTTCGTGAGGACGGCGAGCGGTGGAGTCGACCGGTCACCTACGCCGTCTTCTTTGCCATCGGGATCTATGGCGGGGCGATCCAGGCCGGGATCGGTCTCGTCCTCCTCGCCGCGCTGACCCGGGCCGGCTACGACCTCGTCGTCGCCAACAGCATGAAGGTCGTGATCATCTTCGCGGTGACCGCCACCGCGATCCCGGTGTTCCTCGCGCAAGGACAGATCGACTGGATCCCCGCACTCATCCTCGCCGTCGGGTTCACCGTCGGCGGGTCCCTCGGCGCCCACGTCGCCGTGCGAGGTGGCGAGAAGGTCATCCGGGCGGTGATGGTCGTCGCCGCGCTGGCCCTCGCGGCCCGGCTGCTCGGCCTGTTCGGCTGACCCGCGAACCAGAACGACGTTCGCCCCATTCGGGCCCTGTCGTTCGACACGTTCGGCATAAGATCGCCCTCACCGCGCTCGATGAACGACCGTGGTCTCTCAAGGCGAACCGATGACTCCGACGCACCCCCGTCTCGCGCGCTGGGCACCTGCTGTGCTCCTACTCGTCGCGCTCGTCACCGCGGTTGCCGCCTGGTTCGTGCGGGCCGAGGCCCAGGAGCAGCAGACGTCGGCCGACGAGTCGGTGGGTCAGGTCGATGCGCTCCAGGCCGCCCGCCTTCGGATCGTCATCTCGGCGTCGGCGTTCGTGGAGCTCACCCATCAGCTCGAGGAGCTCGCCGGCGAAGCACGCCGCCCCGCGACCGCCGAACCCATCGCGAACCTCGAACGTTCCGCCGAAGAGCTGTCCCGCCTGGTCGCCGATGGGCGGGTCCCCGAGGCCGCGGCGCCGATCGTCGAGGACATCCTCGAGGTTGCTGAGCGGGCGGTGGCCGACCCGGGCGATCTCTGGGCCCTCGAAGAGGTCGCGTACATCTCGACGACACCATCGACGTTCGGCCCACCCGAGGCGCTGCCGGACCGTCTCCTCCTCGCAACGGTGCTGGCGACCAGCCCGTCCCTCGTCGCCATCGACGCCCTCACCCTCGAACTCGACACGTCGCTGGACTCGCTCACCCCCGAGGTCGCCGACTATGTCGACAGCACGGCCTCGATCGTGCAGGACGATCCGGGCTGGTTCGGCCCCGATCGTGACACCCCGTTCGTCGGCGGCTACCTCCCCGGTGACCTGCTCGAGGACGTCGACCCCGAGCTGCTCGCCGCGCTCCGAGCGGCCGCCGAGATCGACGAGGTCTGGTCCTACGACCAATGGCTGATCGCCCGCCTCGACTCCGAAGGTGACGCGCCCCACCCGCTGTCGGAGATCGCACCGCTCGCTCGGGATGCCCAGGCCCCGCTGGTCGATCTCCTGCTCGCCCGGGTGGATGTCGCCATCGCCGAGGCCACCGTCGACGCACCGAGCGCGGTCCTCACCCGCGGATGGGTCGTGCTCGCGGGAACCGCGGTGACGGCGGTCCTGGCGCTCGCGGTCGTCGCGTTCGTCCGAACCCGCCGCCTCGCCGCGGTCGCGTTCGGTGATCCGCTCACCGGCACCGCCAACCGGCACCGGCTCCATCAACTGGAGCTGGAGTGGGCTGCTGATGGGGGTCCGCCGTATGCCGCAGTCGCGGTGCTCGATCTCGACCGCTTCAAGCTGATCAACGACTCGATGGGTCACGCCGCCGGTGATCACGTGCTGCGGCATGTCGGGCGCGGTCTCAACGCAGTCGCCGAGGCGCTTCGCCCGAACGCCAACCGGGTCGAGGTGGTCCGCATGGGTGGTGACGAATTCGCCGTCGTCGTCGCATCGTCGACGCCACAGGTGGAGGCGACACTCCAGGACCGCATCGCGGCGATCGGTGGCCCCGTCGAGGTCGGGAACGGAGAGACTGTCGACATCGGGGTGAGTGTCGGTGTCGTCATGGGCGCCCACCCCCACGACCTCGCGAGCATGATCGCCGCCGCTGATCTGCGGGCCTACGAGACCAAGCAGCAGCGCCGGGCCACGAGCTCACCCGCAGCTGACACCGACGACCTTCGACTCTGATCGCAGGCTGGGCGGTGCGGGTCGTCAGGCCGGTCGCTGGGCGATGACCTGCACGACGGCGCCATCGCCGGTGTGACCCGGGCCTTCGACCACCGATCGAACCAGCTCCGCCTCGTGGATCAGCTCGAGCCCGATCAGCTCAGCTCGGAGTCGTTCGAGATCCATCGTGAGCTCGGGCACCTTCGGCCCACCCGTGCCGCGGCCGATCTGATCCGGCGTGTACGCCTCGAGGATCAGGCGTCCACCGGGTCGGAGGGCGGTGGCGAGCGATGCGTGCAGCCGCTGGCGGACCGGCGGAGGTGTGTGGGCGAAAACGGACACGACCGTGTCCCAGCGTTCGGCGCCGAGGTCGAACTCACCGAGATCCGCGACGATGGCCGTCAGGTCGACGCCGCGATCGGCGGCGAGGGCCTGCGCCTTGGCGATGCCGGCTTCACTGATGTCGACCGACGTGACGTGATGGCCGAGGCCCGCGAGATACACGCCGTTGCGGCCTTCGCCGTCGGCGACACACAACACCTCGCCCGGCGGCGTGTCCGCCATCATCTCGACCACGAAGTCGTTGGGTTCGTGGCCATAGACGTAGTGCTCGACGCCGTAGCGGTCGTTCCACATCGAGCGGGGGTCGGGGAGGCCGGCGGTCACGGCGTCACCAGGGTGAGTCCGGCGTCGCTCCAGGCGAGGACTCCGCCGTCGACGTCGACGACGTCGGTGAAGCCGAGGTCCTCCATGATCGCACGGGTCTGGCCGCTGCGATTCCCCGAACGGCAGTAGATGAGGTAGGGCTGGTCCTTGTCGAGTTCGTCGAGGCGGGCGCTGAAGTCGCTCCGGTAGAAGTCGAGCAGCTCGGCGCCTGCGATGTGGCCCTCGTCGAACTCTTCGATCGTTCGCACGTCGAGGATCACGAGATCGTCGGGCGGGTCGGCGATCAGCGCGGCGCCGTCGGCCGGCGTGACGACGCGGATACCGCTCGCGTCCGAGGCCGGCTCGTCGCCGCTTCCACCGCATGCGGCGGCGACGGCGATGGCGAGTCCGAGCGGGATGAGCAGACGAGTGAGGAGGTTCATCGGTCGGTCTCCGGAGGCTTGGAGTTGGTGGGGGAGGGTTGCACGCCGACCTGATTCGAGTCGGCGAGGGTGTAGAGGTAGATCAGCGCGGGGGCGATCATGGCGATGGCCACACCGCCGGCGATGAGGGTGCCCACGAGCGTTGCCTGCGCACCTGCGGCCTCATCGATCTCGATCTCGTCGACGAGGACCCAGGGGTACTGGCCGACGCCCCAGCCGGCGACGACGGCGGCCACCGCGATCGCGGCGGCCACCCGTGCCTCGCGGAGCCGGAACTGCCAGAGGAGCCACATGGTCGTGATGCCGGCAGCGGCCGAGGCGAGGATGAAGGGGAGCCCGCGACCGAGGAGTCCGTCGGCGAGTGTTTCGGCGTCGGTGAGGATGACCGGGATGCCGACGAGGGCGATCGCACCGGTGATGCCGCCGCCGATGAGCGATTTGGTTCGAAGCTCGGCGGCGAGGGTGTGGTCGTCGAGCGACGATGCCTCGGCCGCGAGCAGCACACCGGCGAGGAAGGTCGAGGTCGCGATGGCGAGGATCCCCCCGAGGATCGAGGTGGGGCCGAGCCAGACTTCGAACGGGGCGGCGTCGCCGGCCAACTCGACCCGTCCGGAGGCGACCGCCCCGGCGATCGCACCGAGGAAGAACGGGGTGACGAGCGACGCCGACGCGAAGACGATTCCGGCGAGTCGGGCGTAGCGGAGGCTCGGTGCGTACTTGCGGAACGCGAATCCGGCGCCGCGGGCGACGATGCCGAGGCCGGCCAGCCACAGGGGCAGCGCGGCCTCCCGCATGAGAGCCGCGTAGGCGTCGGGGAACCCCGTCCACAGCAGCACGAGCACGAAGATCAGCCAGACGTGATTGGCCTCCCACACCGGCCCGATCGCGTGATCGACGAGGCGGCGGGTCGGTGCGCCGCGTTCGTCGTCGCCGGCGGTGAGGTCCCAGACCCCGGAGCCGAAGTCGGCCCCGCCGAAGACCGCATAGAGGATCACGGCGACGAAGAGCAGGACGGCGATGGCGTCGGCGGCGCTCATGCGACCGGCTCCCGAACCCGTGTCGCCTCGCTCGGTCCGTACGGGCTGGTGAGGTCGGTCTCGCCCTCCCGCCACCGGCGCGACATCGATCGCAACAGTGAGTAGGCCCCGATCGTCATCGCCGCGTAGACGATGACCAGCACGGTCAGGCTGACCCAGATGTAGCCGGAGTCGGTGACGGCATCCTCGGTACGAAGCACGTTGTGCACGATCCAGGGCTGGCGGCCGACCTCGGTCGTGATCCATCCGGTCTCCATCGCGATGATCGCCGCGGGGCCAGAGACGACGACGGCCCGGAGCAGCCAGACGTTCTCGAGCGGGTCGCGTTTTCGCCACAGCAAGAAGAGGTAGACGGTCGCGAGCAGGGCGAGGAAGGTGCCGAGGAGCACCATCGTCTGGAAGGCGATGTGCACGATGCCGACGGGCGGCTGATCTTCGGGAGGCACCGAGTTGAGTCCCTGCAGGGTGGCGTCGAAATCGTTCGCCGACAGGAACGACAGCAGGCCCGGAATCGGGACTTCGATCGCGCCGACCAACTCCTCGCCGTTCCAGAACCCACCGAGCTCGAGCTCGACGTTCGATTCGGTCTCGGCCAGGCCCTCCATGGCGGCGAGCTTGATCGGTTGCTCGTCGGTGAGCCGTTGGCCGGCGAAGTGACCGACGATCGGCTGGATGGGCGACGCGATCGTTGCGAACAGCAGGGGCACCATCAACCCGAGTCGATGGAGGTCGTCGCGGCGGCCCTTGAGCCACCCGACGGCGTAGACGCCGGCGACGGTGAAGCCGACGACCATCACCGCGGCGAGGTACATGTGGAGGAACTGGAGGTAGACGGCGGAGTTGAAGATGGCGGCGACCGGATCGATGTCGACCACCTCGCCGTTCACGATCTCGAAGCCGGTCGGCGCATTCATCCACCCGTTGACCGAGACGACCATGAACGATCCGAACACGCCGGCGGCCATGATCGGGACGAGCATCAGGATGTGGCGCTCGCCAGGGATCCGGCCCCACCCGTAGATGTAGATGCCGAGGAAGATCGCCTCCATGAAGAAGGCGATGCCCTCGAGGGTGAAGGCGAGGCCGATCACGTCGCCGTACTGCTCCATGAGACCCGGCCACAGCAGGCCCATCTCGAAGCTGAGCACCGTGCCGGACACGGCGCCGATGGCGAACAGGACACCGGCGACCTTCGACCAGCGCTTGGCGAGTTCGAGCGCGACGGCGTCGCCGCGCAGGCCCCTGCGGTGCAGCACGAAGATCATGGCGGGGAAGGCCATGCCGAAGCAGGCGAGGATGATGTGCCAGCCGAGGGAGATGGCCATCTGGTTGCGGGCGGGGAGGAGCGCCGACGCCAACATCGAGGTCACGGGAATAACCCTAGCCCGGGTGGGTTGCCAAATGTACGGACATATGATTGAATGTCCGTACATTTGGACAGCGCAGCGACAACGCGAAAGGATCGCTCCATGCTCTTCGAACAGCACTACCTCGATTGTCTCTCCCAGGCCTCGTACGTCATCGCCGACGAGGAAACCAAGAAGGCCGTGGTCGTCGACCCGCGCCGAGACGTGTCGCCGTATCTCGAGACCGCTGCGGAGCACGGGCTCACCATCGAGATGGTGATCGAGACCCACTTCCACGCCGACTTCCTCTCGGGTCATCTCGAGCTGGCCGCCGCGACCGGCGCCGAGATCGCCTATGGCGACGTCGCCGTCACCGAGTTCGACTCCCGTGGCCTCGGCGACGGAGAGCGCATCTCGCTCGGCGACGTCACCCTCGAGATCCGGCACACTCCCGGCCACACGCCTGAGTCGATCAGCATCGTCGTGTACGAACACGCCGACGACGAGACCCCGTACGCCGTGCTCACCGGCGACACGATGTTCATCGGCGACGTCGGCCGACCCGACCTGCTCTCCTCGGTCGGGATGACGGCCGACGACCTGGCGGAGCAGCTGTACGACTCGCTCCATCAGCAGCTGTTGACCCTCCCCGACGCGACCCGCGTGTTCCCGGGCCACGGCGCCGGCTCCGCCTGTGGCAAGAACCTCTCGACGGACACGTCGTCGACCATCGGTGAGCAGCGTGCCGGCAACTACGCCCTCCAGCCGATGAGCAAGGACGACTTCGTCGTCGCCGTCACCGAAGGCCAGACCGCCGCGCCGGCCTACTTCGCCTACGACGCCATGCTCAACCGCGAGAATCGAGAGCTGCTCGACGAGCACGCCGAGCCCGCTGACCTCACCGTCGAGGAGATCGGCCGTTGGCAGCGCCGTGGCGCTGTCGTCGTCGACACCCGCGATCCGGTCGAGTTCGCCAACGGTCATCTCATCGGGTCGATCAACATCGGCATGGCCGGCCGCTACGCCGAGTTCGCCGGTGGTGTGATCCAGCCTGGCGCTCCGATCGTGATCGTCGCCGAGGAGGGCCAGCAGCGCGAAGCCAAGAACCGGCTCGCCCGAATCGGCTTCGACAACGTTGTCGGGTGCCTCCGCAACGCCGAGCAGGCGTTCGTCGACCATCCCGGCGAGGTCGCTCGGGGCAGCCGCCTCGACGTCGCCGGTCTCCGTGAGGCGATGGCGAACACCCCCGACCTCCAGCTCGTCGACGTGCGCGGCCCGGGCGAGGCCGAGGGCGGCATGATCGAGGGCGCCATCCTCGCCCCGCTGCCGCAGCTCAACAGCAAGCTCGCCTCGCTCGATGCGTCGAAGCCCACCATCGTCTACTGCGCCGGCGGGTACCGCTCGTCGATCGGTGCCAGCCGCCTGGTCTCGGCCGGCTTCAGCGACGTCTCCGACCTGCTCGGTGGCTACGGCGCCTGGACCGCCGCCCACGAGGCGCAGCCGGCCTGACCCGGCGCTCCGTCCATCTCTCTTCGCCCTGCGGCCGAACGGTCGCAGGGCTCATCCCCCTGCACTCGAAAGGCACGTGACATGTTCGATGTCCTTCCCGACCGGCTGGCGTGGTACGTCGGCGGTCCGATCCTCGGTCTGTTGATCGTCGGTCTCTTCGTCGTCGCCAACCAGCCCCTCGGCGCCAGTGGCGCCTACGTCCAGACGTCTGGCCTCATTCGTCGCCGCGGCGAAGTCGTCGTGTGGCGGGTCTGGTACTTCGTTGGCCTGTTCGTCGGTGGTCTCCTCGTTACCCAGGTCTTGCGTGAGGGCGCCGAGATCCGCTCGGGTTACGACGCGCTGCGCGACGTATTCCCGCTGTGGGCCACTGTCCCGATGGTCTTCGGTGGCGCGACGCTGCTCGGCTACGGCGCGGCGGTCGCGGGTGGCTGCACCTCGGGCCATGGCATGTGCGGCACGGCGCAGCGGTCGCCGGCCAGCATGGCCGTCACCGCCACCTTCATGACGACCGCCATCCTCACCACCCTCGCGCTGCGCGTCGTCACGGGAGGTGACCTGTGAAGCTCAACGTCATCGGCTTGCTGTTCGGCATCGCCTTCGGCGGCGTTCTCGCCGCCTCCAACCTCCACGAGTACGACACCATCCACGCGATGCTGCGTCTCGACGAGTTCGACGTGTTCTGGTTCATGGCCTCGGCCATCGCCGTGTCGGCACCCTTGCTCTACGTCCTCGAGCGGCGGGGCATGCGCACACCGTTCGGTGGCGACCTCTCGCTCTCGCGTTCGATGCCCGAGAAGCACCACCTCCAGGGTGGCGCGCTGTTCGGTGTCGGTTGGGCGATCGCCGGAACCTGTCCGGCCCCCGCGCTCGTGATGGTGTCGTCGGGTGCGATGCTCGGCCTCCTCGCCATCCCCGGCATCTTCCTCGGCCTCCATCTGCGTGAACGTCAGCAGCAGTCCGGCCAGCACGTCGGCGACGGAGAGCACCGCACGACCATCACGACGGGACGCTGAGCCCGATGCGGTTTCTCCCAGCCGCCACCTGGCTCCGCACCTACAACCGTTCCGATCTGAAGCCCGACCTGGCGGCCGGCGTCACCATCGCGGCGATGCTCGTGCCGCAGGGGATGGCGTACGCCCTGCTCGCTGGGCTTCCGCCCGAGGTCGGGCTCTACGCCGCCACCATCCCGGTGCTGGTCTACGCCCTGTTCGGGACCTCTCGGCAGCTGGCTGTCGGTCCCGTCGCCATCGTGTCGCTGCTGACGGCGTCGACCCTCGCCCCGATCGTCGAGGAGGGGTCCGCCGGCTACCTCGCGGCGGCGGCACTGCTCGCCGTGATGGTCGGTGTCGTGCACCTCGTGCTCGGCTTCGGTCGGCTCGGCTTTCTGGTCAATGTGCTCTCGCACTCGGTCCTCGTCGGTTTCACCGCGGCCGCCGCGATCATCATTGGCTTCTCTCAGGTGAAGCACGTCCTGGGTGTCTCGGTGCCCCGCCAGGACCATTTCATCGACACCGTTCGTGAGGTCGTCGAGCGTCTCGGCGAGGTTCATGGCGTCACGCTCGCCCTCGGCCTCGCCAGTTTGGTGGTGCTGCTCGCCGCCAGGCGGGTCATGCCCCGTTTGCCCGCCGCACTCGTCGTGGTCGCCGGATCGACGCTCGCCGTCGAGCTGCTCGATCTCGAGGCCGAGGGGGTCGCCGTCGTCGGTGACATCCCGGACTCACTCCCGGTGTTCGGCGTTCCCGATGCCTCCGGCTCGCTCATCGCCGATCTCGCGGTCGCCGCGATGGTGATCACGCTGGTCGGCTTCATGGAGTCGATCGCGGTCGCCAAGGTCTACGCCCGGCGCCACCGCTACGAGCTCGACCCCGACCAGGAGCTGATCGGACTGGGCGCCGCGAACGTGGCGTCGGGCCTCTTCGGCGGCTATCCGGTGACCGGTGGCTTCTCCCGCACGGCGGTGAACGACACCGCCGGAGCCCGCACGCCCCTCGCTTCGGTCGTGACCGCCTCGCTCGTGCTGGTCACGATTGCGTTTCTGACGCCTCTGCTCGTGTCCCTCCCCAAGGCCGCACTCGGCGCAGTCATCATGGTCGCGGTCGCCGGACTCTTCGACATCGACGAAATGCGCCACATCGCCACGATCAAGCGCAGCGACCTCATCGGGATGACCGTGGCGTTCGTCGCCACCCTCGCCCTCGGCATCGAGATCGGCATCGCCCTCGCGGTGATCGCGTCCATGCTGGTCGTGTTCGCCCGGATGTCGCGTCCGCACACCGCGGTGCTGGGGCGTATCGATGGCACGACCTCGTACCGCAACGTCGAACGCTTCCCGGAAGCCGTCCTCGCTGGGGACGTCCGAGTTCTGCGGATCGACGCCTCGCTGTCGTTCGTCAACGCGGCCAACGTCAAAGCGACGATGGTGGCTGCGGCCGACGAATCTCCGGCGGCGGTTGTACTCGATGCATCGGGCATCAACGACATCGACGCCACCGGCGTCGAGGCACTCCACGAGGTCATCGCCGAGTACGACGAGCGATCCGTGCCGCTCCACATCGCCGACCTCAAGGGTCCGGTTCGTGATGTCCTCCACCGCAGCGGGCTCTGGGCCGATCTCGGCGACCGGCTGCATCCGACCACGCACGACGCTGTCGAAGCGGCCCTCGGTCGTGACGCCGCTGGCGATCCACGCGATCGTGGGCTCGACGAGCGGCCCGCGCTCACCCCCTAGTCAGGAGCCCCTGTGCATCGAGACCATCCCGTCAACGCCTACGCCGAGGTCGTCACCGGCGACGCCCAGTTCATCGACGTGCGAGAACCAGACGAGTACGCCGAGGGCAGCCTCCCAGGCGCGGTGAACACGCCGCTGAGCGAGTTCGCCGACCACGTCGGCGAACTCGACCCGGCGCGCCGTGTCGTCGTGCTGTGCCGCAGCGGCGGCCGAAGCACCCAAGCCAGCGAAGCGTTGACCGCCGCCGGGTTCGGCGATGTCGTCAACCTCGAAGGTGGAATGTTGGCCGTCGAGGGCTGACCCTCGCGCGCACTACCAGATGGCGGTGCGGGACTCCGGATCGAAGAAGTGCAGATTGATCGTGTTGACCGCGATCTCGACGGTGTCGCCGATCATCACCCGACTGCGGGGATCGAAGCGACCGACCGCGGTGGCATCACCGAGATCGTCGACCGCATCCGGGTCACCGGCGTCGACCTTGGCAGCATCGAGATCGAAGTGCACGATGATCTCTGAGCCGAGCGCCTCGGTGAGGGTCACGGTGGTCGAGAACGACGCACCCTTCTTCTCCTCGGGGGCGAGGCTGGCGTCTTCGAGATCCTCGGGGCGGAACCCGACGATCAGGTTCTTGCCGTCGAACGCCTTCAGGCCCGGACGCTTCTCGAACACCGACTCGGGCAGGCCGATCGTGTGTGAGCCGAGGGTGAGGTCGCTGCCCGACAGGGTGGCTTCGTGCAGGTTCATCGACGGCGAGCCGATGAAGGCGGCGACGAACACGTTGTCGGGCTTGTCGTAGAGGTTCTGGGGGCTGTCGACCTGCTGGAGGTAGCCGTCCTTGAGCACGGCGACCCGGTCGCCCATCGTCATGGCCTCGACCTGGTCGTGGGTGACGTAGACGGTGGTGACGCCGAGGTCACGCTGGAGACGAGCGATCTCGGCTCGCATCTGCACGCGCAGCTTGGCGTCGAGGTTCGACAGCGGCT
>CAZEML010000138.1:0-11894 GCA_964513285.1 uncultured Candidatus Nemicrothrix sp.
ATCGAGGATCGCCTCACCGGTGATCACGAGACGCAGCGCTTCGACCAGTTCAGCTACGGCGTGTCGGACCGTGGCGCCTCGATCCGTATCCCGTGGCAGGTCGCTCAGGACCAGAAGGGCTACATCGAGGATCGTCGCCCCAACGCCAACGCCGACCCGTACGTGGTCGCCACCCTGCTGACCAACACGATCGGCGCCGCCCTCGCCGGCTGAGCATCGATCTGATCAGCAGTTGATCGCGAGAAGCGGCGCCTTCGGGCGTCGCTTCTTCGCGTCCGGGGCCTTTTGGTCGCGCCCCCGGGCGTGTGCTGCGATGGCGTGATGGGGGACACGCCACGGGAAACGGCCACCGAACTCGCCCACCCCGACTGGGTGCGGCGGCTCAACCTGTTCGGCGATGCGGTCGGCGACCCTCGCCACCTGATCGTCCTCGACCCTGATGAGCTGCTCGATCTCGCGTGCAGGGCGACGGGACTCACCGACTTCGCACCCGATGACGGCTGGGAATCGGGCTTTCGGGCGCTCGTCGGCCACCTCGACGTCGCCGCCGGGTTGACGGTTCTCGGTCGCCTGTCGGCGCGGGCCGAGATCCTGCGCAACCTGCAGACCCGTCTGCGGCTGGCGGCGTACTGGTCCGAACACCCCGACGCGCTCGAGGAGGAGATCGTCGAGCCGCTCTTCATCGTCGGGCCGCCCCGCACCGGGACCTCGATCCTGCTCGAGCTGCTCGCCGAAGATCCCGCGCTCCGCCCCGTCGTCGCTCATGAGGCCCACTTCCCGCTCGGCCCGCTGCCGGGAGTCGACCGTGCCGCCGACGAGATCTCCCAGCCCGAGCAGGAGTTCTGGGCCGACATCCATCCCGACTTCATGGCGATGCACGAACTCCGCAGCGACCTGCCCTGTGAGTGTGTGCACTTCGTGCAGCCCGAGTTTCGGTCGTGGCACTGGTCGATGATGTTCGACCTCAACGACCTCCCCGATCGCTCGACACCGGAGGCGAACCAGGCGATCTACCGCTTCCACAAACGGTTTCTCCAGACGCTCCAACACCGCGATCGCCAGCGATCGACAGAACACCGCGACCGCGGTGCCGGTCGGTCTGGTGCGCGTTTCCTGTTGAAGACGCCTGCCCATCTCGGCTTCCTGCCCGAGCTGTTCGCCACCTACCCCGATGCTCGGGTCGTGTTCACCCACCGCGACCCGCTCAAGTTCATCGGCTCGTCGGCCAACCTGACCGGGGTCCTGCATTGGATGCGGTCCGACGACGTCGACCTGTCGGTCCGCGGGCCGATCATGGCGGCCGTCTACGAGATCCTGCTCGGCGGCGCGATGCAGCAGCGCATCGCCGGCGCGGTGCCGGCTGAGCAGATCACCGACGTGCACTTCCGGACCCTGATGAGCGACCCGGTGGCCGCAGTCGAAGCGGCCTATGGCGCGCTCGGCGTGCCGTTCGATGATTCGCTGCGGACGTCGATCCCCGCGTACCTGGCGTCGAAGCCGAAGGGGAAGTTCGGCCTCCACCGCTACGACCCGGCCCGCCTGGGACTCGACGAGTCCGGCCTGCGGGTGCAATTCGCCGACTACATCGCCCACTACGACGTCGACCTGGAGGACGCATGAACGACCGTCCCGCAGCCGCCGCGGTCTTCGACGACCTGATCACCGCCCTCACCGAGATCCGCGACGGCTATGTGCTCGACGAACGCCGGTGGACCGACCCGAACGAGATCGCCGAGGCATTCCGCTACGTCGGCCAGGTCCTCTCCGCGTCGTCCGAGCTCTTCTGGGAGGGCGACCCCGACCAGCCCCGCTTCGCCTCGATCGTGTCGCCGGCCCGCAAGTTGCAGGGCGACAACCCCGACGCGATCTACCACTTCGCCCGGATCCGTGGCGACCGCACGTACCGCGTGCGGGGGCGCATCCGCGAGCAGTGCTACGCCTCGTTCACCGTGCACGGCCAGGCCGAGGACGGCGGCATGGCCGGCCCGCTCCTCGGCGATCTCAACGATCGAGGGTTCACCGTTGCCGACGACGGGTCCTACGAGGTCGTGTTCAGCGCCGAGCCACACGACGGCGATTGGGTCGAGCTGCATCCCGACGCTCACGCCATCGTCGTCCGGACCTACTACGAACTCGAGACCTCAGCCCAGAACGACGCCTCCGTTCACGTCGACATCGACATCCGCATCGACGACCACGAGCCCCCGCCACCGCTCGACGACGCTGCCATCGCGTCCCGCATGGCGGAAGGCGTCGCGTTTCTCCGGCAGGCGACCCTCGGGCAGGGCATCCCGTCCAACGACCCGTCGCCGGTGCCGTTCGTGTCGAACACCCCCAACGACGTCGCCACCCCGTTCAGCTTCCGCGACTCCGGCCTGCCGGTGCCCGGCGCCGCCGACATCTTCTACTCGATGGGCCGGTGGGACCTCGCCGACGACGAAGCGCTCGTCATGTCCGGCACGCTTCCCGACGGACCGTTCGCCAACGTCATGTTGTGGAACGTCCACATGCAGACCCTCGACTACCGGAACCTGCCGACCGCGCTCAACAAAGCCCAGATCGCCTACGAAGCCGACGGCTCGTATCGGATCGTGATCAGTGCTCACGACCCGGGGGTCGCGAACTGGTTGTGTACCGACGGTCATCGACGCGGGACGATCTTCTGGCGGTTCCTCCTCCCCGAGTCCGATCCGCCGAAACCGCACTGTGAGGTCGTACCGCTGACGTCGCTGCGGGAGGGTTGACCCGAGCCGCGCAACGCCGACGCCTACCGTTGGTCCCATGAGTGAACGAGTCCTCCTGGCCATCATCGCGGGCCTCGTGCTGGTCGTGGGTGTGCTCGTCGGGCTGTTGGTCGGAGGTGGGGACGACGACGCCCCGACCGTCGCGCCCGCCGATCCCGCGACCTCGACGACGGCGGCGGCTGATGAGGCGACAACCACCGCGGCGCCGGCGACGACCGAGTCCCCGAGCACCACGGTGACGAGCACGACGACCACCACCGACCCGGCATCGGGCGTGATCGTGGCCGGAGCTGGGGTCGCGGGCTGGTCCGAAGGCGGAGCGTGGTTCACCCTCGACGATGGCGAGGCGCCGGCCGTGGTCGGCGAGACCTATCAGGTCGTCCAGGTGGGCGAACCGACCCGGACCGCCACCGCGACCGCGGTCGAGAACGGTTGTGAGTTCGTCGAGGGCTCTCGCAACGTCGACGGGCTGATCGGCGCCGATGACTGGCCGGACTTCCCCGTGGCCATCGCCGCCGACTGGGACGTGGTCCCGTATCCGATCGAGATGCTCTCCACCGAGAGCGAGATCTACATCGACATCGTCGCTGACGTCCTGGTCGGGCAGGGTGTGATTGATCCGGCGCCGGAGCTGCGCCAGGTGATCCGCACCGATCTGGAGGGCGACGGGGTCGACGAGGTGATCGTGATCGCCGGCCACGACGGTCTCTTCGGTGCAGGTGGCGCGGTCGCAGCCGGCGACTACTCGATCGCGATTCTCCGCCGGCTGATCGAGGGCGAGGTGCAGACCGCGATCCTCGGCTTCTTCACCGTCGGCGACGACTTCGACCCCACGACCGACGCTCCCTACATCGTCGTCTACCGCGTGGCTGCCGTCGCTGACCTCAACGGTGACGGGCGCATGGAGATCGCCGTCAACGACCGGTACTACGAGGGCTCGGGCACGATCGTCTACGACTATGTCAACGACGACCTCGGTCCCGTGCCGGTGCTCAACGTCGGCTGCGACGTCTGAGTCAGCCCAGCGCGAGGTCGGGGTACGCCGAGACGGCGGCGAACCAGTACATCGACGCGGTCGGCACGTCGAGTTCTGGTTCCGTGCCGGCCACCCAGGCCGTCCATACCCCGTCGATCTCGGCGAGCGTTACGCGCGTGCTGGGGGCGAGACGGTCATCGTCGAAGACCTCTGGGCTGACGGGGAACGGGGTCCGTCCGGCATCGAGGGTCTCGCCGTAGCCGGCGAACCGATCCCGCCCGTAGTCGCGCCCCTCGACCGGGCGAACGAGCACCTCGCCATCGGGGTTCGCCACGCGCCAGTCGGCGAAGCGAGCGACCCGTGACGAGACCAGCTCGAGCGTCTCGTCGGTACGAGGCCCCACGATCGCTCGCCCCGCGGTCTGCCACCAGTAGCTGCCGGTCTCGCGGTCGACCATGACCATGTCGTTCTCGTACAGCGCGCTCGTGTTCGAGAACGTGGTCGTGCCCTGCGCCGTCTCGCGATCGAAGACGAGCGCACTGCCACAGAGCGGGCAGTAGGTGACGACGAAGGCGTCGCCGCCGATCGCGTCGTGGACGATCTCGTGAAGGTCGAGGATCAGGATCGGGTACGCGCGGCTCGTCGAGTCGCGATCGACGACGATCACCAGGTCGTCGTCGCCGAGCCAGGCTGCGGCGTCGGAGGGGGACTCGAAGTCCGGCTCGTCGATCGGAGGGATCGCGTCGAGCAGTCGATCGATGGTCGCGCCGTCCGCTTCGCTCAGCGGGATCGACCCGCCGTCGAACGTGTCGAAGACGACCTCGCCCAACGGCACGGACGCGATCGACGTGTCGACCGCGGGGATCGTGCCGGGGTCGACCGTCTCGATGGTGTCCTCGCCACCGCAGGACGCTGCGACGAACACGAAGGTGAGCGTGACGGCGAGACGACGCATGACGGGGGAACCCCGGGGGATCGAGGCGGCTTCCCCCGTTCGGGTGAGGGCCGCTCACCCCCTCCGTCGGTTGGATGTCGTCATCGGGGCGGCCAGAGGTGCCACCCCGACGAGGAGACCCCCATGAAGATCCAGAAGTCCACCATCATCAACGCTCCCGTCGACCAGGTCTGGGCCGTCGTCGCCCACGACTTCGAGAACGTCGGGGCATGGTCCTCCGCGGTGGTCTCGTCGGGCGCGAACCCCGACGCGGCCACGCCGGAAGGCGCCACCGTCGGCGGCCGCGTCTGTGACGTGCCCGGCATCGGCGACCTCAAGGAGACGTTCACCAGCTACTCCGAAGCCGACAAGGACTTCACGTTCCAGGTGACGGGCATGCCGTCGTTCATCACGCTGGCCCAGAACCACGTGACCGTGCGCCCCGCCGGCAAGGACCGCAGCGAGGTGTCGCTCGACATCACGATGGAGACCAACGCCATCGGCAAGGTGATGGGCCCGATGTTCGCCGTTCGCGTCCGCGGCACGATCAACACCTTCCTCACCGAGCTCGCCGACTACGTCGAGCGCGGCGAGGTGTCGAAGAAGAAGGCCAAGCAGCTCGCCAAGCTGGCCGCGGCGTGATGCGGCGGCGTCGCCGCGAGCCCGTCGTCGTCCGCCACGACCAGGGGCGCGAGCTCCTGGTCGTGCGACTGCACGGCTACGGATCCGACGAGCGCCAACCGTCGACACTGATGCCGGTGTCCGCACCGGCGTACGTGCTCGACCCGCGAGGACCTCACCGGGTTTCGCCCGGGTTCGGGTGGTGGCTCCCCGAGACGGGGTCCTGCGGCGTCGAGCTCGCCCCGACCGCGGCGATGGACGCCGCGGTCGAGCGGGTCGTGGAGGTCATCGAGCAGGGACGGGCCGAGTCCGGGATCCCCCCATCCCGCACCACCCTGTACGGCTACAGCCAGGGCGCGACGCTCGCCCTCGCCGTGGCAGCGGCTCGTCCCGACCTCCTCGGCACCGTCGTCGCCGGGGCCGGATTCCTCCCCCCAGACCGTCCGGTCCCGGTGGCGGCGGGCCCCCTCGACATCCTCGTGATGAACGGCGACCTCGATCCGGTGGTCACCCCGGCGCTGCACGACGAGACCGTCGCGCGGCTCGCGGCGGCCGGCCATCGGGTCCGCTCCCGTCGCGATGCCGTCCCCCACGTGATCGACGCGGCCCAGGCTCGCGCGGCCGACGAGTTCATCGGTCAGCAGGTGACCATCAGGTAACCGGGCGCGGACGTTCGGACAGGCTGATCGGAAACCGATGCGGCGGTGCTTGACGCGGCCCGTAGGGTGAAGTCGTGGCTGACACGCTTCGCATCGCGATCGCCCAGCTCAACCTCACCGTCGGCGATCTGGACGGCAACGTCGCCCGCGCCCTCGAGATGGTCGAGCAGGCCGAGGCCGCGGACGCCGACGTGCTCCTCCTGCCCGAGATGACGATCACCGGGTACCCGCCTGAAGACCTCGTCTTCAAACCCGGGTTCCTCGGCGATGTACGGGCGTCGCTCGAGAAGTTCGCCGCTGGTACCGGCCGGACCGCGGCGGTTGTCGGGTTCGCGGACGGCGGCAACGACGGCGAGAGCAAGGACGCGTGGAACGCGGTCGCCGTGTGCGCCGGCGGCAAGATCCACGGCACCTACCACAAGCGCCATCTCCCGAACTACGACGTGTTCGACGAGGTCCGACACTTCCGAGCCGGCGACGAGCCGCTCGAACTGTTCGAGATCGCCGGTGTGCCGGTCGGGGTCACCATCTGTGAGGACTCCTGGATCCCCGACGGTCCGGTCACCCAGCTCGCTCGCGGCGGGGCTCGCATCGTCGTCAACGTCAACGGCTCACCGTTCCGAGTCGGCAAGCAACAGGCGCGCGAGGGCGTCATCCGGCACCGGGTCGAGGAGTCCGGTGTCCCGGTGGTCTACGCCAACCTGGTCGGTGGGCAGGACGAGCTCGTCTTCGACGGAGGCTCGTTCGTGATGTCGCCGTCGCCTGACGGGCCGGTCGTCACCGCTCGGTGCGAGAGCTTCGTCGAGTCGCTCGACGTGTTCGACGTCGCCCTCCCGGCGCCGCGGCCGACCCACGACCGCTATCCCACCATCGCGGTCACCCCGGCGGTGACCCACGGTCGGAGCCCGATCGCGCCGCCGATGGTCCCGGCGCTCGACGAGCTCGCCGAGATCTGGGAGACCCTCGTGGTCGGCGCTCGCGACTATGTCCGCAAGTCCGGGTTCACCAAGGCGTGTCTCGGACTCTCCGGCGGCGTCGACTCGTCGATCGTCGCCGCGGTCGCTGCGGAGGCGCTCGGCCCCGAGAACGTGTTCGGCGTGTTGATGCCGTCGCGCTACTCCAGCGACCACTCGATCTCCGACGCCGAGCAGCTGGCGGCCAACCTCGGCATCGGCACCTACACGGTCCCGATCGAGCCGGCCCATGGCGCGTTCACCGAGATGCTCGCCCCGAACCTGGCCGACCAGAAGATCGAGGTCGGCGACCTCACCGACCAGAACCTCCAGTCCCGCATCCGCGGCGTGATCTTGATGGCGATGGCCAACGAGCACGGCTGGCTCGTGCTCACCACCGGCAACAAGTCCGAGGCCGCGGTCGGCTACTCCACGCTCTACGGCGACACCGCCGGTGCCTACGCCGTGATCCGCGACGTCTGGAAGCTCACCGTCTACGACCTGTGTGCGTGGCGCAACGAGACCGCCGGTCGCGAGATCATTCCGACCAACGTGCTCACCAAGCCGCCGTCGGCGGAGCTCAAGCCCGATCAGCGCGACGATCAATCGCTGCCCGACTACGAGATCCTCGATCCGATCCTGCAGGCCTACGTCGAAGACGACCGGACCGTCGCGGAGATCCTCGCCATGGAGATCGACGGCGCGGACCCCGAGACGGTGCAACGGGTCTGTCGGCTCGTCGACATCGCCGAGTTCAAGCGGCGCCAGACGCCGCTCGGCACCCGGATCACCCGCAAGGCGTTCGGTCGCGACCGACGCATCCCGATCATCAATCGGTACCGCGGATGAATTCGACCGGTCGTTCGCTCAGGGATACCGGTAACAGTGCCGAAAAGGCTCTGAACGGCCCCGACCGTTGTTCGTACCCGCGCGCTGGGTACGCTGCGAGCAGGCAGCATTTCGCTGCGCTTAGTCCGAAATAGCAGGAGGTCCTCGGTGGCGAAGGAACGTGTCGAACGGGATGAAGAAGACCTCGTTCGCTTGTACCTGACCGATATCGGCCAGTACCCCCTGCTCACGAAGGAGGACGAGGTCCGCCTCGCCCAGGCCATCGAAGCGGGCGCGGAAGCGCGAGCGGAGTTCGAATCGGTCGACACCGAGCTGACCCCTGCCAAGAAGCGTGAGCTTCGCCGGGCGATGCAAAAGGGCGAGCAGGCCGAGCGCACCTTCGTGCAGTCCAACCTCCGACTCGTCGTCTCGATCGCCAAGAAGTATCAGGCGTCGGGCCTGCCGCTCCTCGACCTGATCCAGGAGGGCAACCTTGGCCTGATGCACGCCGTCGAGAAGTTCGACTGGCGCAAGGGCTTCAAGTTCTCCACCTACGCCACCTGGTGGATCCGTCAGGCGATCACCCGTGGCATCGCCAACACCGGCCGGACGATCCGGCTCCCGGTGCACGCCGGCGACACCCTCGCTCGACTCCAGAAGGCTCGCGCCCGTCTGGAGCTCAAGTACGGCCGTCCCGCCACGCTGGCCGAGCTGGCCATCGAGGTCGAGATGCCCGAGGAGAAGGTCACCGAGGCGCTCCGCTTCGCGGCCGAGCCGCTCTCGCTCTCCGAGCCGCTCCGTGAGGACGGCGACGCCGAACTCGGCGACGTCGTCGAGGATCGTGGCGCCGACTCGCCCTTCGAGGTCGCGGCCACCGCGCTGCTGCCCGAGGAGATCTCCCGCCTGCTCGCCCCGCTCGACGAGCGCGAGCGCGAGATCCTCAAGCTCCGCTTCGGTCTCGACCGCGGCGAGCCTCGGACCCTCGAAGAGGTCGGCGAGCACTTCAACCTCACCCGTGAGCGCATCCGTCAGATCGAGGCCCGGGCCATGTCGAAGCTCCGGCACCCGTCCTCTGACACCGGCGCCCGCGACCTCCTGCGCGTCTGAGTCCGCTCTCTGATCTGTGGCGGCGCCCCGACGTCGTCTACGTCAATCCCGAAGTCGGGCGACGCGAAGCGCGGAAGCGCCAGGCCCTCATCGCGCTCGCAATCCTGTTGCTCGCGATGCCGGCGGCACTCATGGGGTACATGGCGTATGCCGCCGACCGCATCGCCGCCGTCGTCGATACGTCCCTGCCGTGCGATCGCGAGACCCTGTTCGGGTTCGCCGACTCCGACCCGGAAGCCGCCGAGTGTCTGGCGGCGTCGCGTGCCCTCTTCGCCGAAGAAGGGATCGCGGGCTACGCCGACGTCGTCTACGGGCCACTCGTCCCGGTCGCGGTGTTCTTCACGAGTTGCTTCGTTCTCGCCGCGTGGACCGTCGGCGCGCACCCGCGCGTCCGCGGACCATGGCTGGCGTCGTTGCTGGCGTTGACCGGTGTTTGGGTGCTCGCGATCGGGATCGCGTTCTCGCACTGGGACGCCATCGACGTGGCGTCCTTCGTCGTCGACTGACGGCTACTCGAGCGCTTCGGCGATGCCGCGCAGGAGGGCGTAGGTCTGACCCGATTTGTTGTCGCTCTCGCGGTGCGACAGGCCGTAGCGACGGTTGGCCGAGAGCTTCACGATCACCGCCCCAGACGGCGGGTCGACGTAGACGTGCTGGTTGTAGATCCCGATCGCGGAGTAGTCGCCCCGGTCGCCCGGGTAGAGCCACCATTGGTAGCCGTACCCCGTCGGGAGCACCTGGTCGCCGATCATCGTCTTGCCGGGCTCGAGGTGGGGTTTGTCGAAGACGAGTGACCGTGCGATCCACTCCGCCGGCACCAATTGGGTGCCGTGCCAGTCGCCGCCTCGCCGGTAGAGTTCGCCGATCTTGGCGAAGTCCCGGGCGGTCACCATCAGGCCACCGAAGGCCTGCTCCATCCCGACCGTGTCGGTGAGCCAGTGGCTGGTGCTCTCCATCCCGAGCGGCTCGACCAACTTCTCGCGCATGTAGTCCGCGATCGAACGCCCGGTGGCGCCGGTGAGGAGCATGCCGAGCGCTTGCGTGTCGGCGGAGTTGTACCGACAGATCGTCGCCGGCTCGAACTCGCGGACCATGCCGGCCATGAACTCGTCGAGGGTGCTCTCGCCGCGGTTGACGGCAGCGAGTCGGTGGACGTCAGAGGTCGGGTCGCTGTAGTCCTCGATCCAGCGGGCGCCCGAAGACATCTGGAGCACGTCCTCGATGCGGACCCCGTCGTACGCCGTTCCGTTCAGCCCGGGCGCGTACTGGTTGATCGGGTCGTCGACGCTCCCGATGAGGCCCTCGCCCATCGCGATGCCGACCAGGGCCGACACGAAGCTCTTCGCCACCGACCACGAGATCCACTGCACGTCGCGGCCGCCGGTGAGGGCGTAGTGCTCGTAGCGGACCGCACCGTGCTGGAGCACGAGCAACGCTGCGGTGTCGCCGTCGACGAGGAAGTCGGCGGTGTTCGCCGCAGTTCCCATGACGTCGTGGGTCTCGGGCAGCTCGAACGGCTCGCCGTCGGGGAAGTCGTAGGGCGTCGCCGCCGGCGCCATCGCGGTCGACGGGCCGATCTCGTGGAGCCGGGGGAACAGGTGGTGGACCTCGGCACCGGTGAACAGGCCGGTGGAGGGCTGGTCGGATTCGCTCATCGCAGGCGACGCTAGACCAGCGGGCCGCGCCACGAACTACCGTCGCGTGCGATGCCTCGGATCGAAGCCAGCGTGATCGTGCCCGTGCCGGTGGCCACCGCGTTCGCGGTGAGCCAGACCCAGGGCGAGATCCGCTACCGCTGGGACCCGTTCGTGCGGTCGCAGCGCCTGCTCGACGGTGCGACCGCTCCCGCCAAGGGTGTCCGGACCGAGACCCGATCTCGGCATGGCTTGCGGATGGTGTCGGAGTACACCTCGTTCCGCCCGCCGGGGCAGGTCGGCATGAAGATGGTCGAGGGCCCGTGGTTCTTCGCGACCATGGGTGGCGGCTGGATCTTCGGCGCGGTCGACGACGACACGACCGAAGCGACGTGGCGGTACACGTTCACCATCCGGCCCAAGATCCTGCGTCCCATCGGCGAGCCGATCGGCCGCTGGTTGCTCGGGCGCGACATCCGCCGCCGCATCGCCGGGTTCGCCAACGGGTGTGTCGATCCGGTCGTCGTCGAGGCCGCCACCGGTCCCTGAAGGTCTGGAAGACTCGCCGCGTGCGCACCGTTCGAATCGTCACCCTCAACGTCGGCAGCCTGTTCGAGGCGCACTGGGATCTGCGCGCGCCCCGCATCGCTGAGGCGCTCGTGCGACTGGCGCCGGACGTGGTCTGTCTGCAGGAGGTGGCGGAGTCGTCGATTCGCCCCAACGCCGCCGGTGAGATCGTCGGCGAGATCGGCCGGCTCGGAGGCGACCTCACCGAGATGGTCTACGGCGGGCTCCCGGTCACCTCGAAGATGTTCGAGGACGAGCCGGATCTTCGCTTCGGTTCCGCCGTCTTGGCGCGCGAACCGGTCGAGCTGATCGCCACCCACTCCCTCCCGGTCGAGCCCGACGATCCGTCCGTGCTCACGATCGGCTGGGAATTGGTGCACGCCAGGGTCGGGGAGCTCGACGTGTTCTCCACCCATCTCTGTCCCGCCCCGAAGGATGCCAACCATCGCCGGCTTCAGGTGCAGGAGATCGATCGGCTGATCAAGGCGGCGCGGGGCCCGGCCGACGTCGACCCGTGGGATCCGGCCCGGCCGACGATGCCGCCCGTTCTCTGCGGCGACTTCAACGCCGAGCCCGAGAGCGACGAGATCCGCTTCCTCTGCGGTTTCACACCGCTCGGCGGTGTCGACACCTTCTACCAAGACGCCTGGCGGGTGGCCGGCGACGGGTCCGGCGGCTTCACCAACGACTGGCGCAACCCGTTCGGCGACGTGCTCAACGTCCATCGCAAGCGCATCGACTACGTCTTCGTGGGCGACCCGTTCGTGCGGCGGGGGAGTGCCGGCCGGATCGTGCAGAGCCACGTGGTGCTCGACGAGGTCGTCGACGGTGTGCCCCTCAGCGACCACCTCGGCGTGATGGCCGTCGTGGT
>CAZEML010000139.1:0-11830 GCA_964513285.1 uncultured Candidatus Nemicrothrix sp.
CCCCAAGAACTAGTCCGAGCGGCCTCTGGGCCGCACCCACGATCCACACCACACCTCATCTCGAGGAGCACACCAAATGACTGTCACTGAGAACGACCTCAAGAACGGCCGCATCGTCGGCATCGCCGGCCCCGTGGTCGACGTCGAGTTCCCCGCGGGCTCCCTGCCCGAGATCAACACCCAGCTCGAGTTCGACATCACCGTCGACGGCGAAGCCATCAACGTCCCCGCCGAGGTCGCCCAGCAGATCGGCGACAACCGCGTGCGCGCCATCGCCATGAAGCCGACCGACGGCCTCGTCCGTGGCGCCACGGTGATCAACACCGGCCATGGCGTGCAGGCGCCCGTCGGCGACGGCACCCTCGGCCACATCTGGAACGTGATGGGCGACTGCCTCGACGTTCCCGAGCATCGCACCGACGATCGTTGGGACATCCACCGCTCGGCTCCGTCGTTCGACGCCCTCGAGCCGTCGGCGAAGATGTTCGAGACCGGCGTGAAGGTCATCGACCTCCTCACCCCCTACAAGGAGGGTGGCAAGATCGGTCTGTTCGGTGGTGCCGGTGTGGGCAAGACCGTTCTGATCACCGAGATGATCACCCGTGTGGCCTCCAACCACGGCGGTGTGTCCGTGTTCGCCGGTGTGGGCGAGCGCACCCGTGAGGGCACCGACCTCTTCATCGAGATGGGCGAGACCGTCATGGGCGACGGTGAGACCTCGGTGCTCGACAAGGCGGCCCTGGTCTTCGGCCAGATGGACGAGCCCCCGGGGGTCCGCCTCCGCGTGGCCCTGTCCGGCGTGACCATGGCCGAGTACTTCCGCGACGTCCAGAACCAGGACGTGCTGCTCTTCATCGACAACATCTTCCGCTTCGTGCAGGCCGGCTCGGAGGTGTCCACCCTCCTCGGTCGTATGCCCTCCGCCGTGGGTTACCAGCCCACCCTCGCCGACGAGATGGGCGAGCTGCAGGAGCGCATCACCTCGACCCGCGGCAAGTCGATCACCTCGCTGCAGGCCGTGTACGTGCCTGCCGACGACTACACCGACCCGGCGCCGTTCACCTCCTTCACCCACTTCGACGGCACGACCGAGCTCTCCCGTGACATCGCGGCGCTCGGCATCTACCCGGCCGTGGATCCGCTGGCCTCGTCCTCGACGATCCTCGACCCGCTGGTGGTCGGCGACCGTCACTACCAGACGGCCCGTGGCGTGCAGGAGGTCCTCCAGCGCTACAAGGAGCTGCAGGACATCATCGCCATTCTCGGCCTCGACGAGCTCTCCGAGGAAGACCGCATCACGGTCGACCGTGCTCGCAAGGTCCAGCGCTTCTTGTCGCAGCCGATGTTCGTGGCCAAGGCCTTCACCGGCCAGGACGGCGTGTTCACCCCGGTCGAGGAGACCATCGACTCCTTCGAGTCGCTCCTCAAGGGTGACCTCGACCACCTGCCCGAGCAGGCCTTCTACATGGTCGGTGGCGCCGAAGAGGCCGAGCGCAAGGCCGCCGAGCTCCAGGCCGACGCCTGATCCCGCTGAGGAACTTTCCATGCTGAACGTCCAGGTCGTCTCTCCCGAAGCGGTCTCCTACACCGGTGAGGCCGCGATGGTCGTCGCCCGCACCGTCGAGGGTGGCGACATCGCCTTCCAGCCCGGTCACATCCCGTTCATCGGGATCCTGCAGGTCTGGTCGGTCGACGTCGTCAAGGACGACGGCAGTCGCGACACCTTCGCCGTGCACCGTGGCTTCGTCCAGGTGAGCGGTGAGGACATCACGATCCTCAGCGATGTCTCCGAGGCCAAGGATGTCATCGACGTCGCTCGGGCTGAGCAAGCGCTTGCCGACGCCGAAGCGGCCCTGTCCGCCGACGCCGAGGATGACGCGGCCGCCGCCGACAAGGCACGGGCGCAGCTGCGCCTGCGGGTCGCCGCCGGCGAGTAGCCGTCGGTCCAACCGAACGAAACGACGAGCCGGGCCTTCGGGTCCGGCTCCGTCGCGTCGATGCCTGCGACCGGGTTGACGATCAGAGACGGAGGTTCGGCGGCGACTCGTGGCGAGTGATGACGGCCGCGGTGGCTTCCTCGAGCGTCTCGGCCGTGAGTGCTTCGACTTCGACGGTCAGTGCCAGGCCCTGGCCGGCGAGGAGGTCGGCGGTCTGGAGCTGGTGATCGTCGACGTGCTCGCCATGCTGGGCCCGTCGTGGCACCAGGATCGGTCGCTTCCCCAGGCGCATCGACGTCAGGGCCGTCCCCGTGCCTGCGTGGGCGATTACGACGTCCGCCGCGCGGATGGCGGCCTCGAGTTCGTGAGATGGGACGGACACGCGGCCCTCGATGTCGAGTCCGTCGAGCGGGGTCACACCTGTCTGCCACATGACCTCGGCGTCGGCTGGCAGGATCGTCAGCAGCCGGTCGACGAGTCGACGAAAGCCGAAGGTTTCCATCGTTCCGAGGGTCACGACGAACGATCGCGGTGTGCGAGTCTCGACCTGCTGTGCGGCGAAGCCCTCGAACACCGAGCCTGCGTACGCCCACCGGTCCGTGGCCTGGGCTTGATGCTGGGTGTAGAGCCCGACCCAGGGCAGCCGGGCAAGCAGCGAGCCGGTGGCAGATGGGCCCTGCGACCGGGTCGCCGACTCGATGTAGACCGCGCGGGCGCCGAAGAGCGGGGCGAGCGGTAAGAACGCGAGGGCGATTCCACTGCCGGTCGAGATCACCTGCCGCGGCCGATGCTTCGCGAGGATCGCCAAGGCTCGAGGGAGCGCACGCAAGAGCGGCGCATAGCCACGAGGCGGGATGTACCGAACCGTCTCGACCTTCGACCCCGCGAGCGCGGTCGCTGCTTGATCGGACGGGAACGTCACCCAGACGGCGTCGTTCACGCTCGAGAGCCGGCCTGCCAGGTCGATCAGCTGGGTGAGGTGACCGCCGGTCGAGGCGACAAGAAGTGTGGGCCGTGACATCGCACCTTCCGGTCGGCAGGAGGAAGTCGGATGTGCGCGTTTGCGACCGACGACGTCATTTCAGCACACGACGATGGGGAGGTCGTGTTCAGAGCAGCGCAGGGGCCTCGACCGTCCCGGTGACGCCCAGGCCGGAAATCGCAAGCAGGGAGCCGGGTAGTTCGCCGCTAGGGCCGGGCATGGCCGGGCGGCCATGCTCCTCGCCGATCGTGGTCACGAACAAGGTCTCGAGCTCGGGACCGCCGAATGCGGGCATGGACGGCTTCTCCAACGGCACGCCGATGCGTTCGCTCAGCTGCCCGTCGGGATCGATCCGGATGACACAGCTCCCGGTGACCGACGCCGACCAGTAGCCGCCGTCCGCGTCGATGCACGCGCCGTCAGGATGGCCCGGGTGGTCGGCGTAGTCGAAGAACGGACGGGCCTCGCCCCAGGCGCCCGTCGCGGTGTCGTAGTCGGCGACGATGACCTGGTTGGTGAACGTGTCGGCCCAGTACACCCGCTCTCGTTCGGCGTCGAACGCGAGGCCGTTCGGGATGCCCACATCGGTCCGCAGGGTCGAGACCGTTCCGTGATCGACCCGATACAGCCCACCGGTCGAGCGGCCCGCCGCCGCGTCCTCGTACATCGTTCCGAGCACGAACCGACCGGCGGGGTCGACCCGTCCGTCGTTGCTGCGGTTGCCGTTGCCGTCGGGCTCCAGCCGGGCGATCGGTTCGAGGCTGCTCGGATCGTTCCAGTCGTAGTGGAACACGCCGTTCTCGACCGCGAGCACGAGCCGGCCGGCGGCGGCGCCGAGGGCGATGGTGCCCACCCGGCCGGGGAAGCCGCGGGTGGCGTCGACACCGGTCGCGGGGTCGAACCGGTGGACGACGCGACTCTCGATGTCGGTCCAGTACAGGACCTGTTCGGCGGGGGACCAGACCGGACACTCACCGAGACGCGCGGGAGTGGCGCATGCAACCGTGACTCGACTCATGTGCCCGCCGGCCTCACTCGACCACGGTGCCGGGCACGCCGGGCTCGGGGTCGGGCCAATCCATGTCGAGGTCGCGCAGGGTCTGGACGAGCACCTCGCTGATCAGCAGGTTGCGAAACCACTTCCGGTCCGCCGGGATCACGTACCACGGCGCGTCGTCGGTGGAGGTCTCCTCCAGCATCACCCGGAACGCCTCTTGGTACTCGTCCCAGTGCTTCCGCTCCTCGATGTCGCCGAAACTGAACTTCCAGTTCTTGTGCGGCTCGTCGATCCGGGCCTGCAACCGTTCACGCTGCTCGTCCTTGCTGATGTGCAGGAAGAACTTGACGATCGTCGTGCCCTCGTCGGCCAGCATCTGCTCGAAGTTGCGGATGTGGGCGTAGCGCCGCGACCACCGCGCCTCGGGCACGAAGTCGTGCACCCGTACGACCAGGACGTCCTCGTAGTGCGAGCGGTTGAAGATCGTGATCTCACCCGCACCGGGCGTGTGCGCGTGCACCCGCCAGAGATAGTCGTGGGCCAGCTCCTGGTCGGTCGGCTTCTTGAACGCCGCGACCTTCACCCCGGCCGGGTTGACCTTGTCGAACACGTGGCGGATCGTGCCATCCTTGCCGCCGGTGTCGGTCGCCTGGATCACCACCAGGACCTTGTGTTTGCGCTCGGCGTAGAGCAGCTCTTGGAGGGCCTCGAGTTCGTCGTTGAGGTCGTCGAACTCGTCCTTGACGTCGTCTTTGTCGAGGTCGAGGTTCTCGTCGGTCGCCCAATCGGCGAGATCGACGGCTTGGCCGGGCCTGACGCGGAACTGATCGATGTCCATCGCAAGAGTGTGCCCCATCCCGGGACGGTCACGCTGCGCCATGCCGCTTGATCGCGTCGACGTACGTGCCGATAGTGGAATGGTCCGCGGGTGACCGAGAGGAGTCCGGCTGTGCCGAGTGCCAAGGTTGACGTCGAGGAGATCCGCGAGCAGCTCGCGGCCGAGTTCCACGCGAGCGCGTCTGAAGCGCAGAGCCGAGTCACCGCCATCCTCGACGCGGGTCGCCCCACGCCGGATTTCATGGCCGCCTTGGCCGACGAGCTCAACCGGGCCATCGCCGACCCGGAGTCGGTGCCGTACCCCGACTTGGCCGACCCGGATCGCTACTGGGCCGCGTCGGTGCAGCCCCAGATCCTGGCCTGCCAAGAGCACATCGCCGAGGTGTTGGCCTGGCTCGAATCCCAGGTCGTCCAGACGATGGGCGTCGCCGAGGCCGACCTGAAGCGGGTCGTGGAGGTCGCCGTGGTCGAGCAGGGACCAAACCCGGTCGCCGACCGGACGGCACTCGCCGCGGCGCTCGAGACTCGCTGCAGCGAGCTGCACCACCAGATGGCCGAGCTCCTGCAGGTCGTCCCGGAGCGAGGCCCGCTCGAGGCGGCCCACGAGCACTACGCGGGCGAGCTTCGTCGTCAGGCTCAGAGCGACGTCGATGGCCTCAAGGCCGTGTATCTCGCCGAGGCTGGAGGGGACGACGCGCACCAGCGGTTTGCCGAGCAGCAGTGGTCCGAGACCTACGGTGACCGCATCGCCCATCGCGAAGCGCTCCTGGCCGGCACGCCGCCGTGGCGGCACCAGTACCTCGCGGTGACCGGGTACGACCGTTCGCTGACCGAGGCCGAGCAGGCCATCGAGGCGCTCGTCAGTCGGCTTCAGACGCCGCTCAGTGGTCTCCCCGGGCTGCTGCTCGAGCGCTACGACGACGCCGTCAACGGCTGACGCTCACGCCCCGGGGCTGCGCTCAGTACTCGACGGCGGAGTACTCGTTGACCTTCTCGATCCGGTGACGGCCGGTGACCTGACGCACGGTGCCCGAGCGAGACCGCATGACCAAGGACTCCGTCGATGCGCCCCAGCTGTCGAAGTGCACGCCGGTCAGCAGGTCGCCGTCGGTGATGCCGGTGGCCGCGAAGAAGCAGTCGTCGCTCTGGATGAGGTCGTCGACGGTGAGGATGCGCTCGAGGTCGTAGCCCTGATCGATGGCCTGCTGACGTTCCCGGTCGTTGCGGGGCCACAGGCGACCGAGCTGTTCGCCGCCCATGCACTTGAGCGCTGCGGCGGTGATCACCCCTTCGGGGGTGCCACCGATGCCGATCAAGATGTCGGCGCCGGCGTCGGGCCAGGCGGTCGAGATGGCGCCGGCCACATCGCCGTCAGGGATGAGACGGATCCGAGCACCCGCCTCGCGCACTTCGCGGATGTGCTCGGCGTGGCGATCGCGATCGAGGATGACGACCGTCAGGTCGCGGACCTCCTCGCCCTTGGCGGCGGCGACCGCCTCGAGGTTCTCGGTGATCGACTTCTCGAAGCTGATCGCGCCCTTGGCCTCGGGGCCGACGGCGATCTTCTCCATGTAGACGCAGGGGCCGGGGTCATACATCGTGCCCCGCGGGGACACGGCGATGACCGCCAGTGCGTTGGCTCGACCGAGGGCGGTGAGGGTGGTGCCGTCGATCGGGTCGACGGCGATGTCGGTCTCGGCTTCGGTGCCGTCGCCGATGCGCTCGCCGTTGTAGAGCATCGGCGCTTCGTCCTTTTCGCCCTCGCCGATCACGACGACACCGTCCATGGAGACGCTGCGCAACATCGCTCGCATCGCGTCGACCGCGGCGCCGTCGGCCCCTTCCTTGTCACCCCGCCCCATCCAGCGCGAAGCCGCCATCGCGGCGGCTTCGGTGACACGGACGAGTTCGAGCGCGAGGTTGCGGTCGGGAAGCAACGAAGAGTCGGCCATGACCGGGACGCTACTCCACTCGGATTGTCGGGTCGTGCCGGGCCGGTCGTGCGAACATGAGCCCGTGCCTGCGTTCCAGAACCCCTTTCGCCGTACCGGAGCAACCGAGGAGGAAGCTGCGGAAGCGGCTGAGGAGGCGGCCCTCATCGATGACGCCGAGTCTGAGTGGCTCGCCTATGAGTTGCACGAGTGGGCGTCGCAGACCCGGGCGATGCTCGCCCAGCTCCTGATCGCCGACGAGGTGCCACATTCGTGGCAGGGAACCACCCTGCTCGCGCACGAGTCGGTCGAGGAGACCGTCGACGCCCTGATCGAGGAGGTCGAGGCGGCGGAGAACCCCGAACTCGATCCCGAGAAGCCCAAGGTCGCCTTCGAGATGGCGGAGTGGTCGGGCGAACTCCAGGCGCTGCTCGCCGAGCGGCTCGGCGGCGCTTCGGTCCCGCACCTGTTCGACGAGGACGGTGACCTCGTCGTGCACGAGGAGGACGAAGAGCAGGTCGAGATGGTGATCGAAGATCTCCTGGCGCGTGTCGCCGAAGAGGGCATGGAGGAGCTCGAGGGGCTCGAGATCAACGGCCTGCTCTCGTCGATGTTCGAGGCGGCTGACCGGCTTCGGCGTGACGTGCACGACGGGGGAGCGGTACTCGCCGCCGTCGAACACGGCCGTCGATTGGGCGGGGTCGCCACCCCGTTCGGCTTCGCGGCGCCGTCGTGGTCGGCGCTGCGCGAGCGGTGCCTCGAGCTCGCGGACATGCTCGAAGCCGACGACAGCGAGGACGAGGACATCAGCGATCACGCCGCTCGCCTGAGCGATGCCTTACGGCAGGTGATCTGACCGTCATTTCGCACACGCTCAGCGATGGGTAGGGGTCGTGAACGTCGTACCCTGACTCCCGATGTTGCTCGCCGAGATCGAGGTCTTCCACTCGCGTCCGATCGCTCCGACTCGGCGGGTCGCGCTCGGCAACCTCTTGTTGCCGTGCGACCCGGGTCCCGGTGTCGGTGGGGTCTTGCTCGGCGCCGTCGCGGCCCGCTTCACCCCCGATCTCGATCCCGACATGATCCCCGACCTCGTGTCGTTGACCCATGAGGTGGAGGCCGGTCGCCGCATTCCTCAGCCGCGTCTTCGGCACCGCTTCCAGGAGGACCGGGTCGGTCTCACCCGCAGCGCACATCGGCTTTTCCGTCACGATGAGGACGGCGAGCTGAGCGTCACCTTCACAGACGACAAGGGCCAGCCCGGCCAGATGGTGCTCGGCGCGATCTATGCCGCCCAGACCCTCAGCCCGATGGTCCGTGGTTCGGTGCTGGCGGCGGTACGTCGAGGGTTGGCGTGGAACGGCGACATCGGCCCCGCGCTGCTCGTGCACCTGTCGGGGCGGGGGCTCGGCTCACTCAACGGCGATGCGCTCGCCGACCCTGTGGGCTGGGCTCTGCGGACCCTCGGGTTCGACATGGAGGGTGGCACGCCGGAGCGGTCGGCGATCCAGCGGTCGTTCCGCAAGAGCCTGATCGACGCCCATCCCGACCACGGCGGCGCCGATGACATGGCCGCGCAGCGCATCGCGGACATCACCGAAGCCCGCCGGATCCTCTTGGCGTCATGACCACCCCAGTCGGACTGTTGCTCACCCACGGCGCCGGTGGCGGTGCCGATCATCGCGTGCTCGTCGAGCTCGACGAGCGGCTCGACCTCCCCGTGCGGCGTATGGAGTTCCCGTACCGGGCCGAGGGCCGCAAGGCGCCCGACCGAGCCCCGAAGCTGATTGCGTCGGTCGTCGACGAGGCGACTCGCTTCGCGGCCGAGCTCGACTGTGATCCGTCGGCCATCGTGTTCGGCGGCCGATCGATGGGTGGTCGCATCTGCTCGATGGCGATCGCCGAAGGCCTCCCCGCCGCGGCGGTCATCCTCCTCAGCTACCCGCTGCACCCTCCGGGGAAGCCGGAGCGGCTGCGGATCGAGCATTTCCCGGAACTCACGGTTCCGACCCTGTTCGTCAACGGCGATCGGGATCCCTTCGGCACGCCCGACGAGCTGGCCGAGCACACCCCACAGATCGCGGGGCCGGTCGAGGTCCACTGGCTCGAAGGCCAGCGCCACGACCCGAAGCCGACCTTCGACGACGAGATCGTCGACGTCGTGCGGCGGTTCCTCGACTCGCTCTGAGCGGGCCGGTCAGCGGCTGAGCATCAAGAGTTCGGTCGCGGCGCGATCGAGCGAACCCATCAGCGCGGACTGTTCCTCGACGGCGGCGGCCACCGTGCCGGTCATGTCGGAGACCTCGACGACCGAGACGGCGATCGCCTCGACCGAAGCGACCGCTTCGTGGATCTCGACCTGGATCGCCTTGATGATGTCGTCGATGTCGTCGGCCGAGAGCTTGGTCTGTCCCGCGAGTTCCTTCACCTGGTTGGCGACGACCGCGAAGCCTCGGCCTGCCTCGCCCGCTCGTGCGGCCTCGATCGTCGCGTTGAGGGCGAGGATGTTGGTCTGGCCCGACAGGCCCTTGATGATGTCGATCACCGAGCCGATCCGGGCGCTCGTCGCCTGGAGCGCCTCGATGTGCGACGTCGCACCGGCGACGCCCGTCTCGGCCTGACCGGCCAGGGCGGCGGTCCGCGACACGGTCTCGGAGATCTCCTGGATCGCACCGGTGAACTCGTTGACGGCCGCCCCGATCTGCTCGCCGACGCGCGTCGCCTCCTCGCGGCTGAGGACCTCGTCGGTGATGTTGGCGACACCCTTCACGATGCTCGTGACCGAGCCGTCGGGCCCGATCACCGGGCTGTAGGCGCCACGGAGCCAGAGGTCGTTGCCCCGCGAGTCGACTCGGTGGAACTCGCCCTGGAGGAAGTCGCCGCGTGCGAGCGATGGCCAGAAGTTCGCGTAGTCGGCGGTGTTGGCCTCGCCGGGCGGCATGAACATCCGATGGTGCTTGCCCTTGATGTCTTCGAGTCGGTACCCGACGGTGCCGAGGAACAGCTCGTTGGCCGAGACGATGGTCCCGTCGGGCAGGAACTCGATGACGGCCTGGGTGCGGTCACGGATCTCTTGTTGGGACTCGCGCTGGCCGGTGATGTCGGTCGCGAACTTCACGACTCGCTCGACGACACCGTCCTCGTCGAGCACCGGGTTGTAGGTGGCCTGGATCCAGACGTCAGCGCCGTCCTTCGCGATTCGGCGGTACTCCGCCGTCTTGAACGTCCCCCGGCCGAGATCGGCCCAGAACGCTGCGTACTCGGCGGCGTTGGCCTCGATCGGGTCGACGAAGATTCGGTGGTGCTTGCCGACGATCTCGTCGAGCTCGTAGCCGAGGGTGACCAGGAAGTTCTCGTTCGCCGTGATGATCGTGCCGTCGGGATGGAACTCGATGACCGCCTGAGAACGATGGAGCGACGTGAGGATGCGTTCGGCCTTGTCGTCCTTCGGAGCGGCCTCGACCGGCTCCGGAGCGGCCGCTTCGAGAACCTCATCGACCACCGGCGCCGGTGCCGGGATGGGTGCGGAGGGCTCGACGGGTTCCGAGGTGGCTTCGGGGGCGCGCTTGGGGGTCTTCAACAGCATGGATGCGGGTCCTCATCAGCGGGTATCGAACCAGTTTCGTGTGGTGCTGGGGCGATATGAGGGGGTGAAGCGAGGTCACATCGACCGTTCCCCACGTACCCTGGCGAGGTGCTGGATCGCATCGAGAGCCTCGAGAACGAGCTGCGTGACGTCGAGATCCGCCTGGGAGATCCAGCGGTCCAGAGCGACCCGCGCCAGCTCGCCGATCTGGGTCGCCGGTTCAAGCAACTCGAGGAGATCGTCGAGGTGGGGCGCCGCCTCCGTCAGGCGCAAGACGATGCCGCGGAGTTCCGCGAGATGCTGTCGGCAGCCGACCCCGACGAGCGCGACGAGTTCCGGGCCGAGATCGAACGACTCGATGCCCAGATCGTGGCCGACGAGGACCAGCTGCGGATCCTGCTGCTTCCGCCCGACCCCAACGACGGCCGCAATGTGATCCTCGAGATCCGCGGTGCCGCCGGCGGTGAGGAGGCCAATCTCTTCGCCAAGGACCTGTTCGACATGTTCGAGTCGTTCGCCAAGCGCCAGGGATGGCGGATGGAGACGATGTCGGCGTCGCACAGCGACCTCGGCGGCTTCAGCGAGGTCACCGCGATGCTGAGCGGCGACGCGGTGTGGACCCGCATGAAGCACGAAGCGGGCACCCACCGGGTGCAGCGGGTGCCGGTCACCGAGAGCCAAGGGCGGATCCACACGTCGTCGGCGACCGTGCTGGTCATCCCCGAGGCCGACGAGGTCGAGGTGCAGGTCGACGACAACGACCTGCGGATCGACACCTACCGGGCCTCGGGTCCGGGCGGGCAGTCGGTCAACACGATGGATTCGGCGGTTCGCATCACCCACGTGCCCTCCGGGGTCGTCGTGTCGATGCAGGACGAGAAGAGCCAGCTCAAGAACAAGGAGAAGGCGCTCCGGGTCTTGAAGAGCCGGCTCCTCCAGATCGAGCAGGAGAAGGCGGCGGCGGAGGCCGCCCAGTTGCGCGGTTCTCAGGTCGGTTCGGGCGATCGGTCCGAGAAGATCCGGACGTACAACTACAAGGAGAACCGGGTCACCGACCATCGCATCGGGCTCACGATCCACAAGCTCGATCGCATCATCGCGGGCGAGCTCGACGAGGTCAGCGACGCGCTCGTCGCGGAAGAGCGCCGACGCCAGCTCGAGGACGACGAGTGACCGACCCCGACGCGGAGCTCGCCGGAACGGTCACGTGGTCCGAACTCTTGGCCGAGGCGACGAGCCGGTTCGAACGAGCGGGACTCGAGTCGCCGGCCATCGACGCCCGTCGCATCGTCGAGGAGGCGACGGGTGTGGAACCCAGCGAGTTTCACGCCGCGCTGGCGGGGTTGGCCACCGTTCGAGGCGTGGCTGCGTTCGACCGCATGGTCGCTCGGCGGGAGGCGGGGGAACCGCTGCAGTACGTCGTGGGTCGATGGGCGTTTCGCCACCTCGATCTGATGGTCGACCAGCGGGTGCTGATCCCGCGCCCGGAGACCGAGGTCGTCGCCGGCCTGGCCATCGACGAGGTCGTCGCTCGATCCGGTCGAGGCCGGGACGTGCTCG
>CAZEML010000140.1:0-11763 GCA_964513285.1 uncultured Candidatus Nemicrothrix sp.
GAACGCATCGACGCCATCGAGGGCGAGGTGCTCGTCTTCGCCCACGGCCACTTCCTGTCGATCGCGATCGCTCGCTGGCTCGGTCTCCCGGCGAGCGAGGGGAGACGCTTCCCGCTCCGGACGGCGACGGTGTCGGTGCTGGGCGCCAAACGCGACGACCGGGTCCTCACCCTGTTCAACCATCTGTGCGGCCACGGTCACGTCGACCCGGAGTTGCCCCTGGAGGGCCTGCGTTAGAACGGCGGCTGACCGGGCGCTTCGGCGGCGGATCCCATGACCGCTGATCCGGGGTAGCCGTGGCGGCGCCACACGTCGTAGGTCACCACGCTGGCGGCGTTGGCCAGATTGAGGCTGCGGCTACCGGCCCGCATCGGAATGCCGAGGAGCCGCTCCGGCCCGATCCGGTCGAGGGCCGGACCGGTGAGCCCGGCCCGTTCGGCGCCGAACACGAGCACGTCGTCGAGCCCGATCGGCGCGTCGGCGAACCCGACCGTCGCCCGAGCCGAGAACCCCCACCAGGGTTCGGGAAGCGCGATGGCGGCGGTCTCGAGGTCGGGGTGGATGTGCACGTTCGCGAGCTCGTGGTAGTCGAGTCCGCCTCGCGAGTAGAGACGATCGTCGAGCTCGAACCCCAACGGTTCGACGAGGTGCAGCTCGGCCCCGGTGTTGGCGGCGAGGCGGATGATGGCCCCGGTGTTCGGGGCGATCTCGGGGTGGACGAGAACGATCTTCACGACGCGACCGTAGCGAGCTACCGTGCGCGCCCATGAGCGAGCTCGATCGCGAACGAATCGGTCGGTGCGGCTGCGGTGAGATCACCGTGGAGGTCGCTCGACTCCAGCGCGACGTCATGCACTGCCACTGCGAGAACTGCCGACGCCTGACCGGCAACTTCGTCGCCGCGGTCCGGGTCCGTCACGACGACCTCGTGTGGAGCGACCCCGGCGGGCACCTGGCGGAGTTCGACCTCGGCTACGCCCAGTACGGGTTCTGCCGCAACTGTGGCGCGACCCTCTACTTCCAGGCCTCGGAGAACCCCGACGAGGCGAGCGTGATGGTCGGTCTGTTCGAGGACGCGTCGGGCATCGGGCTGCACTCGGTGTGGTTCGCCCACGAGGTCCAGGACCACAACCGCCTCGACCCGAGCGTTCCCCACCACGCCGGCAACGAGTGAGCGGCCGACGACTCCTCAGCAGTCGCGACCGGCCTCAGGAGTCACGGCAGGGCTGACCCCGCGTGCCGCACACGGGCGCGTCGGCCGGGTAGCCGGTCACCGAGCTGTCGGTCGCGAAGCTGATCGACGACGGGTGTTCGGTGCTGTGGCCGATCTCGATGGTGGCGCCCTCCGGAACGGCATCGATCCCGAAGGTCCAGATCGGGCGATCGCCCCCTGGTGAGTGGAACGAGACCCGGATCTGCGAGCCGGCTCGGAAGACGTGTCCGGTCAGCGGGATCGGGATCGACACGTCCACCCACTCGCCGACCGGGAGTGGCGCGGCGTCGATCTCGAGCATCTGCAGGTCGGGATCGGTCAGGGTCGCGTCGGGACCGAGGGCGCGGAGTTCGGTGCGCAGGAAGCCGGACTGGACATACATCTCCGAACCGTCGGGCCGGAGCTCGCTCACCGTCACCGACAGGTCGGCGAGTTCGGTCGACGAACGGATCGAGAGGTTGGCCGCGGCCTCACCGAGCCAGACGACATCGGAGGTGAGGGGTGCGGTCGCGAAGGCGGCGGCGCTCCCGTCGGGCTCGGGGAGCCATTCGTAGGGCGGGGCTGCTTCGAACAACACCGACGTGGTCGGGTTGTCGATCTCGGGCAAGAGGTCGACCGTGGCCAGCGAGCCGTCGAGCGCGAACGCCGTCGCGCCCGATTCCGTGGTCGTCGGCTCGGTCGTCATGGCGCCTGCCGCGCCGAGGTGGAAGGTGGTCGTCTCGCCGGTCGCGGACAGCCAGTCGTCGCTGGTGTGCACATGGCGGGCGATCGGCGCTCCTGGGTTCGTCGCGTCGCCGCCGCGCTCGAACAGGTAGGTGATTCGCGGCTCGGCTTCGAACGCGGCCCGTTGCTGTTCGGGTGTCCCTTCGATCGTCGGGCGGTCGGGGAGGGGCGCGAGGGTCTTGAACAGTGCATCGTCCAAGAGCGTCGGGAAGAAGCCGGCGATCAGTGGTGGGATCGGGCGTTGTTCGCCGCCGACGTAGATGTCGAGGAAGTCCTTCCAGATCACGAGCGTCTCGAGCGCCCACGGATCGGCGTGGCTGCCGTTGGAGGCGACGACCTTCACGAACGGCGAGTTGTCGAACTCGTCGGCGAGGTCGAGTCCGCCGGAGCTGATCTGGCCGTCCTGCCAGGCGCCGGCGAGCAAGACGGCCGCCTCGATCTGATCGGCGAAGGTCTCCGCGTGGAAGGCGTCGCCGATGTCGGGGTCGTAGTAGCGGCCCATCGTCGTGAGGCCGCCGTCGTCGGACACGCTCCGGGTCGCCTGATGCTCCTCACAGGTCGTGTCGCCCGCATCGACGAGGTCTTGTTCCCATCCCTGGCCGTACGGGGCCGCGGACTCGCGCAGGTTGTCACCCCACTCCGTCGCGAACCCGAGGTTGGGAACTCCACCGGGGGCGATCACGTCACGGGCCATGTCGTCGATCACCGAGAACGGCGTGATGGCGGCGAGGCTCGGCGGTTGTTCGGCGGCGACGAAGAGTTGGGTGATGCCCGGATACGAGAGGCCGACCATGCCGACCTGGTTGTTCTTCACCCAGTCCTGGGCCGCGACCGCCTCGATGACGTCGTAGCCGTCGAGGCGCTGGGCCAGGTCGAAGAAGCCGGCGGTGCCACCCGAACACCCGCTGCCGCGCATGTTGACGGCGACCACCGCGAAGTCGGTCGCGTAGGCGAAGAGGCTGCCCGATTGATCGGGGGTGTTGCAGATGACCGGGGTCGAGTCGCAGAGCGCCACGGCGTCAACGCCGAGTGCGTTGACCGCATCGATGAAGTTGCCGCCCGGCTTGGCGGGGCTGTAGCCGGAGTACTCGACGACCGTCACGAACGGTCCGTCCCCCGGTGGGAGGTACACGCTCGCCGCGAGCAGGGTGCCGTCTCGGGTCTCGATGTACTGGTAGCCCTCCTCGAGGGTCTGGCTGTCGTAGAAGGACTGGTCCGGCGTCGAGTCGGCCGCAGCGAGCACCGTGACCTCACGGGTGTCCGGGCTGCCGGCGATCGCCAGCTGCCACGTCCCGGGCGGGACGTCCCGGATGACGAGGTTGCCGCGTTCGTCGGTGGTGGCGTTGAGCGGGTCCTGCCCGTCGGCGGTCGCCTCGATGATGACGCCGGGCTCGTAACCCCAGAAGATCAGCCGTTCGACGCTCTCTCGAATCGTGCCGTCGTCGATTGACGGGGCGTCGGGGTCGGGGGCCGTCGGCTCGGGCTCCTCGCCACCGTCGTCCGCATCGCCACCGGTTTCGGCGACCGTGGTGGTCGGCGTGACCTCGTCCCCCGGAGCGGCGTCTTCGTCACCTCCCGAACACGACGCGGCGACGAGCGCGGCGACGACGAGCGGGACGATCCGAGCGCGAAGGAGCATCGAGCCAGTGAAGTCGAATCGCCGGCCCGATGCCCAATGGCTCAGTCGTCCTCGTCGTCCTCGAAATCGTCGTCATCCGCCTCGTCGTCATCGTCGTCGTCCTCGAACTCGTCGTCGTCCTCGTCGCCGGCGAACAAGAACGGGTCGACCATCTCGGGGTACGCCGTCGGCGTCGGGGGGAGCGGCCCGGCGAGTCCGCCGTGGAGCCACGCCACCTCCCGAGCGCTGTCGGGCAGGATCGCACCGCCCAGGCTCAGGCCGGTCAACTGCTGGAGCTCGGCGTTGGTCTTGCCCACGTACGGGGTGGTGTCGATGTCGGTCCGGAACTCGGGTTCGTCATCGAGGTCTTCGTCGAGGGGGACGTAGTCGGCCCGCTGCTCGGGTCGCCAGATGCCTTCACCGTTGAGGCTCAACACGTCGGGCACCAGGAACCACAGCGGTTGGTCGCTGAAGTCGAAGGCGAGCTCGACGTGCTTGCGGCGACCGTCGTCGTCGGCGACGGCGGTGCCGTCGAGCGAGCCGAAGGTGACGTTGTTCATGTGCATCACCCGCGGGTCGCGGTGGGTTTCGTGGATGAGGATGTCGTTGGTGTTGGCCAGGTACAGCCCGTCGACGTCCCACACGCCGTTGCGGGGAGCGAGGAAGCCCATCTCGAAGCCCTCGATCCGGATGTTGCGGAGGTAGCCGGGTCCGTTGGTGACTTCGTTCTGGAGGTCGAGCCCCACGCCGACGGCGGCGGTCTGGCCGAGGTTGTGCTGGAAGTCATGGCCGATGCCGACGATGTCGGCGTTCACCAGGGAGAGCCGCTCGTTGTAGTTGAGCAGCACGCCGTCGCGGTTGCCCCAGACGGTCAGCCCGTCGATCACTGGGTCGAGGCTGTCGATGTAAGCCTGCGGCGGGGGGTCGAAGTCCTCGAGGTAGGTGGCGCCGTGCACGTAGCGGCTGCGGAAGCCGACGGTGCCGCCGTAGGCGATGTTGTCGGTCACCGGCGCGAGCGGGGCCCACCACACGTGGATCTGACCGCGGTCCGGCACGAGGCTCGGGTCGGGCAGGGTGCTGACGTCGATCATCGAGTTGACCGCCTGGTCACCCTTCCTCTCGACGAGCCCTTCGGTCCAGAAGATGAAGCCGTGGCCGCTGGCGCCGGCGCTGACGTTGTCGTGCAACATCACCCGGTTGCCTTGGAGCCAGTAGCCGTCGCCCTGGAAGCCGTAGTCCTGGAGGTTGGCTCGCAGGTCGGGGTCGAGGGCGTTCTCGTCCCCGAAGACCTGTTCGGGGTTCGGGTTGAACGAACGGATGGCGAGGTTGCCGACCATCGAGCCGACCTCGTCGCCCGCCTCGGTGAAGAAGGCGCCGCCGAGGACGTCGTAGGCGACGTTGTCGATGAAGTCGACGTTGGAGCTGTGGTTGACGAAGCCCCAGCCGGGGTCGTTGAACACGACGCTGCCGGCGATGCGGGCCGCGGTGGTGCTCGGGTCGACACCACCTCGGTGCACGTGCACCGAGTAGCGGGCTCGGATGTTGGTCGCCGGGCCGAGCTCGAAGAAGCCGTCGTGCTTGTGGCCTCCCTCGGCCGCCTCGTCGCCGAAGTCGATGTCGTTCAGTTCCTCGCTCTTGTCGGTACGACCGAGGTGATCGAAGCGCACGTTGTTCACGTCGACCGCGTTGGTGTGCATGAACATCACGTGGCCGCGGCGCGAGATCTCGGTGTTCTCCGACTCGAAGATCACGTTGCGGGTGGTGTTGCCCACATAGACGTCGAGGTCGGCGCGGGGCGGGACGTGATCGTGGGTGAGCGGCGAGTCGAGCGTGACGGATCCACCATCGATCGCGGCGATGGTGCGCACGTCGTCGTTGGTCGGGCCGTCGGTGCTGGTGACGATGATCTGGTCGCCGACCCGCCAGCCGGCGAGGTCGCCGGTGAGGGCGATCGTCTGATCACCGGACCGGGCCGGGGCGGCCAGCACGGTGCGGTGGGTGGTGGCCGCGCCGTGGATCTCGGTGCGGCCGTGCAGGACGGCGCCCCGGCCCAGTTGTTCGGGGTCGACGGAGCGGTCGATCGGACCGTCGTCGATGAAGGTGATGCGAGCGGTGACGTCGGGACGGACGGGGTCGTTCGCCGTCCCGATCTCGAACAGCGCGCTGGGGGCGCTCACGATCGTGTCGACCCGCAGGTGGGTGTTCACGTCGGTCGCGAAGCGCAGCGTGCCGTGCACGCCGACGGTCTCCAGTCGGGCGTCGAGTGCCGCGTCGACGGTGACCGCGATGCCTTCGGGGATGAAGGCGCGGGCACCGTTCGTCGGCACGGCCCCACCCCAGGTCGCCGGGTCGCTCCACGCACCGTCCTGGACGGCGGTGTGGGTCGCCATTTCGGGAGCGACCAGCATCAGGGCGTGGTGGTGGGCCATCCCGATGCTGCTGGCGTCGTGCACGCGGTCCTGGCCGCGGTCGGCGACGACCTTGGCCGCCTCGGCCCGATCGGCGGCGCCGTTGGGGGAGGCGGTGACGTTCTGGCCCGCCGGGGTGGTGCTGTCCACCCCGGCGGTGTTTGTGGATCCCGGGGTCGCCGCGTCCGGCTGGGGGGTGCTCGATCCGTCATCGTCGAGCAACTGGACGGCGGCGACCATCGGTACCGAGAGCGCGACCGCGAGCACGCCGGTGAGGACACGGTCTCGGATCTTCGAGCCGGTCGGCGTGGTGATGTCGGGGGAGGGGTTCATCGGATTCGCTTTCGCTTCGGCCCGGGGTCGGTTCCGGGATCGATGCGAACGTACGAAGCCGTTCGTGAAGCCTTTCTGAAGCCACCTGAGAGCGGTCTCAGGTCCTGGTCTCAGGTCATCGGCTCAGTTCTCGATGGGCCCACCGTTGGCGAGCCAGGCGCCGATCGCGTCGCAATGGTCGTCGGGCGGCTCGGTGGCACCGCCCGCGAGTTGGAACGGGCTGTTGGTGGTCGCAACCGGGGAGCCGTCAGCGTCGACGACGAAGGCGCCATCCGGCGTGCGGATCGCCTCGTAGCCCTCCGGCCAGATCACGACGATGCGGCCGCCGGTACCCGGCTCGCCGTTGTTGCTCGGTTCGTCGTGGTAGAGGCAGTTGAGATCGGGGTCGAAGCGGAGGTCGAACGTGCCGAGCGCTTCCATGCCGAAGTCGCTCGACTCGGTCGGGAGCCAGATTCGGTCGCCAGGTTCGAGCGCGATGCCGGCTTCGGTCCGTTCGTCACCGCACGCGGCGGTGACCGACAGGAGCACGAGGAGCGCTCCGGCGAAACGCATCAGCGGGTGATCCCCAGTTGTGCGGCGGCTCGCTCGGCGGCGTCGGGGCCGAGGGTCTGGCGCAGCAGCAGGAGGCCGTCGAGGACGCCCATCGCGGCTTCGGCCTCGGCGATCTTGCGTTCGGGGCTGCCGGTGAAGAACTCGCACAGCCACTCGCGCCAGGCCACCATCACCTGCTCGAGCACCGCGGCGTAGGGCTCCTGGCCACTCGTCGCGAGCCCGACGGTCTGGAAGAAGACGGTGAAGGTCGGGTCGGCGTCGGGGGTCGCGAGCACGGGCCAGGCCTGGGCGAGGAGCGCGCGGTGATCGTCGACCGGTCCCTGGAACGCCTCGGCGAGGACCTGCTGCATGCGCTCGCCGACCTTCGCGAGCACGGCGGTGATCAGGTCGGCTTTGGTCGGGAAGTAGTAGACGATCGTGCGGTCGTTGATGCCCAACCGTTTCGCGACGCGGCCGAAGGTGAGCTGGTGGAGACCGTCCTCGTGCACGCAGGCGACGGCGGCGTCGAGGATCTCGTCGGCGGAGTGTCGGTACCCCATGGCCGTCGAGCGTAGTGCTGACTACAGATCGGTCGGCTCAGGCCTGGCCGCGCCACTCGATGACGGTGGCGACCATGGCGTCGATGTGGCGGCCGATCTCGTCGAGGTCGCCGGCAGTGGTCTTGCTGACCAGGTTGACGCCGATCACGCCGAGGGTGAGCAGCGCCGCCCGTTCGTCACGACGCTTGGGGTCGGACTCGCCGGTTCGCTCGAGCGCCCGCCGCATCCCCTCCTCGAGCAGACCGCGGTAGCGCAATGCCGCTTCGGGGTCGGCGCCCGAGGCCATGTCGTTCACGATCAGACAGCCGGGGATGGCTGCGGCTGAGGTCATGCCCGTGCGGAGGAAACCGAAGAACGTGAGCAGGTCGGCGAAGCCGTCGTCGGTGCCGGTCAGAAGTGGGTCGAAGAGACCGCCCTCGGCGACGTCGAGGTAGGTGGCGATCGCCGCTTCGTAGAGCCCTCGCTTGCCGCCGAAGCTGTTGTAGAGGCTCGAGCGGTCGAGTCCGGTGGCCGCCTCGAGTTCGGGCAGGGTGGTCGCCTCGTAGCCCTTGTGAAAGAACGCGCCGATGGCCGCCCCGACGACCTCGTCACGGTCGAACTTGGGCGGACGGCCTCGTCTCGCGGGAGCTTTCTGCACCATGAATTGCAGATTATCGGATCTCGACCTGGAATCCCAGCCCCGGGGCTAGCCCGGGCCCCGTTTGGCCTTGAGCCGGTGGTCGGCCCGGCACCGGGGCTCGGCGTTGTTGGCGGCCGTCACGCCTCCGTGGGCCCACTCGACGACATGGTCGATCTCACACTGGGCCGCGGGGGTTTCGCAGCCGTCGGCCGCACAGCGGCGGGCGGCATGGATGATCGCCTGGCGGAGCGCGCCCTGGAAGAGCCGGACGGCTCGCCCGTAGTCGAGCACGTGGGAGGGGCTCCTGTAGACGAGCCGGCGCACCTCGCCGAGGAGCGCAGCACGGATCACGGCGGACGGATCGATCACGGTGCCCGACGCCAGCTCGTGCAGGCGCTTGGTAGCGAGCGGCTCGGGTGCGTCGATCCTGACCAGGCGGGCGAGTTCGCGGTTGAACGTGTCGGGATCGGTGTGGATCACGACCAGTGGCAGTGGTCGCTTGCCGTCGGCGGGAGCGGTCATCGCCCGATGCGCCATCTCGACGAGCGCCGCAGCTCGCCGCTGGGTCGCGGTGCGGGGCATGTGGTCAGGAACCGCGGCATCGCCCATGCGTTGCTTGGTCGCTCGCCACTCGTCATCGAAGAGCTCGTGCTCGATCCGTCGGAGCGCCTCGCTGAACGCCTCGAACCCGACCGGGTCGAGCTGGCCCTCGATGTCGCCCATGCCGTCGAAGCCCTTGGTGGCGCTCAGCCGGGCGTTGGCCTCGCGGCGGTCGGGAGCGCCTGGGTCGCTGGGATCGTCGGTTTCAGCGTCGTCGGCGCACGACTCCCAGTAGCCGACGACCTCGAGCCACTCGCTCCAGCGCAGGACCCACGCCTGCTCGACCAGCAGCGCCTCGCCCTCGGGGAACGTCTGCCGCTTCGCTGCGACTCGCAGCCGCATCGCGTGCGCCGTCGAGAGGGATCCCTCGGCCAAGGCCGCGACGGTGAGCGGCATGCCCCGGAGGGCGCGGGCGAGCGACACCCACTGGCGAGCCTGTCGCATCGGCACCTTGGCGATCTCACGCACCGCCGCGGCGGGGGAGGGGTAGCCGTAGCCCGCCCAGTCGTTCTCGCGGTCGAACGTGCCGATGACGTCGGCCTTCAACGCCACGAGTTGGGATTCGATCCGGGCGATCGAGGCGATCGCCCGGCGTCGATCTCGGGGCGTGCAGGCCGCGAAATCGACCTTCACCGCGATGTCCATCGCGTCGCTCAGATCGGTCAGTTCGGCCACCGCCATGGCGCCAACCTACGCAAGGGGTGTGACAGTCCGAGGCCGGGTTTGGCCCGTGTTTTCAACGATCACGAAGAAATTCTGCACCGGGGGTTGCAAATTGCACTGCACCGTGCAAATACTCTCCTCACCAATTCCGCACCACGTGGTGCAGAAATCGAACCCGAAAGGAACCGCCATGCCGACCCTCCAGGTCACCCGCACCACCGACAAGTCGCCCGAGGCCCTCTGGGACGTGCTCGCCGACTTCCCGAACATCGCCAGCTGGTACAGCGGCCTCAAGACGAGCGTCTCGACCTCCGAAGCCCCCAATGGGGTGGGTGCGACCCGCCACTGCGAGCTCGCCCCGATGGGCGCGATCGACGAGCGGATCCTCGACTGGGAGGAGGGCTCACGAGTCCGCATCGCCGCCGAGAAGTACGAGAAGGCGCCGATCAAGCACGCGATCGCCGACTTCCGGATCACGCCCGACGGCGGTCAGACCCGCCTCGACCTCAGCTTCGACTTCACCCCGAAGGGCGGCGTCGCCGGCAAGGCCGCCACCCCGGCGCTGAAGGCGGCCCTCACCAAGGGCTTCAACCAGATGCTCGAGGACTGGGAGGCCGCCGCATGAGCGCCCCCACGACCACCGACTACCAGGTCGACTTCACCCCGAACCCCGAGCTCTACCCGTTCGAGTCGAAGTGGTTCGACAGCTCCGTGGGGCGAGTCCACTACATCGACGAGGGCGCCGGCCGGCCGCTGCTGCTCATGCACGGCAACCCCGACTGGTCGTTCCTCTACCGCAAGATGATCCCGCTGCTCACCCCGCACTTCCGGACCATCGCGATGGACTACCCGGGCTTCGGGCTGTCGGTGCACCCGGCCGGCTATGACTACCTGCCGAGCAGTCACGCGAAGGTCGTCGCCGAACTCGTCGAACACCTCGACCTGCAGGACACGGTCCTGGTCGGCCAGGACTGGGGCGGCCCGATCGGTTTCGAGGTCGCCTCCCGGATGCCCGACCGTTTCACCGGCCTGGTCGCCGGCAACACGATGATGTGGTCAGCCAAGCCCTTCCGGATGCAGCGGACCTTCTCGAAGCTGATGGGCATCGGCTTCGTCCAGCGCTCACTCATGAAGCGGCACACGTTCGTGAAGCGGATCATGCCGTCGCTGCTCCAAGCCGAGCCCACCGACGAGGAGATGCGCCACTACCTCGACGTCGCGCCGACCCCGCACAGCCGCACCGGCCACGCGATCTTCCCGAAGGCGATCGTCGGCGAGACCGAGTTCCTCGAGGCGCTCGAGGTCCGCGTCCGATCCAACCTCGCCCACCTTCCGATGCTGCGGATCATGGGCATGAAGGACGTCCCGCTGACCACCAAGGCGTACCTGCGCAAGTGGGACGAGCTCTGGCCCGACGCCACGAAGCTCGACCTCCCCGACGCCGGTCACTTCTGGCAAGAGGACGAGCCCGTCCAGGCCGCCGACGCGATCATCCGCGCCTACGCGAGCTGACCCTTCCCGACATCCAACCAACCGACTCCCATCCAATAACCACGCAAGAAAGCACCAACAACCATGTCTGACAACACCACCCTCGTCGTCACCTTCGCCCAGCCGATCCCCGAGGAGATGGAGCGCTTCCAGTCCTACGTCGGCACCGCGACCGAACTGTCCGTAGCCGCCGGCGCCGTCCCCACCTCACGCTTCGGCGTTCGGCCCGTGATCGGCGACGTTCCCGCCGCCGTCTTCGGTTTCGCGACCTTCCCGAGCGCCCAGACCGTCGAGGACGTCTTCGCCAGCGACGCCTACCAGGCGATCGTGCCCGACCGTGACGCGAGCCTCGCCGCCGTCAACGCCTACATCGTCGACGACGCGCCGGTCGGCGATCTGCCCGAGCCCGACGGCGTCTACTTCGTCGTCGCTGCCGCCCCGAACCCCGACGCGATGGAGGATCTCCAGGCGTACCAGGCCGGGAGTGGGCCGATCTTCGCCAAGCACGGCGCCCGTCCCGTCGTCCAGCTTCCGGTCAGCGGCCACCCGGTCGGCGATACCCCCGCCGCGTTCATCGCCGTCATGGCGTTCGACTCCGCTGACGCGGTCGAGGCGGTGTTCGCCGATCCCGAGTACCAGGCGCTCGTGCCGAACCGGGACCGGGGCCTCGCCGCGCTGAACGCCTACGTCACGACCTGATCGCTGGAGGGGTGCATCCCCTGCGCTCGGGGCCGGGTTCGCCCGGCCCCGGGTCGCGCCCGGCGCCATACTGGCCCGATGTCGACGACTGGCGGCGAGCAGCCCACCGGTTCGTTCTTGCGAAACGACCGGGTCGAACGCGCCGACGAGGTCCCGGTCCGCGACGCGGCGACCGTCATGATCGTCCGCGACGCGCCCGAGTTGGAGGTCTTGCTCGTCCAGCGGGCGAGCAAGTTGGCGTTCGCTGCCAACGCATGGGTCTTCCCGGGCGGGCGCGTCGACCGGGACGACGCCGACGACGCCGA
>CAZEML010000141.1:0-11752 GCA_964513285.1 uncultured Candidatus Nemicrothrix sp.
GAGGCGAACAACGGGCTTCGCAAGCCGGTGGGCAAGCTGGCGAACGTGGCTGCGGAACGGTCTCGGGATTACTTCCCGGTGGACCCTCCCCCGGTTCGGCTCCCGGGCCAGACGGCGACAAGACCTGAGTTGGACGACGGAGCGGAGTCTGCGGGCGAGCTCGTCGTGCCGGTGCCGCCAGCTGATCTTTCGCTTAGCCGTGAGGGCTTGACGATGGTGCGTGCGTCACTGGATGCGCTTCGTCACGACAACGGGTCGATCTGAGGGTCGGTTGCGGCGTCGGTCAATGCGTGGTCGACCAGAGTGCGCATGACGTCGGCTAGCGGGACGTTGTGGCGGCTCGCGATCTGGCGCAGTCGTTTGTTGGCGCTTTGGGACACCCGTAGTTGAGCGTTTTGGAGGCGGGGTGCGCCGCGTCGGCGCCGGTGTCGAGTGATTCCGTCCTTTGCTCGCAGCGTGTCGTCGTGGCGATCGAGAGCGGTCTCGAGGAACTCGTGGATCCACAGCCCGGATTGTTCGGCCGCGGTGGACAGCTGCTCGTAGACGCCGGCGGCGAGGGGGACGGTGAGTCGTTCGGGTTCGCCGGGTCGCTTCTTGGGCTTGGTGGGCGTGGGTGGGTGCTGGGTCGGTGGCGTGTGGGGTTGTGTGGTTGCGATGGGCTCGACCGGTGGTGCGACCCGGGGTGTGGGTGGTGGGCTCGGGATGCCGGCGGTGCGGTCCGGGACGTCGGTGGTGGGTTCGGGCTCGCCGGCGAACATGGCGGCAACGTTTCGTCGTTCGTTGCTCATGCTGCAGCCGTTTCGCTGAATCGGGCCAGGAGTTCGGTCACCACGGCTTGGTAGTCAGATGCCAGCCCTGAGGCGGATTGTGAGAAGGTCCGGGCGGGTTCTCCTCGCTTGACAGCCTCGAACCAGGGTTCTGCGCCGGCTGCTTCGGCCTCGTACTCGGGGGCGAGAAGGCCTTGGGAGCGCATGTCGACCGGAGCTTTGCGAGATGCCCGGATGGTCGGGTCGAGTACGGGTACGACATCGCCGAGCAGGTCGGTGAGCGCGGCGCGAGCGTTGGCGATCATTCGCGTGTCTTGGGTGCCGACTGCGAACAAGACGACGCCGAGCGGGCGGATCAGTGGGTTGTGAGATTGCTTTGCCGCGGCGAACCGTTCGGCGGTGCCCTCGAGCCCGTCGATGGACGCTTCGTCGATCTTGGTCGGGATCACCAGGTTGCCCGCACATGCGAACGCCGCGTCCACGAGCGCCGCGGTCGTCGCTGGCGGTGTGTCGAATACGACGAGCTGGTAGCTGGCTGCGAGTTCGGAGAGGACCGTGCCCAGGGGTCGTACGGCGTTGGGGTCGCTGAGGCGGTCAGCGCCGAGTGCGATCTCGGCACGACGCAACTCCCCTCCCCCACTGACCACGTCGAGCCCGGGACGCACCGACAGGACCTTCAGCTGGCCGGGGTCCTTGATCGCAATGGCGTCTGCCAACGATTTGCCGTTGTCGGTTTCGCCCCGGTAGCCGAGATCCCGGCTCAGGTTGCCCTGCGCATCGAGATCAACGGCCAGGACACTCCATCCAGCCGCAGCGGCGTAGCCGGCCAAATGAGCCGTCATCGACGTCTTGCCGACCCCTCCCTTGCTGTTGCCGATCAGCACGGCGTGGGGAATCAGGTGTGAAGACATGACGAATCCTTCCAGCGAACATCCGCTCGCCGAATGCTAGCACCCATGACGGACACTCATCCAAGCATGCTGCTGAACATTGAGCCACAACTTGCGCTGCCTCCCATGCTGTCACTAGCGCTGTTACCCGGTCAAAGTCGAAGATATCACACCATGTTGCACATTAGGTACTAACTGCGGACAGGTGTAGACAAGGGCATGGGTAGTGTCATCTAGCTGAGCGGATGCTGGCCGCGGGTATAGGCGGAAGATAGAGCGTAGGGTCGAGCATATGTTCGGGCAGTGGGAGGAAAACCGTCCATCCCCTGATGGGGGAGTTTGCGGTAGTATTCTGGCTCAATCCTACGGGAGGTAGATGTGGGAGAGCAGCTTGCCGTTCGTGAGGCCGCACGAATCGCGGGCGTGGACGGTGACACGATCCGGCGCTGGTGCGACACTGGCCGCCTCGCTCATTTCCGCACTGCGGGGAACCAACGGCGTATCGATCGAGACGCGCTCGAGAGTCTCTTGACGCCTGGCGTGCCCCGGCGGGCGGCTTCAGTTGATCCACTGACGCAGATTGGCACGTGGGCGTCGATGACTGATGAATGGGCAGGTTGGGAACCGGGGACATTGGTAGGGGAGACAGCGTTGCGGTCTGCAGAGGTGGACCTGCGGGCCCTCATTCGCAACCTTGGCTACATGCTGACCGAGGTCGAGGACGAGCTCGATCGGCGGTGAGTTCGTGCGCTCTGTCGACTCGGCAGTGCCGATGGCGCGGGTAGGGGCGGTTGGGTTGACGTGCCACCGCCTGCGGTTGGCGCTCCGGGCTGCTCGGAGCCAGCTGTCCGCTCGGGCGCGCGACGCCCGTGGTGCGTTGGGTGAGTCGCTCCTTCGGCGTGTGGGTGGTGCTTCAAGAGATTTCTGGAGGTGCTACGTCATGAACGTCGTGGGCGGTCTACGGGGGTGTGGTGTGAAGTGTGTTGCCGGGTGTCTCACGTGTCTTCGTACGGTCACGGGTATGTGGACGATCGATGGGTCGAATGGCCCTACAGACGCAGTTGGCCGTCGGCCACTATTGGGTGGTTACTGCGTGTGGTTGGTGGGCTTGCGTGGGGTGGTGCCGTGACTGGAGCGGGAGGATCGATGTCGGATGCAAGCACGGCGATGACTGAGCAGGGCTGGGGGCAAGCGAGTCGTTGGGATCTCGGCTTGCTGTGGCGTGTCGCGTCCATGGGACCGGCGAAGGGTCGCGTCGCACGGGCGGTGGCTGCGTGGCTGCGGCCTCCGATGGTGACCGTTGATGGCGGGGTGTCGGTGCGTGTCAGTGCACCGATGGAGGCGCGGCTGACGGGAGCTGTGGCGGTGGTCGCGAGCGTTGGGCTGGTCGCCGCAGTGGTGGCCTCAGTACCGCCGGTCGTTGGGGTGGTGCTTTGTGCGGTGAGTTTTGGTCCGCTGGTTGCTTTGGCGTCGCGCCTCGTCGAGGCGTGGTTCGTACCCGCTGGCCATGTGTATTGGGCTGATGTCAGGGCGGCGTCGGGTCGTGTCCGTGGCGATGGCGAGCGTGCGCTGGGCGAGCTGTCGGCGGTTGATGGTCGGCCTGTGGTGTTGGAGGTGAACGCCAGCGCGGACGGTTTGGTCCGGATGTATGAGCGGTTGGGTTTCGTAGCGACGGGTCGCGAGCGGTGTCGCCGCGACGGGAGGGTTCTGATGGAGATGTCCCGTCCGGCCGTGTCCACGGCGGTTCCGTGCGAGCCGTCGGCAACGACGGCTGAGGTGGCGGTCGGCGCGAGCGCTGCGCTGGTGATGGTTGCGCTGGGCTTGGGTCCGGTGGTGGCAGTGGTGGCGTTCGTGTTGGTGTTGGCGGCGTTGTCGGATTGGCGGGTGCAGCGGATCTCGAACTCGCTGCTCGCATCGGGCGGGCTCGTCGTGCTTGCGTCTGTAGTCGCGGCGGGGGAGGGGGCTGGTGCTGTCGGCGGGGCTGCGGTTGCGGCTGGTCCGTTGTTGGTGATGAATCTGGTTTCGGGTGGTCGTTCGCCGGGGATGGGTGATGTGAAGTTGGCGGCGTTTGGTGGCGCGGCGGTTGGGACCGTCTCGGTACTGGTGGCTGGTTTGGTTGCGGTGGTGGGGCTGTTTGTCGGGGGTGTCTTCGGTGTCGTGTATCAGTCAGTGACGAACCGGCGGGGTTTCCCGTTGGGGGTGCCACTCGCTGCGGTGTTCGCCGTGACGGTGTTGGTGCAGGCCGTGAACGAAGGGAGCCTGCCGTGAAGTCGGAGCCGGTGATGATTCTGATGGTGCTGGCCGTGTTGGCGGTCGGATGTTCGAGCGAAGAGGCCCGGCCGTTGCCGGAGATTCCCGGCAGTTCCACCGAGAACGTCGACGAGGAGTCGACGTCCACGAGCTCGACGTCGACGACAACAACAACGAGCACCACCACGACGACGTCGACGATCACCACGACGACGTTGGACCCGACCGCGTTGATCGTGGCCGAGCAGTTCCCAGGCGTGAGCTTCCCGGCCGCTTCGCTGCCGACCGAGGCCGGGTCGATCAACAACAACCGAGCGCCGGCCACGACAGAGAAGGATCGGGCACTTCTTGACGCCTACGTTGCGTTCGTCAATGCCGCCATCGAGGTTCAGGAGTCGCCGACCGACACGAGCGCGTACCTCACTGCGCCCGCTTCGGAAGAGTTCCGGGGCCGGGTGATCGCCTCTGCTGAGGCCCGTGCAGCCGACGGCCAAGTTCTTGATGTGTCGTCCGGCTTGACCATTCGTCCGTACGTTGTCGAGCGCGAGGAGCCAGAGCTGGGCCTGGTTTACGACTGCTCCATCAACGCCGCCGTGTGGCGGGTGGCTAGTAGCGGTGAGCCGGTGGATGCGTCGACGGGGTGGCCACAGATCGGAGCGCCGGGGATCGAGCGCGGCGTTGGATATCTGTTCGAGCTGATCGGGGGCGAGTGGCTGCTCACGTCGGCGTTCACGGAGCCAGGAGCTTGCGGATGAGAAAGACTCTTCTGCTTCTCGTTGGCGGCGTCGCAGGGGCGATGTGGTGGTCAACGCCTGTAGCGGCCCAGGCGGGCGACGATGAGGAGACCGATCCGCCTCCGGTGATTTCTGGTGAGACGGAGGTGCGGTTTCGGGATGGGTCGGGGTTTGGGACGACGACGTTCATTCAGTCGGGTTCGGCGTTCTTGGATGTGACTGGTGGGGATGCGGTGCCGTGTGAGTTCACGGGGTTCGTGGATGAGGATGGTGATGGCGAGATCGATGACGTGAACGGCGATGGGGTCGTGTCGGATGCCGATTTTGTGGTGTTCGATTCGTTTCGTTGGCGGTTCCGTGAGGTGACGGAGACCGTGGTGTCGTCGGCGGCGGATATCGAAGCTTTGGCAGATCTTGCGGGGATCTCGATCGAGGAGGCGTTGAACAGCTACGGCCCGATCGAGGATGAGGGTTGGCGCCGGTTTGAGGTGTCGTGTGGCGGGTTCTCGGCATCGGGTGCGGCTGTGTTCCAGCCGGTGGGGTTCACGTTGGTGCCGCCGTCGGATTCGTTCTGGGCGATCAACAACGAGCTCGATGAGTTGTTTGATGAGATTGCGTGGCCTCAGGTGGCTGCTGAGTCGTTCCCGCGTGAGGAGACGTTCAACGGGTTGTTGCCGATCAACATGCCGACGGTGTTCTCGATTCCGGAGGCGCAGTGGGACACGTTTGTGTCGCCGTTGTCGTCGTATCGGGGGTGGACGCATCAGCTGGTCGTTGCGCCCCAGTCGTTGCAGTTTGTGGTGACGTTCGATCCTGATGACGGCCCGGCAACGACTGAGGTTGTTCCGTGTCTGGAGGCGGGTGACGGTTTCGACGTGACCGGGGACGGTCAGTTGCCGGCGCCGCCTGATGATCTGTTGGCGTTCGCGACGCCGGGGTTCGCTGAGTGGCCGTGTACGTGGATCCCGCCTGCGCAGGGTGACGTTTCGGTGGTTGCGCAGGTGACGTTTTCGGTGACGGGTGTGACGACGGGCCCGCCGGGCGTGTTCACCGACGTGTATGCGGCGGAGGTGCGTTCGTCGGCGCCGATCGAGCGGCCGGTTGAGCCGGTGCGGGCGGTGAACGTGACGCCAGGTTGGGGCGAAGAGAACGACCCGGGGTGGGGGAGCGGCGGCGGCTTTTCTGGCGGGGACGGGTCGTTATTCGACCCGGGCGACGGATTCGGGAACTAGAGGGAGTTTGTTGTGACGAACGTGGATGTCGCACCCGCAGTGACGCCGGGGGCTGGTTCGGTTCCAGGCCCGAGGCGCAAGGTGAAGGTGTCGTGGCTGGCCGGGGCTGTTGGTGCGGCGGTGGTTGCGGCGGCGTTGGTGTTGTGGGCGTTGGGTCAGGTCGGCGACCGCACCGATGTGGTCGTGGTGGTGGAGCCGGTTGCGGCGGGTGATGCGATCCCGGCGTCGGCGTTGTCGACGACGGGTGTTGCCGTGGACTCGGATGCGACGCAGTTGTTTGCAGCGGAGCAGCTTGAGGGGTTGGTGGGGTTGACTGCGGCGGTGTCGCTGTCGCCGGGTGACTTGTTGAGCCCGGGATTGATCCGGCCGACGTCGGTGGTGCCGGATGGTTGGGTTGAGGTTGGTGCGTTGGTTCGTGCGGAGCGGTACCCGGCAACGACGCAGACCGGTGACACGTTGTGGGCGGTCCCGACAGGCGACGTGGTGGACGCTGAGCGGGTCGAGGTGTTGTTGGTCGGGTTTGAACGCAACGCAGATCGTGACTTGTTGACGGTGCTGGCCGTGGAGGCCGGTGCGGCTGACAGGGTCGCTCGATGGGCCGCCGTCGGTGAGCTCGTGTTGGTGCGGGTGACGCCGTGACGTCGGTAGCGGTGTTGTCGTTGAAGGGTTCACCGGGCGTGTCGTCGGTCGCGCTCGGCCTCACCGCGTCGCTTGGCGCGGGTTCGATGCTGGTCGAGGCTGACTTGTCGGGCGGTTCGGCGGTGGCGATGTGCCCGCAGCTGAATCCGCCCGGCCCATCACTCGATATCGCGCTCACAGTCAATGATCTGGGTGCTGGTGCGCAGCTGGTGGGGGAGATCTCGGTGGTGGCGATGCGCGGCGATTTGTGGCGCAACACCCAAGCCATGACCGGCGTTGGACGGTGGGCGTCGCTGTGGGCCGCGATCGATGGCCCAGTGGTGTCGGATCTGGGCCGTTGGGTTCCGGGTTCGCCCGCATCGCGGATTGCGGGCGAGGCCGATGTGGTCGTGTTGGTGTCGTCGTTGGACGCGCACGCGGTGGCAGCGACGTTGAACTGGGCCCAACGGGGCGGCCAGTTGTCCGCGTCGGACCCAGTGCTGGATCGCAATCGGATGGTGCTGGTGACGACGGACCTGATGCGCACGAAGGCCGGCAAGGTCTCCCCGGCAGAACTCGCAACCGACGTCCCGGCGTGGGGCCTTCGTTACGGCGGGCATGTCCCGTTCGACGAAGGACCACTCGATGCGCTGCGCCGCGGCGCGGGGTTTGGGCACAAGTCGATCTCGAGGTCGGGTTTCGGTGCCGCGATCCGCACCATCGCCGCCGCGGCGATTTCGGAGGGGGTGGCGTCGTGACGTTGACTGATCGCGAGGTCCGCGACTTGGCCGAGTCCGTTAGGCGCAGTTTTGGTGAGCGGTTGCCGCCTGCGCCGGTGCGTGAGTCGGTCAAGGACCGTGAGCTGCGTATGGAGCGCACGAAGTACGTGCTTGAGACCGACATCATGGCGCTGGTCAACGACCAACGTCTCGCCGCTCGTGAGCCGGTGTTGGCCCGTGAAGATGAGGACCGGGTGGTGACAGCGGTTGTCGGGGCGATGTTCTTGATCCCGCAGCTCATGGCCATCTTGGCCAACGAGCCTCTTGCTGAGGACGCGGCGCAGATCGGAGCCGGTCCGCTACGGGTTGACCGTGCTGACGGCACGGTCGGGTTCTACCCGCCGCTGGTGGATCGCCCGGAGCAGCTCCAGGCGATGATTTCTGATGTCGCACAGCAGCATCATCGGCCGTTCTCGCAGGAGGCGCCGTTTGTTGATGTGCAGCTGAGTCGGCATCTGCGGTTCCATGGGCAGGGCTTCGATGTCGTGGCCGAGCCGGCGATCTTCATCCGTGTGCATCGTGCGATGGGCGCCACCTATGACGACCTGCACAGGTGGGGTTCGGTCAGCCGCGGTCTCGCGTATTTCTTGGGCACGGTGTCGCCGACGGTGAAGCTGTCACAGCTGGTGACTGGTGTGCAGGGCTCAGGCAAGACGACCGTGCTGCGCGCTTCGGCGTTGGCGTATCCGGATCACACCCGTATCGCGACGGTGGAAACCGACTTCGAGCTGGGACTCGCCGGTTTGGGGATGGATTGGACTCAGGAGATGCAGGCCCGCATCCCGGTGACGTCGGATGCTGACGGGATCTCGTGCGCGGATCTGATGCGGCCTCTGCTTCGAACCCGCGCCGACGTCAACATCATCGGCGAAATCAGGGGCGATGAAGCGTCTGCTGCGGTTCGGGCCGCGAACGTTGGAGCGGGCACGCTCGCGACGGTGCACGGCACGTCGGCTGAGGTCGGTCTTGGTCAGATGGTTGACCGGATGGTTGAGGCCGACGGCATGGACCGCAAGTTGGCCCAGCGTCTCGTCTACGAGTCGTTCGATCTCGTGGTGCATTGTGAGATCTCGGCGAACCGGCGCCGCTGGGTCAAAGAAGTCATCGCACCGTCGGTAGAGGGTGATCAGCCCAAGTTCCACACCCTGTACGGGCCCGACTACGACACCGGTGATGAACGGGCCCGGGCCCGGCACACGCCGTGGCCGGCTCGGTTGTTGGCCAAGATCAACATGTCGATGCCCGACTTCGACCACGCCCGCGCCGTCGACGACACGCTGGTGCCATTCGTCGACGCCGCAGAGACGAGTCGGGTGTGAGCCGCACCGAGCAGCTGATCGTGGTGTTCGTCGCCGCCAACATGGCCGGCTTCGCTGTCTTCTTCGCCGCACAAGCCTTCGCCGACGTTGAGCTGCGGCCTCGTCGTATCGCGAACCGGCGTCGGGTTGGCCAGCGGCTGGAAGCGGCCACGCCACAGATCCTGGTCGGCGTGGTCGTCGCGGTCGTGGTGTTGGTGACAACGAGGTGGCCGGTCGCTGCTGGGGCTGCGGTGGCGTTGACGGTTGGTTGGTCGGCGCTGTTCCCGAAAGACTCCGCCGCGCAGCGTTCCAAGCTGGAAGGTGTCGCGAAGTGGATGGAAGACCTTCGCGATCTCCAGCGAGGGTCGTCGTTGGACCTCGCTGAAACGCTGGATCATTCGGCGAGGCGGGCACCGACCGCGATCAAGCCCGAACTCGACCGGTTCTCATCCCGGGTTCGGCATCACGTCCCCCTGCCTGAGGCACTCCTCGAGCTGGCCGACGAACTCGATCACCCCGTGGTCGACACAGCTGTTGCGGCGATGGTGTTCTCCGCCGGTGACGCGTCGGGTGCGTCGTTGCACGCGACGTTTGACATGTTGGCCGACTCGGCTCGTGATGAACTCACCGCCCGCGACTCGATTGATCGGATCCGGTTGCGGTTCCACCGCGCCATGCGCCAGATGTTGATCGTTCTCGCGGGGCTGATCGGCTACTTGGTGTTGTTCGCTCCCGACATTGTTGAGCCATACCGCACCGTGGAGGGCCAGATCTGGTTGCTGATTCCGGTCGGTGTGTGGGGTGGGTCGTTGTGGTGGCTGCGCAGCCTGGGGCGCTACGAACGCCTCGGCCGGTTCATCTCCGCTGATGCGTTGCGTGAGGAAGCGAGCGCTCGATGACTGTCGAGATCGCTGCTCTCGCCGCCGGCGCCCTTGCCGTGGTGACCTTCGAGTGTGTCCGTCGGGCGTTTCGCCGCACGGCATCGATCAACGCCACGTATCGGCGCATGTACGGGGTTCCCCAGCAGCGCACGATCACCGTGGCCGAGACCGCGTCGAGCCGCTGGGCAAAGACGTTGGGCCAGTGGTCGGCTGCGATCGTTGATGCCGGCTGGCTGAGCGGGGTCGAGGAGCGCCGTCGCTACGCGCTACGGGTCACGTCTCGCTCGATCGTGACCGTGGTGGCTTCGGCGTTGTCGGTGATGGCCTGGTCGTTCGTCATCGCTGCGGTGCTGGTTGCGGTCCTGTGGCCCCGCCTCGGGCTGCCGACGTTCGCGGCACCGATCACCGTCATCGTCGTGGCGATCGCGGCTGGGTGGTACCGGTTCGCGGAGATCATTTCTGCTGCGGAGCGACAGCATCGCCAGTTCCGCTCGGCTGCGACGGCGTATGTGTCGCTGGTGTCGGTGTGCATGACGACCCAACGAACCGCGGCCGAATCGATCGCGTATGCGGCTCAGGTGGGGGAGGGGCAGGCGTTCGAAACGATCCACGGCGCGGTGACGGCGGCTCCGCAGATGGGTATTGCGGTGTGGGAAGCGGTCGAAGCGGTCGGGGTCGAGTACGGCTGCCGCGAGCTCGAAGACCTCGCCTCCTCCGTTGCGCACGTCTCCGGTGTGGGTGTCGGTGCGGATTCCACGGTTCGGTCAATCGCGACGCGGATGCGACAGGTTGCGCTCGACGACATGCAAACCGTCGCAGACCGCCAAACGGCTGCGATGCAGGGCCCAACGATGCTGTTCGTTGTCGGCGCCATCTTGTTCTTGGCCTACCCGCTGGTGTTGCGCATCCTCGACGCGCTCGCCGGCAACACGACAGGCCTCTAAGTCTCAAGCCAACCCAACGAGAGGGAAACACACAATGAGTGCAACCATCATCACCATCGTCACGGTCACCGCCCTCGCTGGCGGATCGGGATTGGTGTTGTCGCCGCGGGTTCGTCAGCGCCTCGCTGATGATCGAGGCATCGATGACTCGCCGTCCAAGTTGATCTGGATTGCCGGTTCGTTGGCGATCGCGGTTGCGGCGGTGGCGTTCGCGATCTCGGTGTTCAACGACACCAAAGACGACGTCGAAAACCCGACCATCCCTGACGTCGACGGTGGCGGCTTCGGCGGCTGAACCTTGTTGACGCGTCCGCCGACCGAGACCGCCCGAGTTGGGTGGGTGGACCGGTTGGTTCGACGCGTCCGAGATGACCGAGGACTCGCTGACGGGATCGAACAGCTCTTCGCCGGGTTCTTCCTGATCATCTTCTTCTTGTTCATCTGCCAGGTCGTTGTGTGGTGGCACGCCCGCAACATCTTGGAACAAGCCGCCGCGGAAGGCGCCCGGGTCGCAGCGGCGGCGAACGTGGACTGCGACCAAGCCGAAGGACCAGCCGTCGCCCTGGCCGAGCGGATGGGTGGCAATTGGGTCGCCTCGCTCGAAGTCACCTGTGTTGATGGCGGCGCGACCCGCACCGTGTCCGTCTCGGCGCGCACGCCGGCGTTCTTTCTGCCGGGTTCGCTCGGTGTGTCGGCGTCGGCGTCGGCCCCTGAGGAAACCCCATGAGACGCGTCGTCGAGCCGGCCCAGCGCTCAGGGCGGGGCCGGGGCGATCGGGGCCAGGCGTTGGGTCCGGAGCTGATGCTGCTCGTCGTGTTGGCGTTGGTGGCGTGGGCGTTCCTGGCCTGGCTGGGACGCCTCACTGCAGCCTCGCAATCGATCGAAAACGCGGCCCAGTCTGCGGCGAGGGCTGCGTCGTTGCAGGACGACCCCGGCACAGCCCAGTCCGCGGCGGAGTCGGCAGTGGCGACGTTTGATGTGATCGAGCCATGCCGCTCGGCACCGTCGGTCGTTGTGACGTGGATTGCGGGTGAGACCGGTGCGTGGGAGGGCGGTTCGGTGCGGGCGGTGGTGTCGTGCACGATCAACAACCCTGAACCGTTCACGTCTGAGGGCCGCACCATCACCGCGGTTGATGTGCAGCCCGTCGACAGGTTCACACCATGAACCGCCACGTTGGGTGTCGTACCGGCCGGGGCCGTGGTGATCGGGGTGTGACGACGATCGCGGCGACGTTCATGTTGTTGATCGTGTTGGCTGGTGGCGGCCTGATCTTTGATGGGGGTCGAGCGTTGACCGCGCGTGCGGATGCGTTCAACAACGCTGAGGCGGCCGCACGGGCCGGTTCGTTAGAACTCA
>CAZEML010000142.1:0-11717 GCA_964513285.1 uncultured Candidatus Nemicrothrix sp.
CTTCGGTACCGAGACCGTCGACAAGGCCGCCATCGAGAGGGCCGTCGATGAGGTCTTCGACCTCCGTCCGGGCGCCATCTTGCGCGACCTCGACCTCCGTCGACCGATCTACCGTAAGTCGGCCGCCTACGGACACTTCGGGCGTGACACCGAGGGTGGCTTGTTCCCGTGGGAGCAGACCAACAAGGTCGACGATCTGAAGTCGGCGCTGGGCCTCTGAGCGAGCCCGACCAGGGACGGCTCGAGCTCGGCGACGAGCCGGCCGCGCCCACCGAGCCAATCGAATCGACCCGCCCTCCGGGGCGGGTCGTTCGCGTGCTTCCCGACGTCGTCGGCATCGACCGCGAGTTCGACTACGTCGTACCCGAGGCGTGGGATGCCGACGGTCGTGGCGATCGAATCGCCGTGGGGACGATGGTCCGAGTTCCCCTCGCCGGCCGTCGAGTGGCGGGTTGGGTGACCGCCGTCGATGTCGAGCCCGAGCCGGGCGTGCGACTGGTCGCCCTGGCGAAGCTGAGCGGGATGGGGCCGAGCGCAGAGCTCATCGACCTCGCCGACTGGGCGGCGTGGCGTTGGGCTGGGCGCCGGGTGGCCTTCCTTCGAGCCGCATCGCCCGAGCGGATGGTGGCCGGGGCGGCATCCCGCAGCCGCACCGATCTGGTCGCGGCCGGCCCGCGGGATGTGTTCGATGACGCGTTCGAGCATGGTGTGGCGAGCGTGCGGGTCGCACCCGACGACGACGGGCTCGGCGTGGCGCTCGCTGCGTGTCGTCGCGGCGACGCCTTGATCATCACCGCCGACGCCGGACGGGCCCGCCATCTCGCCGTCGCGCTCCGTCGGGCCGGGGTCACCGTCGCCCTCGCCCCCGACGAGTGGGCTCGGGCCGCCGGTGGTGCCACCGTGGTCGGGACGAGGTCCGCGGCATGGATGCCGATGCCGGACCTGGCCGCGGTGGTGGTCATCGATGAGCACGACGAGCGGCTCAAGGAGGAACGGACCCCGGCGTGGCACGCCCGCGACGTCGCGGTCGAGCGGGCGAGGCGCCGTGGCGTCCCGGTGGTCCTGACGTCGGCGGTCCCGTCGTTGGAGGCGCTCCGGAGCGGACCGTTGTTGCGCCGTGACCGTTCCGTCGAGCGAGACGACTGGCCGATCGTCGATGTTCTCGATCGTCGCGACGAGGATCCGGCGAAGGCCGGCATCTTCGCGGAGCGGCTTCGGGAGCACATCGACGGTGATCGGCGAGTCGTCTGTGTGCTCAACCGGACCGGCCGGGCCCGGCTGCTGGCGTGTTCGTCGTGCGGCGAGTTGGTGCGGACCGAGGACGGCGGCTCCGTCATGCGGCTCGAAGGGGACGAACTGGTGAGTCCCGACGGCGTCGAGCGGCGCCCGGTCATCTGCACCAACTGCGGTTCCACCGCGCTCAAGACGCTCCGCGTCGGTGTGGAGCGGGCCCGGGAAGAACTCGAGGCGTTGCTCGGCGAACCGGTCGACGAGGTGACCGCCCAGACCGAACACCGCCCCGATCGCCGAGTCGCGATCGGGACCGAAGCCGTCCTCCACCGGGTCGACCGAGCCGACGTCGTCGTCTTCCTCGACTTCGATCAGGAGATGCTGGTGGTTCGTCAGCGAGCCGCCGAGCAGGCGATGGCGCTGATCGCTCAGGCCGCACGGCTCGTCGCCGGTCGTGGGGAGGGCGGACGCGTGGTCGTGCAGACCCGCCTGCCCGAGCACGAGGTCATCGAGGCGGCGACCAAGGGCGATCCGTCGATCGTCGCCGTGGCGGAGCGCGATCGACGTCGGCCGCTGCGGCTGCCGCCCTATGGGGCGCAGGTTGCCGTCAGCGGCGCGGGAGGCGCGGAGCTGATCGAGGCGTTCGGCGAGGTCGACGGTGTGCAGGTGCGCGGTCCGATCGACGACCGGTGGCTGCTGCGCGGCGCGGCGCTCGACCCGATCCTCGACCGGCTGGCGGAGATCCCCCGTCCGGCCGCCCGCGTACGGGTCGAGGTCGATCCGCTGCGAGTATGAAGCGATGCCGACCCGTACCCGCCGTCTGATCCTCGCCGTGCTGTTGATGCTCGGCATCATCGGTGGCGTCCTCGTGCTCACCGCGACCGAGGACGGTCCGCCGCTGACCGAGGTGGTCACCGAGGAGCGACTGCTCACCGAGGTCCCCGAGGGTTGGGTGCAGAGCGAGCAGTTCGCCTTCGAGTGGCAACCGGTGCTCGGCGGTGTCGCCGAAGTCTTCGACAGCTGGCGGGTCGCTCGGGCCTGTGGCCCGTTCGGCTGCGAGACACGCACGCTCGAGGAGTGGTTGGCCGTCGGGCAGGAGCTTCCGACGTTCGTCCAGGCGGTCGAACCCGACGCCGGGCTCGACATCGTCCGCAACGAGTTCGGGGCTGACTACCGGGTGCTCGAAGGGGTCACCTTGGCCGAGAGCACGATCGTGTTCGTGGCCGCCTTCACCGACGGGGCCGACTTCTATGTGGAGTGTGGCGTCGCGGTCGGGGTCAACGGCGATGACCGCTGGATCGACGAGATCGTCGACGTCTGTCGGGCGACCCGCGAGGTGGGGAGCTAGCGCCTCGGCGTCGGACCTGACGACGAGCGCACGATCAGCTCGATCGGGAGGGTCTCGCGAACCGGCGCCGGGTCGTCGGCCTCGATGAGATCACGGAGGAGGTGTGCCGCCCGGCGGCCCTTGTCGACCAGCGGCTGCCGGATGGTCGTCAACGGCACGTCCCACGTCGACGCCCGAGGGATGTCGTCGAACCCGACCACGGAGAGGTCGGTCGGGACGTCGAGCCCGAGCCGGAACGCTGCCTGGACGGCGCCGATGGCGAGCTGGTCCGACAGGCCGACGACGGCGGTGACGTCGGGGTTCGAGCGGAGGAGGGCGAGCGCCGCTTCGCGGCCGGCGTCGGGGTCGTTGGCTCGCGCTTCGAAGACGACGGGATCGAGGCCGGTGTCGATGATCCCGGCCGTGCGGGCGCGAACGACGCGTACCGCCGAGGTTCGCGCCTCGCTGATGGTGCGCGGGCCCGGCTCGGTGGCCCGGTCGGCCGACATCGGCAAGGTGACGACGCCGACGCGTCGATGGCCGAGTTCGTGGAGATGGCGGCCGAGAAGCGAAGCGCCCCCGCGATCGTCGATCCCGAGGAACGAGGTGTTCGACCCGAGGTCGGGTTCGTCGACGAGGACGGTGGGGAGCCGGCGGGCGATCACTTCACGGACCGCGGGGTGATCGTCGGGCGCGGAGAAGATCAAGAAGCCGTCGACCGCCGCGTGCGCCAACGGGGTCTGGTCGACCGGCATGCCGGTGGGGGAGGGGAGGAGGAGGACTCCCGTCCCCGCGCCGGCCGATGCCTCGGCCACGCCTTCGAGGAAGGTCGTGGTGTCGGGGTCGGAGAACACGAATCGGAGATCTTCGGTGAAGAGCACGCCGATCGTGTCGTGGCGGCCGGTGCGCAGCATGCGGGCTGCGGCGTCAGGGCCGCGGTACCCGAGCTCGTCGGCCGCCGCCAGGATGCGCTGGCGGAGCTCGTCGCTGAGCTGCTCGGGTCGGTTGTAGGCGTTGGAGACCGTGGTGCGGGACACGCCGAGATGCTCGGCGAGCGTCTGGAGCGTGACCCGCTTGCCCATCGGATCAGGCAGCCAGTTCCGCGACCAGCGCCGTGGCGTAGCGGTCGGCGGCCAGGGCGGTGGCCTCACGCTGTTCGGTCGACCAGGGCACGATCACCTCGACCGTGGCGAGGTCGTCGATGCCGCCGACGCGGATCTCGGCATCGGCCGGGGCCGGGGTGGTCGCGGTGGCTCGGGCGAGCCGCTCGGTGGCGAGGGTGGGGGAGATGTCGAGGTAGCGGGTGATGGTCAGCATCGGGTGCTCCGAGGTGGGGGAGGTGGTGGGGGATTCGACAGATCGACCGCTTCAGCACCGGCAGGGCCGGGTCTGAATCGATCAAGATCTGTATCGATACAGTATCGCCCGACCCGGGCGCGCACAAGCCCGCTCAACGTGGCGATCGTCACGTCGAACGGGCTTGTGGTTCGGGGGGAGAGGGGGTGAGAGAAGAGGTCAGGTGGTGGGGCTGAGCAGCGCCTCGCCGAAGCCGACGCTGAAGCGCTCACACCAGATCTCGACGGTGTTGAAGACCTCGAGGTCGACACCGACGGGGATCTCGTAGTTCTGGTTGCCGATGTTGCCGCTGAGGTCGCCGAGGCTCACGAAGTCGCCGTTCTCGGCCCGGAGGTAGACCTTGAGGTCCGGGCCGTTGCTCGAATCGAAGTTCTCGAACCGGAGGAACCGCTGCTCGGTGCCGTTGTTGAGCACCAGCGCATCGCCGCTCACCGAGTACCGGCTGAGCGAGGTGAAGTCGCCGTCGAAGATGGTGACGACCTCACCGGCCGCCGGCTCCTCGGTCGCTTCCGCGGCAGCAGCGTCCTCGGCCGCTGCGTCGTCGGTGGTCCCATCCGCCGCGGTCGCGTCGGCCGCCTCGTCCTCGGCCATGTCCTCATCGGCCATGTCCTCGTCTTCGGCCATGTCCTCGTCTGCCATGTCGTCTTCGGCTGCGGGGGCGGCGGTCTCGCCGCTTCCCTCGGGGGTGAGGGTGAACACGGGGCCGTCCTCGTCGACCACGTCATCGATGAACGCGGTGTGGATACCGAAGTAGCCGAAGGCGAGCCAGCTGAGGACACCCAGCACGGCGATGCCGCCTCCGCTGAAGGCGAGTTTGTTTCTCTTGATCTTCTCGACGATCTTCATGCTCTCCCAACGGTGACGGTTCCGCGGGAGTTCCGGTTTCTTCGGGAATCTTCGTCGGCGCGCCGGGGTTGGGTGGCCGCTACGACCGGTCCCACGATCGGCGGCGAGCTTCGTAGATCGCGATCGCCGCCGCGGACGCCACGTTGAGGCTGCCGACCTTGCCGAGCTGAGGGATGAACGCCGTCGCATCGCATGCGGCGAGCGTCGCCGGCGTGCAGCCACGATCTTCGTGACCGATCACCAGCGCCACGTCCGTCTCCATCGAGACCTCGTGCAGCGGCTGTGCGTCGGTCGTCAGTTCGATGGCGATCACCTGGTAACCGTCGGCCCGGGCCGCCTCGACCGCCGGAACGCCGGAGTCGAACTCGCTCCAGCTCAGGTAGCGAGCGGTCCCGAGCGCGGTCTTGTTCACCTTGTCGTGGCTCGGGGCCGTCGCGCCACCCAAGTACACGTGGTCGACCCGCTCGGCCGCCGCGGTGCGCACGATCGACCCGACGTTGAACGGGTTGCCGACACCGTCGAGGACCAGCGCGAGCCGCCCGTCGGTCCGGCGTCGCCACTCGCGATGCAGCCGCTTCATGCCTGTGCCGTCGAGCTGGCTCATGCGTCACCCCCGGTTCTCGCGCCGACTTCGAGGATACGGAAGCCGGCCCGACTCTTGAGCCGTTCGACTCGGTGGCCTCGGCCGTCCAACCAGCGGGCGAGCGAGTCACTGCCGAGGTGCTTCTGCACCACCAGGTGCGCCGTGCCCGACGGTGTCAGGCGGCCGAGCCATCGATCGAGCAGTTCGTGCAACGCCGCCTTCCCGATGCGGATCGGGGGGTTGGACAGGATCCGGTCGAACCGGACGTCCTCGGGAACCTCGTCGGGTGCCGCCACCGACACTCGGTCCGCGGCACCGATCGCCGTAGCGTTGGCTGCGGTGAGCTCGCGGGCGCGGGTGTTGACGTCGATCGCCCAAACCGCGGCGCCGGGAGCTCGCGCCGCAGCGACGCAGGCGATCGGGCCCCACCCGCAGCCGAGATCGAGAATCGTTGCGTCGTCGTCGCCCAGCGGCGGCGCTTCGAGCAACAACAGCTTGGTGCCGGCGTCGAGATGCTCAGAGGAGAACACCCCGCGGTCGGCGGTGAGGGTGAAGGCGACGTCGGGCAGTGCGACCTCGACCGGCCGGGGTTCAGAGGTGACGGACGGGTCGTCCTCGAAGTACTGGCCGGTGGTCACCCTGCGACGGTAGCGGGGTCCACGGTGGGTACCCTGGAACCCATGGCTGCGTACGACATTCGTGTGATCGGCGATCCGGTGCTTCGGCAGAAGGCCAAGGACGTCACCGACATCGACGGCGCGCTCGTGCAGGTCGTCGAGGACATGCTCGAGACAATGTACGAAGCTCCCGGCATCGGGCTCGCCGCGCCGCAGGTCGGCATCAACAAGCGCCTGTTCGTGTGGGACATCGGTATGGGCCCCAACGCCATGGTCAACCCCGAGATCGTCGAATCCGACGGCGAGTGGGTGTTCGAGGAAGGCTGCCTGTCGGTGCCGGGTCTCTCCTGGGAGATCGTGCGACCCAAGCAGATCCACATCGTCGGTCGTGACCTCGACGGCAACGAGATCGAGTACGAAGCCGACGAGCTCGAAGCGCGGATGTTCCAGCACGAGATGGATCACATCGACGGCACCCTGCTGATCGAGCGTCTCGACGACGACACCCGCAAGGCGGCGCTCAAGACGCTGCGCGACCTGCAGATCGGCCAGCCCGAGAACGCGAAGCCGGCCGGCGGCGGCCTCACCCTGCCGTGAGCATCCCCCCGCCGGAGCAGATCCGGCGGATCGTCTACCTCGGTACGCCGGGACTGGCCGTTCCGCCCCTTCAGGCCCTGGTCGACGCCGGCTATGAGATCCCGCTCGTCGTATCGCGCGCCGACGCGCGGCGGGGACGGGGCAAGGAGTTGATGCCGTCGGCGGTCAAGGCGGCGGCCCTCGACCTCGGCCTTCCGGTCACCGACCAACTGTCCGACGTCGACGACGTCGAGGCCGACCTCGCGGTCGTCGTCGCCTACGGCCGCATCATCCCGACGGCCATGCTCGACCGGCTGTCCTTCGTCAACATCCACTTCTCGCTGCTCCCGCGCTGGCGAGGCGCGGCCCCCGTCGAGCGGGCGATCCTCGCCGGCGACGAGACGACCGGCGTGTGCCTCATGGATCTCGCCGAGGAGCTCGACACCGGCGCGATCTATCGCGTGGCGGAGACCCCGATCAGCGACGACGAGACCCTCGACGAGTTGCGTGGTCGCCTCGTCGACATCGGTGTCGCCCAACTCGTCGACGCCCTGGCCGAGGGGTTGGGCGAGCCGACCCCGCAGACAGGCGACCCGGTGTACGCCGCGAAGATCACCGCCGCCGAACGCGAGATCGACTGGACGCAATCCGCGGTCGCGGTCCACCGGCGGGTGCGGGTCGGTGGCGCCTACACGTCCTGGAACGGCAAGCGCTTCAAGATCCACCGCACGCGGGTGGTCAGCGCCGGCGCCTCGGGTGTGGTGGTGCCGACCGGCGACGGCCACCTCGAGCTGCTCGAAGTCCAAGCCGAGGGCAAGCCCCGCATGGACGCCTCGGCATGGGCCAACGGCGCCCGGTGGAGCAGCGACCAGGCGTTCGGCTCGTGAGCGATCCGGCCGACGACCCTCGCCGCGTCGCGATCGCGGCGATCGTGCGGATCGACGACGAAGGGGCGTACGCCAACGTCGTCCTGCCGAAGATGCTGGCCGACACCTCCCTCGATGGGCGCGACAGGGGGTTCGCCACCGAGCTGGTCTACGGGTCGACGCGCATGCGGCGCCGGCTCGACCATCTGGTCGATCGTTTCCTCGTCGAACCGCCACCCCCGTCCGCTCGAGCCGCCCTCCGCATCGGCGCGCATCAGTTGCTCCACCTCGAGACCCCGCCCCACGCTGCGGTGTCCGCGACGGTGGCTGCGGCCCCCAAGCGATTCCGCGGCCTGGTCAACGCGGTCCTGCGCAAGGTCGCGGCGGCGGTGAAGGACGGCGTGACCTTCCCGTCGCCCGGCATCGAGCTGAGCTACCCGGACTGGATCGTCGACCGATTGACCGTCGACCTGGGCGCCGACCGTGCCCATGCGGCGCTCGAGACGATGAACATCGCCGCCGGCGTGCATGTCCGCGACGACGGCTACGTGCAGGACCCCAGCTCGCAGGCGGTCGCCGCGGCCGTCCCTGGTGCCGCCGGCGATCTGATCCTCGACGTGTGCGCGGCGCCGGGTGGGAAGGCGACCGCCCTCGCTCAGCGCGGTGCCCGGGTGATCGCGGCCGATCAGCGCCACAGCCGAGCCGGGTTGATCGTCGCCAACCGTGATCGTCTCGACCTCGACGAGGTCCACGTGGCCCAGGCCGACGGCACGGCCCCGCCCTTTCCGCACGAGCGCTTCGACGCCGTGCTGGTCGACGCCCCGTGCAGTGGGCTCGGTGCGCTTCGGCGCCGGGCCGACGCCCGCTGGCGGATCCAGCCAGGCGATGTCGCTGAGCTCGCCGTGCTGCAAGGCCAGATCCTGCTCGCCTCGGCACCGTTGGTGAAGCCGGGCGGCTCCCTCGTGTACAGCGTGTGCACGCTCACCCAGGCCGAGTCGACCGACGTGGTCGCGGCCGCTGCAGGCGCACTGGCGGAGCTCGGCTTCGTCCCCGACCTTCCCGAGGACGACGGCTGGGAGCCCTACGGCGAGGACACGCTCGTGCTCGTGCCCCAAGCCGATGGCGACGGGATGGCGTTGGCCCGCTGGGTCCGCCGCTGACGCCTCCCCGGATCCGGGGTGGCCTGGCTAGGGTGCCGACATGGCTTCAGAGCACAGCTTGTCGGTGAAGATCGTGACGGTGTCCGACGGTGTGATCGCCGGGACCCGTGAAGACAAGTCGGGCCAGGTGCTCGAGGATTACTTCGCCGGTCGAGGGTGGACGATCGTCGAGCGAGCCGTCACCGAGGACGGCGCCGAGCCGGTCGCGGCCACCCTCACCCAGCTCGCTGCCGGCTTCCACGGTCTGATCGTGACCACCGGCGGGACGGGCTTCGGGCCTCGTGACCGCACCCCGGAAGGCACCCGGGCGGTCATCGACCGGGAGGCGCCCGGCCTCGCCGAAGCGATGCGTCTGGTCAACCCGCTCGGTCGGCTCAGCCGAGGCGTCGCCGGCACGTTGGAGACGACGCTGATCGTCAACACGCCCGGGTCCTCCAAGGGCTGTGTCGAGACGATCGACGCGGTGATCGACGTGCTTCCGCACGCGGTCACGCTCCTCGTCGACAACTACGACCCGCACCCGTCGGGCGAAGGCCAAGGCCACGGGCACGGCCACACCCACGGACACGGATGATCGACGACCGGGCCTTCATGGAGCGGGCGGTCGCCAACGCCGCCCGGATCCGCCACTCGACCTCACCCAATCCGTGGGTCGGGGCGGTCGTGGTCTCCAGCGACGGCTCGGTCCACGACGGCGCCACCGAACCGCCGGGTGGACGGCACGCCGAACGGGTGGCGCTCGACGCGGCGGGAAGCGCTGCAGCGGGTTCCACCGTGTACACGACGCTCGAACCCTGCAGTCACACCGGCCGGACCGGCCCGTGTGCGGATGCGCTCATCGACGCGGACGTTGCGCGTGTCGTCGTCGGCATCGGTGATCCCGACCCGAACGTCTCCGGGACGGGCATCGGTCGGCTCGAGGCGGCCGGCATCGAGGTCACCGTCGGAGTCGGAGCCGACCTCGTCGGCGAACAGCTCACGCCCTACCTGCACCATCGCCGCACCGGGCGGCCGTGGGTCGTGGCGAAGCTCGCCGCCAGCCTCGACGGCCGAACCGCCGCCCCCGACGGCACCTCACAGTGGATCACCGGTCCCGACGCTCGTGCCGACTCCCATCGGCTTCGCGCCGAGAGCGATGCGATCCTGGTCGGCGCCGGCACGGTTCGGGCCGACGACCCGTCGTTGACGGTTCGCGACTGGGAGCCGCCCGAGGGCACCCCGCCCGCCACCGACCCCCGCCGGATCGTGCTCGGGACCGCCGTCGCCAACGCCCGGGTCCAGCCGTGCCTGTCGTGGGACGGCCCGATCGATCGGCTGCTCGAACACCTCGGTACGGAGGGTGTCGTGCAGTTGATGGTCGAGGGTGGTGCCCGGGTGATCGGGGACTTCCACCGGGCGGGGCTCATCGACCGGTTCGTGCTGTATCAGGCGCCGGTGCTCTTCGGTGGCGACGACGCGAAGGGGCTGTTCACCGGCGCCGGTGCGCCGTCGATCAACGCCGTGGATCGCGGCGAGATCGTCGCGGTCGACCGGGTCGGTCACGATCTGCGCATCGAGTTCAAACCCGGTCGGTGAGGCGGACGAGGCGGGTAGCCTCGACGGCACATCCCCCGCTGACTCCGGTCAGACCCTGCCGCAATCAAGGACCAACCGTGCTCAACCTCGTCCTCCCCAAGGGCTCGCTCGAGAAGGCCACCATGGAGCTGTTCGAGGCCGCCGACCTGCCGGTCGAGCGGTCGTCGTCGGTCGCCTACAAGGCTTCGATCAAGGACCCGCGCATCCATTCGGTCCGGATCCTGCGCCCGCAGGAGATCCCGACCTATGTGGCCGACGGCCTGTTCGACATCGGCATCACCGGGCGGGACTGGATCGAGGAGACGTCGAGTGAGGTCGAATCCCTCGGTGAGCTCAAGTACTCCAAGGCGACCGCCAAGCCGGTGCGGATCGTCATGGCGGTCCCCGAGGACTCGCCGTGGCAGACCATCGCCGACCTTCCTGTCGGCGTGAAGGTCTCGACCGAGTACCCCGAGATCACCAAGAAGCATCTCGAGAACGCGGGCGTCGACGCCGACATCCGTCTCTCGTACGGCGCGACCGAGGCGAAGGTCCCCGACATCGTCGACGTCGTCGTCGACATCACCGAGACCGGCCGGGCGCTCAAGGCCGCCGGCCTTCGCATCATCGAGACCCTGGTGACGAGCTACACCGAGCTCATCGCCAACCCGGCGTCGTTCGCGGATCCCGAGAAGGCTCACGCGATGCGCCAGATCCACACCCTGCTGCAGGGTGTGCTCGACGCCCGCGGCAAGGTCCTCGTGAAGATGAACGTGGCCGCCGATGCTCTCGACGACGTGATCGAGATCGTGCCGTCGCTCAAGTCGCCCACCGTCAACGAGCTGTTCCGCGGCGCCGGCTACGCGGTCGAGACCGTCGTCCCGAAGGACGAGATCAACATCTTGATTCCGCAGCTGCGCGACAAGGGCGCGACCGACATCGTCGAGCTGCCGATCTCCAAGATCATCCCGTAGCTCAGAGGGGCGACGCATGGGGGCCGACGCCATCGCGTTGGTGCTCGCGTCGTCGTTCGTCCACGCACTCTGGAACGCCCGGACCCACAGCGGTCCGGATCGGCTCGGCACCCTCGTGGTGTCCTACACCGTCGGCGCGATCTGGCTGGGCCCGTGGATCGTGCTCGAGCCCCCGCTCGAGGTGTGGCCACTCCTCTTGGTGAGTGGCTGCCTGCACGCCGCCTACATCACGACCCTCGCCGGCGCCTATGACCGGGGTGAGCTCGCGGTCACGTACCCGGTCGCCCGCGGTTCAGCGCCGCTCGTGGTCGCGGCCCTCGGCATCCAGTTCCTCGATCAGGTGCCCACCGTGCTCACGGTCGTCGGGGCCCTGCTCGTCGCGTTCGGGTTGCTTCTCATCGGCAACGTTGGATTGGGCGGTGGGCAAGGGAAGGGCTTGCTCTTCGCGCTCCTGACCGGGTTCGTCATCGGCGGCTACACCCTGGTCGACGCACGGGCGGTCGAGGACGTCAACGGTTGGGCGTTCTTCGCGACGTCGTCCTTCCTCGGTGCTGCGCTAGCCGTCGTCGTGAACCGGGTGCCGATGGCGCGGCTCCGAGCCTCGGCCCGGACCGGCGTGATCGTGGGG
>CAZEML010000143.1:0-11710 GCA_964513285.1 uncultured Candidatus Nemicrothrix sp.
CGTGGTCGAAGGGGTTGATGTTCTGCTCGACGCCTTCCTGGTTGGTCCAGGAGATCAGCTCGAGTCCCATCTCCTTCACGATCCGATCGCGGAACTCGATCATCTCCCGGAACTTCCACGTCGTGTTCACGTGCACCAGCGGGAAGGGCAGCGGACCGGGGTGGAACGCCTTGCGGGCGAGGTGGAGCAGGACCGACGAGTCCTTGCCGATCGAGTAGAGCATCACCGGACGCTCGAACTGGGCGACGACCTCACGGAAGATGTGGATCGCCTCCGCCTCCAACTGCTTGAGATGGGTGAGGCGAAGCTCGTCGGGAATCGTCGTGGTCGTCATGGGGGCAAACGCTCTCGATCAGGTGCGTGCGGGGGGAGGTTCCCGCACGGTCGACTGAACGCACAGAGTACCGGCAGGCACCCAGCGGTGGCCCTCCCGTCGGCCACGACCGTCAGAACTGAATCGAAACGCCTAGGTCGGGTCGTGCCAAGCGACCCTGGCGGACGGCTCAGGCCCGAGTGGCGGCGCCGTCCTCGGTGCGGACCTTGGTCGCGAACCACACCGCGGGAACGAACAGCAGCGTCGCGGCGAGGAACGCCCAGCGGAAGGCACCGAGCCCCGGACCTCCGGATTCCGGCCCGAGGCCGATGGCCGGCTCCGCCATGGCGAGGGCCGTGGTGGTGATCGCGATGCCGAAGGCCGGCGCGGCCTGCCGTTGGGTGTTGAACACCGCGGTGGCCCGAGAGAGCTGTGCGTTGTCGATGTTGCTGTAGATCGCCGTCTGCATCGGCAAGAAGACCGTTCCGACCGACACACCCCGACAGAACATGAACAGCCCGATCAGCCAGAGCGGCGTGGAGCTCGAGACGAAGACGAGCACACCGGTGAAGACGAGTGCACCGGTCGTGCCCGCGATGAACATCGGCCGCGGGCCGTAGCGCCGGTAGAGACGCCGACCCCTGAGGTTCGACAACAAGAACACCCCGACCGCCTGGGGAGCCTGCGTGAGACCCGCTTCGAAGGCCGAGTAGCCGCGGTGGGTCTGCAGGTAGAGCGTCAGCACGATCAGCAGGCCGATGAAGCCGCCGTAGAAGAAGATCCCGATCAGGTTGAAGTTCCGGAACAGCCGTTCCCGGAACAGGCCGAGGTGCAGGAGCGGATTCTCGAGGCGAAGCTCAGCAGGGACCAGGAGCGCGAACGCCACCAGGCCCGTCACCAAGAAGAGCAAGGTGAGCGGATCCAGCCATCCGGCGTCCGGGGCGATCGACACGGCGAACACGACCCCGGCCAGCCCGAGCGAGGACAACAGGAAGCCGGGGATGTCGAATCGTCCGGCCGGAGCGCTCTCGTCGTTGCGGAGCCACATCGCCCCCAGGACGAGCGCGACGAACCCGATCGGCACGTTGATGAAGAAGATCCATCGCCACGACGCGTTGTCGACGATGGCCCCACCGACCACCGGCCCCATCGCCGGTGCGATCACGGCGACGCTCAACACGGCGTTGGCTGCGACCGCACGCTCCTCCAGCGGGAAGGCCCGGAAGAGCATCGCCGACCCCACGGGGGTGATCAGCCCCGCCCCGACCCCTTGCAGCATCCGGAACGCGACGAGTTGATCGAGGCTGGCGGCCGCGCCGCACAGCGCGCTCGCCCCGGTGAAGAGCGCGAGCGCCAGGAGGAAGATCGTCTTGGAACCGAAGCGATCCGACAGCCACCCCGCGGGCGGGATCGACACGGCGAGCGCCACCGAGAACGAGATCGCCGCCGCATCGACCTCGGTCACCGAGACCGAGAACTCGTCGGCGAGCGCGGGCAGAGCGACGTTGACGATCGTCGCGTCGAGGACCTGGACGAAGAGCGCGGCGATGTAGACGACGAGGACGCCGTACTTGTACTCCGGCCGCACTCAGCTGTCCGACCGAAGCGCGCGGGGGTCGCGGCCGGACCCCGGCAGCCGACTGGCTGGCCGGGGCCCGTTCGCGGTCGGCCGTGGCATCAGGCGCGTGCGCCGAGGATCGCCTTGGTCTCGAGGAACTCTTCGAAGCCGAGCTCGCCCCACTCGCGGCCGTTGCCGGACTGCTTGTACCCGCCGAACGGGGCGTTGAAGTCGGGCCCGGCGCCGTTGACGTGCATGTTGCCGGTGCGGATGCGCCTGGCGACCTCGACCGCTTCGGCCTGATCGCCGGAGATGTAGCCGGCGAGGCCGTAGGGGGTGTCGTTGGCGATGGCGATCGCCTCCTCGACGTCGTCGTAGCCGATGATCGACACGACCGGCCCGAAGATCTCTTCCTGGGCGATCGTCATGTCGTTGGTGACGTCGGCGAACACGGTCGGCTTCACGAAGTACCCCTCCGAGAGCCCGTCGGGGCGCCCGGTACCGCCGGCGGCGAGCGTGGCGCCCTCCTCGATGCCCTTCTCGATGAGACCCTGGACCTTGGCCCACTGGGCCTCGGACACGACCGGCCCCATCGTGACGCCGTCGGAGGTCGGATCGCCGACCGTGATCGCACCGGCGGCCGCAGCCGCCGCGGCCGCCGCCTCCTCCATCTTCTCGGCGGGCACCAGCATGCGGGTGCCGGCGTTGCAGCTCTGGCCCGAGTTCATGCACATGCCGAAGAAGTCCCGGCCGACGACCTCGGCCACGTCGGCGGAGGGAAGCACGATGTTGGCCGACTTGCCACCGAGCTCTTGGGCGACGCGCTTGACCGTCGGCGCCGCGTTCTTGGCGACCTCGACGCCCGCTCGGGTCGAGCCGGTGAAGCTCATCATGTCGACGTCGGGGTGCGAGGACAGGTGGGCGCCGACGGTGGGACCGTCACCATGGACGAGGTTGAAGACGCCGGCCGGGACGCCGGCATCGTGCAGCACCTGAGCGAAGAGCACGGCGTTGAGCGGAGCGATCTCGGAGGGCTTGAGCACCATCGTGCAACCCGCCGCGAGCGCCGGCGCGACCTTGCAGGCGATCTGGTTGAGCGGCCAGTTCCACGGCGTGATCATGCCGACCACACCGGCCGGCTCCTTCACGAGCAAGAAGTTGTCGTGCTGCTCCTCGAACTCGAACTCGCGCAAGATGTTGGCCATCGTCGCGAAGTGCATGAGACCGGTCGGAGCCTGAGCGGCCTTGGCCAGGCCACCCGGGGCGCCCATCTCGGCGGAGATCGTGTTGGCGAACTCCTCGGCCCGCTCGCCGATGAGGCCGGTGATCTTGTCGAGCAGTTCGACCCGCTCCTCACGGCTGGTCTGGGAGTAGCTCTCGAACGCCGCCGCGGCCGCGGCCACCGCAGCGTCGACATCGGCGGTCCCGCCCATCGCGATGGTGGCGATCGACTGCTCGGTGGCGGGGTTGATCACCTCGAGCGTGTCCGACGTCGTGGGATCGACCCACGCTCCGTTGATGTAGAACTTCTGCGCATTCTCCATGGGGGCTCCTCTGGGCTGGGGGGCGGGCTGGGCCGACAGTAGACGCCGCGGCTCGTCACCCAGAAACCGCGGAATCCGACCACCGGCTCGGCTCGGCCGGCGGCTCTCGATCAGGGAAGGAGCCGGGTTGCTCGGCCTGGTACCGTCGCCGACCGTGAAACTCGCCATCCTGTCCCGGGCACCCCGCTCGTACAGCACCCAACGTCTCGTCGCCGCCTCCCAGGAGCGTGGCCATGAAGCGAGGGTGCTCGACACGTTGCGGTTCGGGATCGACCTGTCGAGTGCCGAGCCCGACCTCCAGTACCGCGGCCGACCCCTCGACGACTTCGACGCCGTGCTGCCGCGGATCGGCGCGTCGATCACCTACTTCGGCCTCGCGGTCGTCCGGCAGTTCGAGCAGATGGACGTGTACACGCCGACGCCGTCGAACGGCATCGCCAACTCGCGCGACAAGCTCCGGGCGATCCAGATCCTGTCACGCCACGACATCCGCATCCCCGCCACCACCTTCGTCCGCGACCGCGCCGACGTTCTCCCGGCGATCGAGCGGGTCGGGGGCGCACCGGTCGTGATCAAGCTCCTCGAAGGCACCCAGGGCATCGGGGTGATCCTGGCCCCCGACACCAAGGTCGCCGAGGCCGTCATCGAGACCCTGCAGAGCACGCGCCAGAACGTCCTGATCCAGCGCTTCGTCGCCGAGAGCCGCGGCCGCGACGTGCGGGCGCTCGTCGTCGGCGACCGCGTCGTCGCTGCGATGCGACGGGTCGCCAAGGGTGACGAGTTCCGCTCGAACGTCCACCGGGGCGGAACCACCGAGGCGGTCGAACTCGACGACGAGTACAAGGAGACCGCCGTCCGGGCCGCGCAGATCATGGGCCTGCGGGTGGCTGGTGTCGACATGCTCGAAGGGGCCGACGGGCCGGTGATCATGGAGGTCAACTCTTCCCCTGGCTTCGAGGGCATCGAACGGGCGACCGAACTCGACATCGCGGGCGCGATCATCGACTACGCCGCCGCGCAGGTCGCCTTCCCCGAGATCGATGTCCGGCAACGGCTCACCGTTTCGGCCGGGTACGGCGTGGTCGAGCTGAGCATCAACGAGGGAGCCGCCCTCGTCGCGGCCGGCACCACGATCGGCGAGCTCCGCGAGCAGGACATCTCCGTGCTCACCCTTCACCGGGGCACGGCGGTGATTCCCAACCCGCGCTCGGACCGCGTCATCGAGGTCGACGATCGTCTGCTCTGCTTCGGGAACCTCGAAGCGATGCGTGGTCTGGTGCCCGAGCGGCGCCGGCGCAAGGGGCTCAAGGTCCAGAAGCTTCCCGACGACCCGCTGCCCGAGGACCCGTCGTGAGCGAACGCGACGAGTTCGAGATCGCCGGCATCGCCGTTCGCCCGGGCGGCCGGGTTCAGACCGAGATCCCGATCGGTCGGCTGATGTCCGGCACCCCGGTCGCCATCCCGGTGGTGGTGCTCCACGGCGAGACCGACGGGCCGGTCGTGTGGATCAACGCCGCCAGCCACGGCGACGAGATCAACGGCATCGAAATCGTCCGTCGGGTGCTCGAGAGCCTCGATGCCCGAGGACTCGGCGGCACGCTCATCGCAGTGCCCATCCTCAACGTGCACGGGTTCAACACCGGCGACCGCTACCTCCCCGACCGCCGTGACCTCAACCGATCGTTCCCGGGCTCGCCTCGAGGCTCGCTCGCCTCTCGCATCGCGAACCTGATGATGACCCAGGTCGTCGAACGGGCCGATGTCGGTATCGATCTGCACACCGGCAGCGACCACCGGGCGAACCTCCCTCAGATCCGGGGCAACCTCGACGACGAGCGCACGCTCGAGTTCGCCGAGCTCTTCGGCGCCCCGATCGCGATCCACTCCAAGAACCGCGATGGTTCCCTGCGGGGCGCGGCGACGAAGCTCGGCAAGACCTGCCTGTTGTTCGAAGGGGGCGAGGCCTACCGCTTCGACCAGGACTCGATCGCGGTCGGGACCGACGGTGTCCTGCGGGTGATGCACCGCCTCGGCATGATCGACGAGATCGTGCCGCCGGCCGCTCCCCCACGGATCGCCCGATCGAGTCGCTGGGTGCGCGCATCGAGCAGCGGCATCGTCGACTGCCGTCTCGCCCTCGGCGACGAGGTGGAGAAGGGGCAGCCGGTGGCGATCCTCCGCGATCCGTTCGGGACCCAACTCGGCGTGCTCAAGGCACCTCGCACCGGAATGCTCGTCGGCCGCCTGCAGCATCCGCTCGTCAATCGCGGTGATGCGATCCTCCACATCGCCGCACTCGAGGACCCCGACGCGACTCGCTGATTCGCTCCGCCGTGAGGGGGCTGGCGATACTGACGCCATGGACTCCGCCGCTCTCCGTGAGAAGTACCGAGCCGAACGCGACAAGCGCCTCCGGCCCGACGGCAACGATCAGTACCTCGAGCCGACCGGACGCTACGCCCACTACCTCGACGACCCGTACGTGGCGCCGGCGCCTCGCGACCCGATCGTCGAGGAGGTCGAGTTCGCCTTCGTCGGCGGCGGGTTCGCCGGCCTGACCACCGGCGCGGCGATGAAGCAGGCCGGCATCGAAGACGTGCGCATCATCGAGAAGGGCGGCGACTTCGGCGGTACCTGGTATTGGAACCGCTACCCGGGGGCGATGTGTGACACCGCGGCGATGGTGTACATGCCGTTGCTCGAGGAGACGGGCCACATGCCGTCGCAGAAGTACGTGCACGCACCGGAGATCCTCGATCACTGTCGACGGATCGGTGAGCACTTCGGGCTCTACGACGACGCAGTGCTGTCCACCGAGGTGACGTCGCTGGACTGGGATGCCGACAGCTCGCGGTGGATCATCCGCACCAACCGCGGCGACGAGATGCGGGCCCGGTTCGTCGCGATGGGCACCGGTCCGCTGCACCGGCCCAAGCTCCCCGGGATCCCGGGTATCGAGACCTTCGAGGGGCACTCGTTCCACACGAGCCGGTGGGACTACGAGTACACCGGCGGCGATCCCGCGGGCGGGCTGATGACCGGCCTCGCCGACAAGCGGGTGGGCATCATCGGCACGGGTGCGACCTCGGTGCAGTGCATCCCGCACCTGTCCGCCGCCGCCGGCGAGCTGTTCGTCTTCCAACGCACCCCGTCGTCGATCGACATCCGGAACAACCACGACATCGACCCCGAGTGGTTCGCGGAGCTCCAGCCCGGCTGGCAGGACGAGTGGCTGATGAACTTCACGACCCTCCAGACCGGCGGCTTCGCCGATGAGGATCTCGTGAAGGACGGATGGACCGACCTCAGTCAGCGCATCCGGGATCGCATGGTCGAGATGGTCAAGGACGACCCCTCGGCCTTCAGCCGCGAGGCCTTCCTCGCCGCCTACCGCGACTGCGACGACGAGAAGATGAACGAGATCCGGGCGCGGGTCGACGAGCTCGTCGGCGACGACGCCACCGCGGCCGCCCTCAAGCCGTGGTACCGGCAGCTGTGCAAGCGCCCGTGCTTCCACGACGAGTACCTCCAGTCGTACAACAACCCGAACACCCACCTGATCGACACCGACGGCAAGGGCGTCACCGAGATCACGCCCACCGGTGTGGTCGCCGGAGGCGAGCACTACGAACTCGACTGCCTCGTCTTCGCCTCGGGTTTCGAGGTCGGGACGACCTACGCGCGCCGATCGGGGTTCGAGACGACCGGACGCGACGGCCTCACCCTCACCGAGCACTGGGAAGCCGACGGCATGCGCAGCCTCCACGGCCGCAACGTGCACGGCTTCCCGAACCTCTTCATCGTGGGCTTCTCCCAGGCCGCCAACCTGATCTCGAACGTGCCACACAACCTCGTCGAGGCCGGTCGCACCGTCGCGGCGATGGTCAAGCACGCCCACGACGTCGACGCCACCGAGGTCGAGGTCACCGCCGAAGCAGAACAGGCCTGGATCGACCGGCTCAAGGCCGGCGACCGGCGCTTCGCCGCCGACCCCGACTGCACGCCCGGCTACTACAACAACGAGGGTCAGCCCGACGAGACCGCGAGCCAGATCGGCGGCCTCGGCTTCCCCGAGGGCCCGGTCGCGTACTTCCAGTACATCGACGAGTGGCGCTCGTCGGGTGAGTTCGTCGGCCTCGACTATCGGTGAACGTCGGGGCGATCCGGCTCAGTCGATCCGAATCGTGAGATCGACGGCGACCACGTCACCGACATCGACCGACTCCGCCACGCGCACCGCCTTCTTCACCGGGAGCACGAACGCGCCTCGGGCGCTGTCGGGAAAGACCGACGTCCGCCAGGTCGAGCCGCCGATCCGCACCTCGACCGGCACGGACCCGAAGCCGCGTCGGTCGGGCACGATGTCCTCGATCTCCTCGGAGACGTCGACCGGGACGGCGAGGAACACCCACGACCCCTCGTCCTTCCAGAGGTACAGCTCGGCATCGAAGGTGAACGTCGGATTCATCGGCCCGTCATCTCGGAGTGGGATGGGGATCGTGCCGCTGCACTAGCTTCTCGCCCGTGGCGTCTACGTCTGGTTCTGGCTCGCTGAAGCGACAGCTCGGCGTGAGCGACGCCGTCGTGATCGGCGCAGGGTCGATGATCGGGGCGGGAGTGTTTGCCGCCTGGGCTCCTGCGGCTCGTGCGGCGGGCGATGGCCTCCTGATCGGGCTCGCGATCGCCGGCGTCGTCGCCTTCTGCAACGCCACGTCGTCGGCGCAGCTCGCCGCGATCCACCCGGAGTCGGGTGGGACCTATGTGTATGGCCGCAAGCAACTGAACCTCTTCTGGGGCCATCTCGCCGGGTGGGGCTTCGTCGTCGGGAAGACGGCGTCGTGCGCGGCGATGGCGCTCACGATCGGCGTCTACCTCACCCCCGGCAACGCCCGCCTCACTGCGGTGCTTGCGGTCGCGGTGATCACCGCCGTGAACCTCGGTGGCCTCACCCGCACCGTGGCCGTCACCCGGGTCCTGCTCGTCGTCTCGCTCGGCGCCCTTGCCGTGATCGTGTACACCGCGATCGACTTCGACGGGGCCGTCGCCTTCATCGGCCCGTCGCCGGGTGAGGCCGATCTGCGGGGAGTCCTCCAGAGCGCGGGCTTCCTCTTCTTCGCCTTCGCCGGCTACGCCCGAATCGCCACGTTGGGCGAAGAGGTCCGCGACCCGGCTCGGACGATTCCGATCGCGATCCCGCTCGCCTTGTTCGGCGTCCTCGCCCTCTACGCGATCGTCGGCGTCACGATGCTCGACGCGGTCGGCGCCGAGGGCCTCGCCGCGGGCTCGGCGCCCTTGCGCTCGGTGTTCCTCGGGAACGACGACCTCGAGTGGGTCGTCCAGGCCGGCGCTGGCATCGCCTCGCTCGGCGTCCTGCTGAACCTCATCCCCGGCGTCTCCCGCACCGCCATGGCGATGGCGCGCAACCGGGAACTGCCCGGTTGGTTCGCCCACGTCGACGGCGAACGTGCCTTGCCACTGCGAGCCGAACTGACCGTCGCGGCGGTCGTCGTCGCCCTGGTCCTCACCCTCGACATCCGCAGCTCCATCGCGGTCAGCGGTGTGGCGATCCTCACCTACTACGCGGTGACGAACGCGGCCGCCCTCACCCTCTCGGCGGAGCAGCGGCGGTGGCCTCGCGGCATCGCCGTCGTCGGGCTCGTCGGGTGTGTGGTTCTGGTCGCGTCGCTTCCCGCATCTGCGCTCGTGGGCGGTCTGATCGTGCTGGGGCTCGGCGTGATCGCCGGCGTCGCCGCCCGAGCGGGCGCGTGACACCGCGAATCTGTCTCGAGGTCTGGGGCGGGGACCCCAACGAGCTGGTCGGGATCGCCCGACACGCGGAGGCGATCGGGCTCGATGGTGTCTACCTCGGCGAGTCTCCGACCGCGCTCAATGCGGAGACGTGGACGACCCTCGGCGCGATCGCGGCGGTGACCGACCGCATCCGGCTCGGCCCGGTCATCGCCAACCTGCTCCCCGACTACCGGTCGGCCGCACTGCTCGCCCGCCAAGGCGCGGCCCTCGCCGTGCTCAGCGAGGGTCGATTCGACTTCCGAACCGGGGTGGGAGCCTCCGAGGCTGCGGGGCGGGCATGGTGGGCGCCTGCCGGGGTCGCCTACCCGCCCTACGCCGAGCGGCTGAAGGAGGCCGAACGCCAACTCGGTGAACTCCGGAACGCATGGGCGGACGATGACCTGCCCACGATCGAGGTCACGATCGCGGCGACGAGCGAGCGATCCCTCGCGCTGGCCGCGCGGTTCGGGCAGCGGTGGGAGACCTCGTTCGCGACCCTCGTGGAGTGGCGGGAGCGGGCCGCCGCCGCCCCATCGCATCTGAAGTCCTCGCTCGAGATCGATGCGTTCGTCGGATCGGAGTCCGACCCCGAGCAGGTGTGGCGCGACGTGGCGGCGACACGCGGGGGTGAGGATCTCGATGCGATCCGCGACCGGGCCCTCGTCGGATCACCGACGCAGGTCGCGGGCCAGCTCCAGGCACTCGGAGCGGCGGGCGTCGGGCAGCTGGTCGTCGCGCCCCACGACCCGAGCGATCTCGCCGCCCTCAGCCGGTTGGCCGAGGCGGTGGCACTCGCTCGCTGAGGCGCGGTCGCCACCGAGGCGGTCGAAGCGGCATCATGGACGACATGCAGCGCATGCACGTGGGACTCAAGGTCAGCGACATCGACGAAGCGGTCGACTTCTACAGCAAGCTCTTCGGCGCGGCGCCGGCGCTTCGGCGAGACGACTACGCCAAGTGGATGCTCGACGATCCCTTCGTCAACTTCTCGGTCGACCTCCACGGCGACGGGCCACCCGGATCCGCCCACTTCGGTCTCCAACAGGAGAGCCCCGAGGCGCTCGCGACCGCCCGCGCTCACATCGACGGGGCCGCACTCCCCCGCGACGACCAGGACGATCTGGTGTGTGGCTACCAGCTCCAGCACAAGTCGTGGGTGTTCGGCCCCGACGGCGAAGCGTGGGAGATGTTCTTCACGGAAGGCGTCGCCGAGGGCGACTCCTACGGCTGCGAGGAGATGCCCGACTCCTGCGCCGGCTGAGCGTCAGCGGATCGGGTTCTTGTACTGGTCGAGGTAGGTGATCTCCTCGACCGGCGGACGGTTGGCGGGCTTGAAGTCGGTGCCCTTCGTGTAGGCGACCGGCAGCAGACCCGCCTGGGACATGTGGCCGGGGATGCCGAGCAACTCAGCGGCCTCCTGCTCGAGGCCGAGGTGCAACGTCGTGTAGCAGCTGCCGAGACCACGACTACGAAGGGCGAGCTGGAAGCTCCACATGGCCGGGATGATCGAGCCCATCAAGCCGGCCGCCGCGTTGGTGGGATTGCTGCCACCGGGTGCGCCTTCGATCGCCTCGTCCAGTCGGCCGATGATCATCGGGATGACCATGACGGGCACCTTCTCGAGGTTCTGGGCGAGGAAGTTGGCGGAGTCCATCACCCGTCCGGACTGGGAGTTCGTCGGCGTCTCGGCCGCGGCGGCAGCCAGGTAGTCACCGCCGGCGCGCCGGTAGATGTCGGCCAGGCCCGCCTTCTTCTCGTCGTCTCGGACGACCATCCACCGCCAGCCCTGCCGGTTGGAACCGGTCGGGGCCTGGACCGCGAGCTGGAGGCATTCGAGCAAGACGTCGTCGGGAACCTCCCGCTCGAGATCGAGGCGCTTGCGGACGGCACGCGTCGTCGAGAGAAGGGCGTCGGTCTGGGCGAGGTCGAAGTCCATGCCCGCATCGTGGCATGGCGGTCGGGTCAGCGCCCGTACCGCACCTGAATGTGCCGACGACGACTCGCCCGCTGCTCGGCTCGCTGCCGATCGTCGACCTGCGCATCGGCGAAGTCGGGCACCGTCGCCGGGAGGCCGGCGAGGGTCACGAGCACGGCGGTCGGCCCCTCGTCAGGTTCGGTGTCGAGACCGTCGAAGCGCACATGCACCACGCCACGCCGCACGTCGCCCGGATCGAGCCAGTTGACGTAGCCGGGGTCGTCGAGCGCGAGCACGAGGTACTGGCTGCCGTCGGGGGCGTGGTGCGCTTGGTCGGCGGTGATGCTCGAGGTGGCACTGGCGTACTCGAGCGACGCAAACCAGAGGTCGGCGAGTTGGGTCCCTTGGTACGGAGCGCCGGTGGACGGGATGCGGATCACGAGCGCCTGGTCCGGCGTCAGGTCGTAGTGCCCGATCGAGATCCAACGACCGACCACACCCGCCTTGGCCCCCGGGGTCATCAGCGGCCCCATGGTGTTGACCTCGAGGAACGTCAACGGGCCGTTCTGCACGAGCTCGGGCCAGCACCG
>CAZEML010000144.1:0-11365 GCA_964513285.1 uncultured Candidatus Nemicrothrix sp.
AGTGGCTCGGCATCCGACGCCTGCGTCTCCTGGGTGCCAGTAGACTGGTCGTCTACAATCTCCTCTGTGTCTTGGTCGAAGAAGGACCTCTCCGTTTGCGCAGGTCTCTTGTCCACACCGATCTTCTCTCGCAGCTGGTTGATGAAGATGCAGATCGTCTTGGACTTGTTGAGGTTGCCGGTGAGCTTGCGCAGCGCCTGCGACATGAGGCGGGCCTGCAGGCCGACGTGGGTGTCGCCCATCTCGCCTTCGATCTCGGCTCGAGGGGTGAGGGCCGCCACCGAGTCGATCACGACGACGTCGAGCGCTCCGGAACGAATGAGCATGTCGGCGATCTCGAGCGCCTGCTCACCGGTGTCGGGCTGGGAGATCAACAGCTCGTCGATGTCGACGCCGATCGCCTTGGCGTACACCGGATCCATCGCGTGCTCGGCGTCGATGTAGGCGCACACACCACCGTTGCGCTGGGCCTCGGCCACGACATGGGTGGCGAGGGTGGTCTTGCCCGAGGATTCCGGGCCGTAGATCTCGGTGACACGACCACGGGGCAGACCGCCGATGCCGAGCGCCAGATCGAGGGCGAGGGCGCCGGTGGGGACCGACTCGATCGCCATCGTCGACTTGTCGCCCATCTTCATGATCGCGCCCTTGCCGAACTGCTTCTCGATCTGGCCGAGGGCCATCTCCAGCGCCTTGTCGGCCTTGTCGTCTCGTTCCACCATGTTCCTGTCTCCTGCTCTCACCGGCGTTGGCCGGATCTCCTCGACCCGGCGACTCCGGGCGTGTTCGGGGGGTGTGGGTTGATGGGCTCGAACCTACGGAGGGGGTGTGACACGCCCGGGCCGGGGGAACGAATGACAGCAACGTAATTGCGAACAGCTGTTCGGTCAAGGACCGAACAGCGAGAAATTTCTCCGCGGGATTTCTCGCCGATCCGGGACCAAAAGGTGGGTTGCCGACGTTTCCACTACCGAGTCCGCAGCTGCGAGACTCTCCCCCAGAGAAGGAGGCCCCATGGCTGACACCCAGCACACCGACGCCGAGCTCCGCGAGCGCCTGACGCCCGAGCAGTACGCCGTCACCCAGCAGGCCGGCACCGAGCGGGCGTTCACCGGCGAGTACTGGGACTGCCACGACGACGGCACCTACCGCTGCATCGTCTGTGACACCGCACTGTTCATGAGCGACACCAAGTACGAGTCCGGCTCGGGCTGGCCGTCGTTCTTCGACACCGTCGGTCCCGACGTCGTCGAGATCCGCACCGACACGAGCCACGGCATGGTCCGCGAAGAGGCGCTCTGTGCGAACTGTGGCGCCCACCTCGGCCACCGGTTCCCCGACGGTCCGGGCCCGACCGGCCAGCGCTACTGCATGAACTCCGCGGCGATGCGTCTCGATCGAGACAGCGTCGTCGAGGACTGAGCACCTCGACCCTCAGCACCCGCTGAGCGCTGCGGCGCCGGCGACGAGAGCGGCCCGCCCGAACGGGCGGGACCGCGTCTCGATCTGCCGTCTGCGGTCAGTCGTTGCCGATCCCGGGCACGTCGAGGCCGCCCAGGTCGAGCCCGTCGAGATCGAGCCCGTCGAGCGACAGGCCGTCGAGATCGACGCCGAGTTCTCGGAGTTCCACGAGCTCGCCGAGGGTGAGGTCCTCGACGGAGACGTCGACGAGTCGAGCGATGTCGGTCGCGCCCCCGACCGGGTCGACCTCGGCCGGTTGTTCGCCACCCCCGAACAGACCAGCGCCGAGATCGATCCAGCCGCTCGGTGACGCCAGGTCCGCGAGGGTGATGTCACCGACCGACGGGTCGAAGTCGCCGAGTCGGCCGAACAGGTCGGCCAGCCAGTCGAAGGCGGTCTCGGCGTGGGCTTCGATCGATTCCCATTCGCCCTGGACGGCCATGGTGGAGGCGACCGAGATGACGGTCGCGATCACCGCGGCGAGCACGCCGGCTCGAATCACCATCCTGCTCAGAGCGAACATCGTGAACATCTCTCCAGAAGTACCGGCCGTCCCCGGGGACCGGCCAGTGGCCAACGACACCTCGCAACCGGGCCGCTCGACCCGAGCGGCGCACCGGCCCGGGCGTGCGGCCGCAGTACGGTGAGGCCATGACCGAGCCTCGCCCGGTCGGGCGACCGCCCGGCCCCCACGACGACACGCTGGGCAAGCTCATGCCTCGAGCGCTGCAGCTGTTCCTCGACGAGGGCGGTGCGGCGCTCACCCCGACCCGGCTCCACAAGGAGACCGGCGTGTCGCGGGCGACGATCTACCGCAACTGGCCCGAGCCGGCGGATCTGATCGAGATCATGTTGCAGATGGCGACCCGCTTCCCCGACACGATGACGTGTGTCGGCGACGTGCGGACCGACCTCCACGCGGCGATGGCGACACTGCTCGACCGGTTCGAGAACCGGCCGGCGCGGGCGTTCTTCGCGGCGTGTCTGGAGTACGGCCGCCGCAACGAGCGGGTGGCGAGCGCGGCGACCGCGTTCATCGCCGGGATCCTCCAGCCCTTCCATCTGGCGATCTCCGAGGCGTTGGAGCGCGGCGATCTCGAGGGCAGCGAGCACGAATTGGTGGCCGAGATCACCGGGCCGGTGATCCTCCAACACATCGTGATGGGCTTCCCGGTCGACGAGGCTCGCGGCGCAGCCGTCGTCGACCACTTCCTCGACTGCCATCTCGACTGAGGCGCGCCCGCGGGATTTCGGCCCACCTCGGGAATAACGGTCCGCAACGTATCGTTATTGGGGGCATGGAAACCACCCCCACCCCCACCGTCACCACCACCGCCCTTCGGGCCGTTCGCCGACTGGCGATCGCCGCCGGGCTCATCGCCACCCTCGGCGCCCTCGCCGGGCGAGCCAAGAAGCGCCACATCGTGCAGCGATTCGAAGGCAAGACCCCGGCCGAGGCCCACGAGGCGATCCTGGCGTACGCCACCCGCCGCACCGGCGACCCCGAGAAGGCCGCCCACATCGCGGACCGCGTCGTCGACCGCCTCCAACAGCGCGGCGTACTGGCCGAGGAGACCGAGGAGTCGGCCGCCTGATGCTCGCCTACGTCGTGCACGAGGCGGGCGGACCCGAGGCGCTGGTCGCCCAGGAGTGGCCCGATCCCGAGCCCGCCGCCGACTGGGTCACGATCGCCGTGAAGGCGTTCGGGCTCAATCGAGCCGAGGCGGTCACCCGGGCAGGCGGGTCGGGTGATGCCGTTCCCTTCCCTCGCGTGATCGGGATCGAAGCGGTCGGCGAAGTCGTCGACGGCGGCGGCACCGATCTCGCCCCGGGTACCCCGGTCGCGACCGCGATGGGCGGACTCGGACGACAGCACGACGGCTCCTACGCGGCGTTCACCCAGGCGCGCCGCAGCCACGTCTTCCCCCTGCAGATCCCGAACGGTGCCGACGGCTCCCCGCTGCCGTGGGCCACGGTCGCCGCCGTGCCGGAGACGTTCGTCACCGCGCTCGGCTGCCTCCGGGTCGCGGGAGTCCTCGACGCCGACCGCCCGGATTCCATCGTCGCCGCCGACCCGTCGACCCCACCGCGCGTCCTGATGCGACCAGGCGCGTCCGCGCTCGGTCTCGCGGTCGCGCAGATCGTCGCCGATCTCGGCGGCGAGACGATCGGCGTGACCCGCTCAGCGACCAAGGCGCCCGCTCTCCTGGCCGGCGGCATGACCGACGTGCTCGTCACCGCACCGGGCGCGAGCGGAGTTGCCGATGCGGTCACGGCCCGCTGGACCGACGGGGCGACCGCGGTGATCGACACCGTCGCCTCAGATGAGTCGCTCGCCGACGATCTGGCCGCGCTGGCGCCTGGAGGACGGGTCGCCATCGCCGGGTCGCTCGCCGCCAGCTACGGGACCGCAGCGGCCGGTTCGGTGGGCGGGTTCATGAGCCGACCCGACGTCGACTTCTTCTCGAGCGAGGAGATCCACACCGACACCGAGACGGCGCTGGTGAACGAGGTGCTCGCCGGCCTGGCCTCGGGCCGATTCGCGGCGGGGATCGACTCGGTGATCGGGTTCGACGAGCTCGTCGACGCTCACCGCTCGATGGAGGCGAACGCCTACGCCGGCAAGGTCGTCGTCGACCTCAGCCGCTGAACCCGGGTGTTCGCCTAGGCGTCGCCGTTGCCGGGCGCCCCGGAGTCGACCTCGACACCACCGATGATGTCGGCCTCGGGCGAGACGACATCGGGCTGGAGCATCGGCGGAACCGGAGGGCCGGACCGGACTCGGTGCCGGGCGAGGAAGTCATCGACGACAGCTGCGTCGTCGATCGATTCCGGGTCACCCCCGAGCAACAGCACGTCGAGCAGCATCGGGCCGACGAGCGCGTGGAGCAGGTCGTCAGGGTCGGCCGGGGTGCGGACGGCGCCGACCGCGACCGCGTCGACGAGCACGTCGCGTATCGGGGCGATGAGCGCCCCCACATAGTCGGCTGAGGTCGGGCTCTCGGCGGCGGCACGCGCCTCACCGGCCAGGAGCGCCCCGAGGAGGGGCCCGACGGGTCGGTGCCGGAGTCGGAACGTGAGCGTCTCGAGGGCAGCGAGCAGGTCGGCCCGCAGGTCGCCCGACGTACCGGTCGGGACTCGGCGTTGCGACGCGCCGGCAACGATGTCGGCGACCACCGATGCCGCGTCGGGCCAGTGGCGGTAGATCGTGGTGCGAGCCACACCGGTCTCCGCGTGCAGCCGAGTCGGGGTCAGGGCGGTGATGCCTTCGTCGGTGAGGATTCGCCACGCGGCGCTGAGCACGGCGTACTGCGTGGCCGACGACGGACCGCGCGGCCGACCCGACGGACGTCGTTCCGGCTCGTCGACGCCGTCGTCGAACGAGGCCGAGTCGTCGGTCGAGGGCGAAGCCATGAGCCGACGGTACCACGCCGAGCGCGCTTGTCGCTACATACCGTAGCGCTACACGATGGAGCGGAAAGATGCGAGGCCAACGGCTTGACACAACAGACTGTAGCGCTACATTCCGTAGCGCTACAGATCGTAGTGGATTCGACTCGCGGCCGGCGATCGCCGCGCCACCCACCTGGGAGACCCCGTGACCACCACCCCGCCCACCTCGTCCCCGACCACGTCCGCCGACGGTCTACTCGACCCGAGCGTGCGTCTTCGCTGGGCGCTGCTCGCGCCCTCGTTCCTCCTGATCGCCATCTACACGATGTTGAGCTTCATCGGCTTCTTCGATCAGGCGTCGTTCTACGACTCGATGGACATCCCGGTGCCGAGCAACGAGTTCCTGCTCTACAGCTGGGCGGGCAAGAACACCGCCGTCCTGCTCGGGCTGGTGATCGCCACCGTCAGCCGGCTGCGGATCCTCGTGCTGACCGCCATCGCGATGCTCTTCACGATGCAGATGGGGGACGTCAACGCCGGTGCCCAGAGCGGGGTCAACGTCTTCGTGACCTGGATCGCGTTCGGCCTCACCGCCGCCCAACTCGCGATCGTGCTGCTCGACGCCCGCCGCGCCGCCTGACCGAGCCGCGGTCGCCGTCGGTGCGACCGCCGGGTGTCCGTCCCTCTCGGCGGGCACCCGGCACGCCCGCCGATACCCTGGATCGGTGCCTCGCCCGACATCGTTCGCCGAGCTCGGTGTCCCGGCGGCGATCGTCGAAGCGCTCGAGTCCTCCGGCATCACCGAGCCCTTCCCCATCCAAGCGGAGACGATCCCCGACCTCCTCGACGGGCGGGACGTCATCGGCCGCGCCCCCACCGGCTCGGGCAAGACCCTCGCGTTCGGGATCCCACTCGTCGCCCGGGTCCACGCGGCCGGACCGGCCCGCAAGAAGCGCCCTCGCACCCTGGTGCTGGCCCCCACCCGTGAGCTCGCGGGTCAGATCGCCGATGAGCTCGCACCGCTGCTGGCCGCGGTCGGCCGCCACGGCCTGGCCGTGTACGGCGGCGTTGGCCTGCAGCCCCAGATCAACCGGCTCGCCAAGGGCGTCGACCTCCTCGTCGCCACCCCGGGCCGCCTCGAGGACCTGATCGGGCAGCGGGTCGTGTCGCTCGCCGAGGTCGAAGCGGTCGTGCTCGACGAGGCCGATCGCATGGCCGACATGGGCTTCATGCCCGCCGTCCGGCGCCTGCTCGACCAGACCGGTGCCTGTGAGCAGACGATCCTCTACTCGGCGACCCTCGACGGCGAGGTCGCCAAGCTGACGGCGCAGTACCAGCACGACCCGGTGCGCCACGAGGTCGGCGACCCGACGCCCGATCTCGACAACATGACCCACTACTTCTGGGAGCTTCAGCGGGGCGATCGCATCCCGCTGTGTGCGTCGGTGATCGCCACCTTCGGCCGCACGATCGTGTTCACCCGTACCCGCCATGGGGCCGATCGTGCCGCTCGGCAGCTGTCTCGCGCCGGTGTGCCGGCGGTGCCGATCCACGGCAATCGCTCCCAGAATCAGCGGCAGCGAGCGCTCGACGACTTCGCCAAGGGCAAGGCGGCGGCGCTCGTCGCCACCGATGTCGCCGCTCGCGGCATCCATGTCGACGCCGTCGAGTGCGTCGTGCACTTCGACCCGCCCGACGAAGACTCCGCCTACGTGCACCGGTCGGGTCGCACGGCCCGCGCCGGCGCTCGGGGCACGGTCGTGTCGTTCGTCGACCCCACCCAGACCAAGCTGGTCAAGGCGATGAAGCGGCGCCTCGATCTCCCCCAGGAGATCACCCCGCCGCCCGACATCGACGGCGAACCGATCGATCTCGGCGACGACGTCGAGCGGGCACCGGCGCCGGACCGCCGAGGCGGGTCGGGCCGGCGCGACGAACGCAGCGATGACCGTCGTGACCAGCGGCCCCGTGGCCAGAAGCCGAAGCAGAAGTCGAGTGCCCCGCGCCCGGGCTCGAAGAAGAAGCCGGGCAAGCGAGCTGCGAAGCGGGCAGCCGAGAAGGCACGCAAGAAGCGGGCGGCGTCGGGCCGAGACGATCGGCGCGGCGGCGACGGCCGGAGCGGCGGCGACGGCCGGAGCGGCGACCAGCGAGGCCCGAAGCCCAATCGGTCGCGGAAGCCCGGCGGCAAGCCCGCCAAGAAGGCGGCGAAGTCTCGTAGGCCGGGCGGGCGGCCCGATCAGCGAGGTGGCGGTCGTTCAGGCGGCGGTCAACGCAGCGGTGGCGGCCCGCGTCGCGGACCGAACGGGCAGGGTCAGAGCCGGGGCAAGGGCCGCGGCAAGGGTCAGGGCCGCACCTCGTAGAAGCGGTTGACCGCGTCGACCTCGAACTCACGGGCCTCGAATCCGCTGAAGCCCGCGGCTTGGGCCATCTCCTCGAAGACACCGACGGTCAGACCGAGCGTGCCGAGGCCGGCCCCGCCGGGCTCGGACATCGCCGAGGACATGCAGTACAGGATCGACATCGAGTACATCAGGCCCGCCACCGGGTTCTTCTGATTCAGGTCGAGGTCGTCCTGCGCCTTGATGTCGGCGACCATCCACACGCCATCGTCGGCGACACACGATCGAGCCGACCGCACGGCGGCGCCAGGCCGGGGCAGGTCGTGGATGACGTCGAGGGTGAGGAGAAGGTCGACGTCGCTGAGAGCGTCGAGGTCGTCGAAGGTGCCGGTGCGGAACGACAGGTTGTCGAGCCCGGCGGCGGCCGCCCGCTCGTTGGCCGCGTCGATCGCGTGCTCGGACGGGTCGATCCCGATGATCGTGCTGTTCGGGTAGGCCTCGGCGATGGCGGTGGCGGCCACCCCGGCACCGCAGCCGATGTCGACGACGGTCGCTCCCGCCTGGAGCCGCTCGGTCATGCCGTCGATCGAGTCGAGGATGACCGGCACCAGGTGGGTGCGCTGCCCACCGGCGCCCATGGCGGCCTGGAAGTGACAGGTCTCGGCGCCGTGCTCGTCCCAGGTCATCCCGATGCCGGTGGAGAACGCCTCGATCGTTCGATCGATCTCTCGCTGGGTGATCGGCGGCCCGAACACGCCGGCGGTGTAGTGCGGTGACGCTTCGTCGGCCAAGACGATCGCCGCTTCGGGAGTGAGGGCGAACCGGCCGTCGTCGTGTTGGGCCAGCTGGAGCGACGTCATGGCGTGCAGCCACTCCCGTACCCACCGCTCGTGGAGCCCGGTCGTCTCGGCCAGTTGGTCAGAGGTCGCCATCTCGGCCTCGGCGAGCGCAGCGAACAACCCCAGCTTGGTGCCGATGTGGATGACGGCGCTGGCGACCTCGCCTTCCTTCAGCTTGTACAACCCGAAAACGGTGAGGGCGAGCTGGTCGGGATCGAGTTCGGTACGCATCAGCGCAGTATCTCCCGATGCCCACGGGCGCCGCCAACGAGGCAGCCGGAAGAAATTCGCGATTCTCGGGAATCATTTTCGGAGCTGTGCCGTTCTCCTCTCGATGCCACGAACACGTTCCCTTCGACACGGACTCACCGTCACGATGGTCGGGGTCGGACTGCTCGCCTCCGCCTGTGCTGCTGGAGAGGGCGCCGCACCCGACACGGCGGAAGCGAACGCCGCCGGCGAAGCCGCCTCCCAGAACATCGACAACCTCCAGGACAGCGACAACGTCCTCGACATCGAGGTCCTCGATGTCGCCGACGGGTCGATCGCCACACTGCGCGACGCGGTCGACGGCGACCGACCGGTGCTGTTGTGGTTCTACGCACCGCATTGACCGACCTGCCGGCGTGAACGCGCCGAAGTCGGGCAGTTTGCCCAGACGCACGCAGACAAGGTCCAGATCATCGGCCTCGGCACCCAGGACAACTTCGCCTACGCCCAGGAGTTCGTCGACACTGGTCAGTTGACCGACGATTCGCTCACGTTCCTGTGGGATCCGAGCTTCGACACGTGGCAGGCCTTCGGGGTTCGAGCCAACTCCTCGATGGCGTTGTTGCGAGCCGACCTCAGCACCTCCAGCAACACGTTCTTCGGCTTCGGCGCCGAAGAACAGCAGATGATTCTCGACTCGCTCGAACAGTTCGGCTGATTCGAGCGCACCAACGGCCGCCCGGTTCCCGCCCGGGCGGTCGTTGCGCGTCCGGGCTCAAGTCGCGTTCGGTGAGACCGATCCTTGACTCATCCCCCGTTTCAAGGAGAACGCCCGCATGTTCACGCGCGTCCGCCTGGTCGCCCTGATCGCCTTCCTCGCGATCCTGGGCGCAGCCTGCAGCAGCAACAATGTGACCGAACTCGAGGTCGGCGACTGTTTCGACGATCCCGAAGACGGTGCGACCCTGATCGCCAACGTCGACATGGTCGACTGCGCCGACCCGCACGACAACGAGGTCTACTTCGTCTACGAGATCAGCTCGCTCGGCACCGACGAGGAGTACTTCAACACGTGCCTGGGTCAGTTCGAGAGCTTCGTCGGGTCGGACTACGCGACCTCGGAGATCTTCCTCAGCTACCTCTCGCCGACCGCTGATGGTCTCGCCAATGGCGACAACGAGGTGGTCTGCATCGCGTTCCTCGAGCCGCCCAACAAGTTGACCGGCTCGGTACGGGGCTCTGGTCGCTGATCCTCGCCCCGGCCCGTCGGCCGGGACCTGGCCTCACCAGCGGCTGGGACCGAGCACCATCACCTGACGTTCGGTCGACGTCGGCACGAGATCTCGCTTCGAGGGCTCGAGCGTGAACGGCACCGGGTTGGGGTCGAGCTTCTTCGGGTCGTCGTCGGCAGCCATCTGGGCGAGCAGATCGCCCGCGCCGCCGATCGAGCCCAGTGTGCCGAGCCAGGCCAGGGTGATCGTCTCGCCCGAGCCGAGCTTGGCCGCTCGCACGCCCTGACCACCTCGGCCCTTGCTCTCGAACTCCTCGTACGGGGTCGCCTTCGCGCCCGCCTCGGAGGTGATCGTGAGCACGACGCCGTCGCCGATGACCGGACCGGCCCCGACCACGGTCGCGTCGCCCTTGAGCTTCATGCCGGCGACGCCGCCCGCCCCTCGGCCTTGGACCGAGATCGAGTCGACCGGCATGCGCAGCGTCTGCCCGTCGGAGGCGACGAGGATGACGTCGACCCCCGCCGGCGCACGGAACGCGGCGACGACCGAGTCGCCGTCCTTCAACCCGATGACCGACTTGCCCGCCTTGGTGCCGAGCGCTTCCTCGGCGGTCAGCTGTTTGACCACACCTCTGGCGGTGACGAGGACGAGGTTCTCCTCCCCCGCCGTCATCAGCGCCAGCGGCAGCTCGCCCTTGTTGAGCCCGAGCTGTTGCGCTGCGGCATTGCCTCGGGTGCGTCCGCCGGCGTCGGCGGCCTCGCCGGCGTGGAACACGAACGCCCGGCCCTCGGACGTGATCGCGGCCATCGCCTGACCCGTCGAGGTCACGACCGTGGACGCCACGAGGTCATGGCGCCCGGCGACACCCTTCTTGGTGCCTTCGGCGGCGACCCGCCCGAGGTTGCCCGACGTCGACAGCGTGACGACACACGCTTCGTCGTCGTCGGGGTCGAAGGAGGCGTCGCTCTCCTTCGGCGCTTCGAAGACGGGGATGTCGTCGGCGTTGACGATCTCAGCCTTGCGGTCCTGGCCGTGCTTCTCGACGAGGTCGCCGAGTTCCTTCAGCACGAGCTTGCGGCGGCGGTCCTCGCTCTTGAGCAGCCGCTCGTACTCGGCGATGTCGGAACGCAGGCCGGCTGCTTCCTCTTCGAGTTCGAGCTTGGCGAGGGCGGTGAGGCGCCGCAGCGGCATGTCGAGGATGTGGGTGGCCTGGATGACCGACAGGTCGAAGCGCTCCATCAGCCGTTCGCGCGCCTCGGCGGCGTTCTCCGACGAGCGGATGATCGCGACGACCTCGTCGATCGCGTCGAGGGCGATCAGCAGACCCTCGAGGATGTGGAGGCGGTCCTGAGCCTTCTCGAGCCGGAACTGGGTACGCCGGACGATGACCTCGAGCCGGTGATCGATGTAGGCCTTGCAGAGGTCGTAGAGGCCGAGCGTGGTCGGCACGCCGTCGACGAGCACGACGTTGTTGATGCCGAACGACTCTTCGAGGGGGGTGAGCCGGTAGAGCTCCTGCAGCACGGCCTGGGGGTTGACCGCGGGCTTGACGTCGATCTGGATCGTGAGGCCGTTGATGTCGCTCAGGTCGGCGATGCCTTCGATGCCGACGAGCTTGCCGTTGTTGGCGAGTTCCTGAACCTTGGCGATCACCCGCTCGGGCCCGACGAGGTACGGCAGCTCGGTGACGATGATCGACTGCCGGTTGCGGCTGGTCTGCTCGACGTGGGCCTTGGCCCGGATGCGGAACGTGCCGCGGCCGGTCTCGTAGGCCTCGCGCAGACCGTCGTCGACGACGATGCCGCCCGACGGGAAGTCGGGCCCCGGCAGCACGGCCATCAGCTCGTCGATGGTGGGCTTGGGACGACGCTTGGTCATCACCAGCTCGATG
>CAZEML010000145.1:0-11171 GCA_964513285.1 uncultured Candidatus Nemicrothrix sp.
CCGAGGTACTCGAGGCCCTCGTTGGCCAGACGCCGGATGAGGCCGACGTGCGGCTCGGCCGGGTCGCCGTGGGGATCCTGGTAGGCGCCCTGGTACGCCTCGCGGTCGTAGGGCTGCGGGTTCGACTTGGTCCAGAGCTTGATCTCCTCGGCGTCGACCATGAGATCGTCGCCGTCGAGCCACGAGGAGAACTTCGCGAGCTTCTCGGCGTTGTTGTACGCCGACACGCCGGTGTGGAACACATAGTCCCAGCCGTGCAGGCCGCAGATGATGTTGTCGCCGTCGATGTGACCGTCGGCCATGTGGGCGCCACGGTGCAGACAGCGACCGTAGAGAACCGAGTGGTTGTCGTCGAACCGGACGATGACGAGATCGACGTCGTCGACCAACGCCCCGATCGGACGTCGGTCCGGGACCTCGCTCCAGGTCGCGATCTTGACGGGTTGCATGTGGACTCCCTCGCTGCGAACGCCCGATGGTGCCATGTCCACGGGTGCTGTGGGAACGCTCGACCGACCTTGTCGTGTTCCCACCGTCTCGTGCCCGATTCTGACCAACCTTGGGCGCGGGCGTGAACGTTGGGAGGATGGGGCCATGGAAGCCTTCGACATCGGGGTGATCGCCGCGTTCTTGATCGCCTACGGGCTGATCTCGGGCCGGGTCGAGCACTCGCCGCTGACCGGGCCGATGTTCTTCGTCGGCTTCGGTCTGCTCATCGGCAGCGAAGGGCTCGACGTGCTCGACCTGTCGCTCGACTCGCAGGCGGTCGAGCTGCTCGCCGAGGCGACCCTCGCACTGCTGCTGTTCAGCGACGCGTCGAAGATCGACGTCATGCGGCTGCGGCACGACGTCGCGCTGCCGGCACGGATGCTCGCGATCGGGCTGCCGCTCGCGATCGGTCTCGGCACGGTGCTGGCCTGGGCGCTGTTCGACATCCCGCTCGCGGTGGCGGCGCTGATCGCAGCCATCCTCGCGCCGACCGACGCCGCCCTCGGCCAGGCGGTCGTCTCGGACCGGGCGGTCCCGCTTCGCGTGCGCCAGTCGCTCAACGTCGAGAGCGGACTCAACGACGGGATCGCGCTCCCCGCCGTCACCTTGTTCGTCGCCCTCGCCGCCGACGACGATCAATTCACCAGTGCCGGCAGCTGGCTCGCGTTCGCGGCCGAACAGATCGGGTACGGCGTTCTGGTCGGCGCCGCCGTCGGTTGCGGAGCCGGATGGCTCATCCACCGAGCGTCGGCCCATGGCTGGATGGAGGGAGTCGCTCGCCAGCTCGCCGTGCTCGGTGTCGCCGTCACGGCGTTCACCGGCGCCCTCGAGGTCGGGGGCAACGGGTTCATCGCGACCTTCGTGGCCGGGCTCGCGCTCGGGTCGTCCGCGACCGAGACCTGCGCCAACATCGAGGAGTTCACCGAAGACCTCGCGGAGCTCTTCGCCACGGTGTCGTTCATCGTGTTCGGGGCGATCGTCGTCGGCCCGGCACTCCCCGAACTCGACTGGCGGGTCGCGCTCTATGCCGTGGGGAGCCTCGTCCTCGTCCGCCCGATCGCCATCGCGGTGTCGCTGATCGGGAGCGGGGTCCGCCGCGAGACCGTCGCCTTCTTCGGCTGGTTCGGCCCCCGTGGCCTCGCATCGATCCTCTTCGGCATCTCCGCGGTCGAACACGCCCACGACGTCGACCTCGGGCCGGTGTTCACCGTGATGTCGTGGACGGTGCTGTTGTCGATCGTGGCTCACGGCCTGAGCGCGACGCCGGGCGCGGCCGCCTACGCACGCTGGTGGCGGACCAAGGGTCCCGAAGCCGACGACATGGTCGAAGCGCAGCCGATGGCCGACGAGGACGAACGCTGATCCCGCTCAGGCGGTGATGGCGGGCGCGGCGCCGACCGCGGCTCGCAACGCCGTCCACCAGCCGGACTCGGGGATCCCGATACGCAGCAGCGCCGACTCGGCCTCGGCGCGGCGTTCGAGGGCGTCGTCGGCATCGAGGGCTTCGGCGAAGACCGCAGCCGCGACCGCGACGATGGCGGGGAACACCTGGTCGCCACCACCGGGGATACCGGTCTGTGCTCGTTCGAGCGCGACCGCCGCACCGGCGTCGTCACCGTTGCGCACCGCAGCCGCGGCGACCGCGACTCGGGCCAGGACCCGATCGGAGTAGGTGCTGCGTCCGCTGGCCTCGACCGCATCGACGAGATCGTCGTTGGGTTTCTCGGCGGCCGCTCGGGCGAGCGCAGTGATCGCCCAACCCCACGGCGATGCCCGTTCGTCGTCGGCGCCCGGCAACTGATCGAGCAGTTCGATGGCACCGTCGACGTCGCCGCGCTGCAGGCGGGCGAGACCCGACACGACCCGGCGTTCGGCGGCGCCGAGCACGTCGCGGTCGTCGTCGACGAACCCGGCGAGATGGAGTTCGGCCCGCTCGGCGTCGCCCACCGTCACCGACGCCGCGGCCAACGCGGTCCGGAGCATCTCGTTCGGCGGGCCGATCGGGTGGTCGTCGATGGCGTTGGTCAGCAGCAAGAAGCCCAGGTCGAGACGGCCTCGACGCACCAACGCGCGCCCGCGGGTCGCGAGCGCCTGCACCACGCCGATCGTGTCGGCGCCCTCGGGGAAGTTGGCGACCGCGGATTCGGCGTGACCGAGGGCGTCGTCGACCCGGCCGGTCCACAGAGCGGACATGCCGAGCGCGACGCTCATCATTCCCTGCGCCCAGCGGTCGCCCTGCTCTCGTGCGTCGAGCAGGGTCTGGCGGGCGAGTTCGTCGGCCTCGGCGAACCGGCCGTCGAAGATGCGCACGTAGGCGAGCAGGCCGGTCGTCCACCCGCGGCCCGCGAGGTCGCCCGCTCGCTCGAACGCTTCGGACGCGGCGAGCAGGCGCTCTTCGGCCTCGGCCATGCGGCCGTCGGAGAAGGCGATCCAGGCGAGGTTCTGACGAGCCCAGGCCATGCCGATCTCGTCGCCGACCAGCTCATAGGCGTCGAACGACGCCGTGATCGACGCCTCGGCTGCTTCGTTCGCGCCGTTGAACATCTCCGCCATCCCTCGGCGACGAAGCGACGAAGCCATCATGCGGTGATCGCCCTCGGCCTCGGCCAGGGCGTGGGCCGCGCCGGCACGAGCCAGCGCTTCGCGATGGTCGTCGGACCACTGGGCGAGCTCGGAAGCCACCAACTCCCGCCGGAAACGGGTGCTGACCGGACTGTCGGGTCCGAGCAACGCCGTCGCCTCGGCGAGGTCGGTGGCGGCGGCCTCGAGGGTGAGGCTCCGCAGCCGGACGTCGGCGCGGCGCAACAGCAGATCGGCGCGCCGCTCGGGGTCGTCGGCCAGCAGGTCGAGCGCAGCGGTGAGCAACTCGAGGGACTGATCGACCGACGATCGAACCCGAGGTTCCTCGAGGGTGCGCAGCGTCCAGTCGACCGCATGGCGACGGATGTCGGGCGACATGCCGTTGATCCCGCCGACCTCGGCCTCGAGGGTGGCGGCTCGACGGAAGTGCCAGCCGATGGTGTCGACGTCGATCGGCTTGTGCCCGGCGAGCCAGTCGGCGATCCCGGCGTGGCGCCAGGCCCGCTGGGTCTTCGTGAGTCGCTCGTACACGACGTCGCGAACGACGTTGGAACGGAAACTCCACGACTTCGTGGTCAGGTCGAGCAGGTCGGCGCGCTGCAAAGCGATGACCGAGTCGGTGACGTCGATGCCACCCATCGTGTAGGTCGCCATCGTCTGCAGCCAGTCGCGATCCCCCGCCAGGCCGAGCACAGCGGCGTTGCCGATGACCCCGCGGGCGATCTCGTCGAGGGCGTCGAGCCGAGCGCTGATCACGCTGCGGACGTTGGCCGGAAGCGTCTCGACGTCTTGCCCATCGGTGGTGGCGAGGGTGCGAGCCATCTCCTCCAAGAAGAGCGGGTTGCCACTCGCTCGCTCGACCAGCGCGGCGCGACTCTCGTGATCGAGGGATCCGGCGACCTCGACGGCCAGCAGGTTCATCGCCTCGGTGTCGAGGCCGTCGAGGGAGAGCGACAGCAGGTTGAAGCGCTCGGGCCGCGGCCCCCAGCGATCGAACAGGGCCGGCGTGCCGGTCACCATCACCACCACGGAGCGCCGCCCGAGCCGATCGATCAGATCGTCGAGCAGTTGGTGCACCGCGTCGTCGGCCCAGTGCAGATCCGACAACCAGAGCACCAACGGGCTGGTGCGGGTCAGCATGGCGAGCAGGATGCGCGTGCTGCGGGTGACCTCGGCATTGGCCCGGTCGGCCGGGAGCCGGGCGAGCGAGGTCTCGTAGCCGAGGATGTGCATGATGCCGTCGGTCACCCGGACGGCGTCGAGCGCGACCGCCCGCTCACCGAGGGTCCGCTCGACCATTTCCGCGACCGCGTCCTGCGCTTCCTCCATCGGGATCCCGGCGTCGATACGGATCGCCGACCGGATCAGCTCCGCCACCGGCCACCAGATGTTGGTCTCGCCGTACGGCAGGCATCGGCCGTGCAGCACGACCGCGTCGTGATCGAATCGGGCGAGATCGGCGACCTCGGCGGCGACACGAGACTTGCCGACGCCGGCGTCGCCGGTGATCGACAACAACAGCCCGCGCTGGGCCGAGAACGCGGACTCGACCGCGACCCGGATCAGATCGAGCTCGCGCTCACGTCCGACGAAGGGCAGCTCGGCCGCGGCTCGTCGTTCGCCCGGCCGCCCGTACGGGGCGAGGGCCCGATACGCGGTGACCGGGGCCTCGCGGCCACGAGCGTGGAGCTGACCCACCGACCGGTACCGGATGAACTCCTGCGTGGCCTCGTGGGTGATCGTGCCGACGACCACCGTGCCGGGTTCGGCCGTCGTCTGGAGCCGCGATGCGGTGTTCACCACATCGCCCATCGCCGTGTAGTCGTCGCCTGCGCTCAACCCGCCGACCAGCACCTCGCCGGTGTTGATGCCGATCCGAAGTCGCATGCCGACCCCGGTCTCACCATCGAAACGGCCGACGGTCTCCTGCATGCGCAGCGCGGCGCGAACCGCTCGCTCGGCGTCGTCGTCGTGGGCGATCGGCGCGCCGAAGAGCGCAACGATGGCGTCGCCGACGACCTTGTCGACCCGCCCACCGAACGCGGTGATGTCGTCGGCCAGCAAGGCGAAGCAACGGTCGACCAGGTTCTTGACCTGTTCGGGGTCACGATCTTCAGAGAGCCCGGTGAACCCGACGATGTCGGCGAACAAGACCGTGACGACGCGCCGCTCATCCTCACGACGGGTGAGTTCGAAGCCGCACGCGCTACAGAAGCGGGCCCCTTCGGCGACTTCGGCGTGACACGACGGACACTCCACGGATCCAATCTACGCACGACCGGGACCTCCGACCTCCTTCTTCTGGATGACGGGGAATCGGCGCCCCGGAGGATGCCGGAGCGGCCCGCCGTTCTCTACCGTGGAGGCCATGGCCGCAGCCCAGCGCGTCACCAACTGGTTCCGAGCCCGGCCCGTCGTGGCCGACACCGTCTTCGCGCTCGCGTTGACCGCCCTCGCGATCATCGCCACAGCCCAGGCCGACGTCGACCCGAGCGAGCGCGACGCGAACGTGTTCGCCTGGATCCTGCTCGTCGGCATCTGCCTTCCCGTCGCCTTCCGGCGCATCGCACCCGTCGCCGCGACCTGGGTCATGTTGATCTTCAACGCCACCTACTGGGTCGTCGACTTCCCCGACGAAGCGACCGGCATGACCCTGCTCATCGGCGTCTACAGCATCGGCGCCCACGTCGACCGCCCCGCCTCCCTTCGCCACGGCGCCGGCGTGATCGTCGGCATCGTCGCCGTCGGCACCGCCGGAGTCATCTCCCCCGAAGACGACCTGCCGTGGTTCGCCATCCCGGCCTTCGTGATCATGTACGGCACCGCGTGGATCCTCGGCGACAACCTCCGTACCCGCCGCGCCTACATGCTCGAACTCGAACGCACCGCGGCCCACGCCGAAGCGCAACGGCTCGCGGAAGCTCGCCACGCGGTCGCCGACGAACGCACTCGGATCGCCCGCGAACTCCACGACGTGGTCGCCCACTCGATGAGCGTCATGGTCGTCCAGGCCGGTGCGGCACGCCGGGTCCTCGACGCCAACCCCCAGCAAGCGGCCGATGCGCTCGAGGCCATCGAAGACACCGGGCGCCAGTCGCTCGATGAGATGCGTCGAATCCTCGGCGTGCTCCGCAGCGACGACGAGCAACTCGAACTCGCTCCCGCGCCGAGCCTCGACGACTTCGGCCGCCTCGTCGATCAGTGCGAACAGGCCGGCCTTCCCGTCGAGCTGACCGTCGAGGGCGACCCGGTCGAACTGCCGGCGTCGCTCGAACTCTCCGCCTACCGCATCGTGCAGGAGTCGTTGACCAACACGCTCAAGCACGCGGGACCGGCCCGGGCGACGGTGTCGGTCACCTACGGCGCCGAGGAACTGCGAGTGTGCGTGAACGACGACGGTCGAGGTGCCGCGGCCACCACCGCCGGCGCCGGCCAGGGTCTCGTCGGCATGCGTGAGCGAGTCGAGGCCTTCGGCGGCTCCCTCGATGCCGGCCCCCGAGCCGGGGGCGGCTACGCCGTGTCCGCCGTGCTCCCGATCGGCGATCACCGGTGACCGTCACACCGATCCGGGTCGTGGTCGTCGACGATCAGGCCCTCATGCGCACCGGCTTTCGGATGATCCTCGAGTCCGCGGGGATCGAGGTCGTCGCCGAGGCCGAGAACGGCCGCGACGCGCTCGACATCGTCCGCCAGCAGCGGCCCGACGTGGTGTTGATGGACATCCGCATGCCCGAGCTCGACGGCGTCGCCGCCACCGAGCAGCTGATGTCCGATCCCGCCGTCGAGACCCGCATCTTGATCCTCACCACGTTCGATCTCGACGAGTACGTGTTCGCCGCGCTGCGGGCCGGCGCCGCTGGCTTCTTGTTGAAGGACACGCCGCCCGAGGCGCTCATCGACGCGGTCGAGGTCATCGCCGCCGGCGATGCGTTGCTGGCGCCCTCGATCACCAAGCGGCTCATCAGCGAATTCGCCAAGGGCGCGACCGTCGGCTCACCGACCGATCTGCCCGGCTTCGCCGAACTCACCGAACGCGAAACCGAAGTCCTCGTCGCCATGGCGCGCGGGATGTCCAACGCGGAGATCGCCGAGAGTCTCTACGTCGGTGAGACCACGGTGAAGACCCACGTCGGCCGGGTACTGATGAAGTTGGGCGTGCGCGACCGGGTGCAGGCCGTGGTGGCCGCCTACGAGTCCGGACTCGTCACCCCCGGCCAGGCCTGAGGGTTCTCCCCGACCCGACCCTGAGACGACGTCATCCCTGAGGATGACCCGCCGACACGGCCGGTCACCCAGCGGAGGGACGGCCGAATCACCCGTGCGCCCGACGCCGCACGACGTGGCGTTTCGTACGTTGCAGACACCGGATCTCCCCCATGTCCGAATCCCCCGATCCGGCAGCCCATTCCCCCGAGAGGCAGCAATGATGACCATGCTCACCGCAACCCCGCCCGTACCGTCCCTCGACGCCGCGACCGCCGCCGCGGCGGTCAACGTCAGCAAGATCTACGGCAAGGGCGACACCGAGGTCCGAGCCCTCGACGACATCTCGGTGTCGTTCGGCGAAGGCCAGTTCACCGCCATCATGGGCCCGTCGGGCTCCGGCAAGTCGACCCTCATGCACTGTCTCGCCGGTCTCGACACCGTCACGAGCGGGTCGATCCTGATCGGCGACACCGACCTGTCGACCCTCAACGAGAAGGCACTGACACTCCTGCGCCGTGATCGCGTCGGCTTCATCTTCCAGGCGTTCAACCTCGTCCCGACCCTGTCGGCGATGGAGAACATCACCCTCCCGATGGACCTCGCCGGCCGCACCCCCGATCAGGCGTGGCTCGACCAGGTCATCGAGACCGTCGGCCTGCAGAACCGCACCGACCACCGCCCCAACGAGCTGTCGGGCGGCCAGCAGCAGCGTGTGGCCGTCAGCCGCGCCCTCGCCAGCCGGCCCGAGATCATCTTCGCCGACGAGCCGACCGGCAACCTCGACTCGACGACCGGTGCGGAGATCCTCGACTTCATGCGTCGGGCCGTGCGCGAACTCGGCCAGACCATCGTGATGGTCACCCACGACCCGGTCGCCGCCTCCTACGCGGACCGTGTCGTCTTCCTCGCCGACGGCAAGATCGTCGACGAGGTGTTCGAGCCGACCCCCGACACGGTCCTCGACCGGATGAAGGCACTCGGCTGAAAGCCGAGCGAGAACAAGGACTGAGCCCATGCTCCGCTTGACCCTCCGCAACCTGGCTGCCAACAAGGCCCGGTTCGCGATGACCACCTTCGCGGTGGTGCTCGGCGTCGGTTTCGTCGTCGCCAGTTTCGTCCTGTCCGACGGCCTTCGGTCGACGTTCGGGGACCTGTCCGAAGAGATCACCGGCGAGACCGACCTGCTGGTCCGCCCCGCCGCCGACTTCGGTGAGCCGCTGCCGCTCGACGAGTCGCTGGTCGCCGAGATCAACGCCGTCGACGGTGTCGCCAACGCGGTCGCCTTCGTCGAGGCACCTGAGAACGGTGTGCAGCCGATCAAGGCCGACGGCACCACCATCACCACCCAGGGCCCGCCCCAGCTGATGTTCTCGTGGACCGACGACACCGCGTTGGGCTCGTTCACGATCGTCGATGGCGAAGCCCCCGACGAACCGGGTGAGTTCACGATGGATCTCGACGCCGCCGCGACCCACGACTTCGTCGTCGGCGAGTCCTACGACCTCGTCACCCCTGGCGGGATCGAAGAGGACGTCACCCTCGTCGGGACGACCAGCTTCGGCCAGGACAACGCCACCGTGGGCGCGACCCTGATGCACGTCAGCCTCGAGGAGGCCCAGCGCCTGTTCGGCGCCGACGGCTCGGTCGACTCGATCCCGATCCGGCTCGAGAGCGGCGCCGACGCCGCGGTGGTCACCTCCGCTGTGGCCGGCATCGTCGATCTCGGCAACACCGAGATCATCGATCAGGCGACGATCACCGCCGAGCAGGAGGCGGAGTTCAACGAGGGCATCAACATCGTCGGCAACGTCTTGCTCGGCTTCGCGATCGTCTCGCTCTTCGTCTCGATCTTCATCATCTACAACACCTTCGCCATCGTGCTCGGCCAGCGGGTCCGGGAGATCGGTCTGCTCCGGGCGATCGGGGCGAACGCTCAGCAGCTGCGCCGCTCGATCATCCTCGAGTCCGCGATCGTGGGCGTCGTCGCCAGCCTCATCGGCATCGCCGCCGGCGTGGGCATCGCCCAGGGCCTCATCGCCCTGTTCGATGCCATCGGCGCCGAACTGCCGGACAGCCCGACCATCGTCGCCCTGCGCACGGTGATCTTCGCTCTCGTCCTCGGCATCGGCGTCACCGTCGTCTCGGCGGTCGCCCCCGCCCGCCACGCCGCCTCGATCTCCCCGATCCAGGCCCTGCGTGACGGCGGCAACCTCAGCGAGGGCGAGACCACCCGCCGCCTCGGTGTCGGCATCGCCGGCCTCGTGCTGGGCGTGGCGCTCGGTGCCTTCGGCCTGTTCGTCGGCGCCGGCAGCACCCTCGGCACGATCGTCGTGCTCGGTGCCGCTTCGCTGTCGATCTTCCTCGGTGCTGCGCTCGCCGCTCCGGCCGTCGCCCGCCCGGTCACCCGCATCGTCGGCTGGCCGATCAGCAAGGTGTTCGGCACCGCCGGCGGGCTCGCTCAGGAGAACGCCGCCCGCAACCCGCGGCGCACCGCCACCACCGGCGCGGCCCTGATGATCGGCCTCTCGCTTGTCACCACCGGTTACGTCGTCGGCGAGTCGATCAAGGCCCGCCTCGGCAGCCTCATCGACTCCAGCGTCAGCGCCGACTACGTCATCACCGACCCGAACGAGGCCGGCCTCACCCCGGTCCTGGCCGACGAGCTCGCCGCCACCGGCAACTTCGACGCCGTCGCCGGCATGCGCTACGACGACGCCCTGCTCGCAGGCGAGGTCCGCGAGCTGACCGCCATGGACGTGTCGGCCATCGACGACCTGTTCAGCATCGACGTCACCGCCGGCTCGATCCCGAGCGCCGACGCCACCGACGTGATCCTCCTCCACACCGACGTGGCCGAGGACCTGGCCGTCGGCGTGGGCGACACCGTGCCGGTCGAGTTCGCCTCTGGGTTCAGCACCGACCTCACCGTCGCCGCCGTCTACGACGACTCGACGATCTTCGAAGATCCGGTCGTGCCCGAGCAGGTGTTCGACGCCGCCGGCGCCGCCGAACTCGACGAGTGGGTCGCCGCCGTCCTCGCCGACGACGTCACCCTGGCGGACGCCGCCCCCTCGATCGCCCAACTCGAGGTCCGGTACCCGCAGGTCGACATCCAGACCTCGACCGAGTTCCAGGAGAGCTTCGAGGCGACCATCGACTCGCTCCTGCTCGTCGTCAACGCCCTGCTCGCCCTCGCCGTGATCATCGCCCTGATCGGTATCGCCAACACCCTGGCGCTCTCGGTCCACGAGCGGACCCGGGAGATCGGCCTGCTGCGTGCCGTCGGCATGACCCGCCGCCAGACCCGGCGCATGGTCCGGTGGGAAGCCGCCCTGGTCTCCCTCTTCGGTGCCGTGCTCGGCGTCACCATCGGCGTGGTCTTCGGCTGGGGCGTCGTCTCCGCCCTGCCCGAGGACGGGTTCGGCGGCAGCCTGGCGATCCCGGTCGGCGACATCGCCATGGTCGTCGTCATCGCCACCATCGCCACCCTGCTCGCCGCCTGGTTCCCCGCCCGGCGAGCCGGAAAGCTCAACGTGCTCGACGCGATCAGTCACTAGCCGCCATTCGGCGGAACCCCCGCAGCGAGTGCGAACTCGCCGCACCCCCCGCCATTCGGCGGAACCCCCAAACCTGGTGGCGCCTCCCCGCCACCGACGATCGGCGGAACCGCCCGACGCCGATCAGCAGAGCCGCAGATGCGACCACCGCATCTGCGGCTCTGTCGCGTCTGGTCATCCGGAAGGACGACTCATCTGTCTCACCGGCGGATTAGCGTTGTCAGAGTCCCGACACCCCCTCATCGGAGCAACCCATGACCGACGCCCCCACCACCGCAGCCGCCGTCGCCGCCCACGCGACCGGCGCCACCAAGATCTACGGCTCCGGCGACACCGAAG
>CAZEML010000146.1:0-11166 GCA_964513285.1 uncultured Candidatus Nemicrothrix sp.
GCCAACCCTCGTGGTGACATGATTCCTCGCCCGATCAAGAGCAACTTCCGCGAAGGCCTGAAGATGCTCGAGTACTTCATCGCCACGCCGGGCGCTCGCAAGGGCCTCGTCGACACGGCGCTGCGTACCGCTGACTCGGGCTACCTGACCCGTCGCCTCGTCGACGTGGCCCAGGAGCTCATCATCAACGAGGAAGACCCGTTCGACCGCACCGGCCCGATCCCGGGCATCTGGATCGACGACGTCATGCCCGACACCGCCAACAAGCGCACCCACCTGGAGTCGCGCCTCTTCGGTCGAGTGCTGGCCGATGACGTCGAGCTGGCCGACGGCTCCACGATCGCCAAGGGCACCATGGTGCTCGACGACGAGCTCGAGACCCTCCGCGACGACGAGTCGGTCAACCGGGTCCGGGTCCTGTCGCCGCTCACCGACGATTCCGCCTTCGGCATCTCGTCGGCGAGCTACGGCATGTCGCTGGCCACCGGCGGCAAGATCGAGCTCGGCGAGGCCGTGGGCGTCATCGCCGCCCAGTCGATCGGCGAGCCGGGTACCCAGCTCACGATGCGTACGTTCCACACCGGTGGTGTGGCTGGTGCGCAGGACATCGCCGGCGGTCTGCCCCGCGTGGTCGAGCTCTTCGAGGCCCGTACCCCGAAGGGCAAGGCGACGCTGGCGGAGATGTCCGGCGTGATCCGGGTCGGCGAGGACGACGGCCGTGGTCGTGAGATCGTGGTCGTCGCCGACGACGGCGACGAGTGGTCGACCACCATCCCGTCGGGTGCTCGTCTCGAGGTCACCGATGGCCAGGAGGTCCGGGCCGGCGACGCGATCGTCGAGGGTGCTCGCGATCCCAAGGAGCTGCTCGAGATCAAGGGCGTGCGGCCCACCCAGGAGTACCTCGTCAACGAGGTCCAGAAGGTGTACCGCGACCAGGGCGTCTCGATTCACGACAAGCACATCGAGCTGATCGTGCGTCAGATGACCAAGCGCATCCTGATCTCCGAGCCCGGCGACACCGAGTTCTTGCCCGGCTACCAGGTCGATCGCAAGCAGTTCACCGACACCAACCGTCGGATCGTCGAAGAGGGCGGCAAGCCCGCCGAGGGTCGTCCGATGCTGATGGGTATCACCAAGGCGAGCCTCGCGACCGAGTCGTGGCTGTCGGCCGCCTCCTTCCAGGAGACGACCCGGGTGCTCACCGAGGCTGCCATCGAGTCCAAGAGCGACTCGCTGCACGGCCTCAAGGAGAACATCATCATCGGCAAGCTGATCCCGGCCGGCACCGGCATGACCGAGTACCGCAACATCCGAACCGAGGCCCCGGACTTCGAGCCGATGGACTTCTACAGCTCGGGTGACGAGGAGCAGGATCTCGCCGAATGGTTGGCGGGTCGCTCCGATGCGGGTGCCGACGTCATCACCATGCCGACCACCGAGGGGTGACCCTCGGCGAGTGAAGCGAGGGGTAACCCTCGGCGAACAATCCAACGAACGTGAACGGCGGGGCCTTCGGGTCCCGCCGTTTCGCGTCGGGTTCAGTTCGGTCGGGCTCGTGCCGATCGGAGGGCATGTTCGCTGGTTGGGTCCTCGTCGTCATGGGGCTCGGGCTGCTGTGGGGATACCGACAATCGGCAACGCTCGGCCGCGCGTCCGCATCGTGGCCGTCGGCCTGGGGCACGGTGATCACGTCGCATGTGATTCCTGCGTCGGGGGACGACCTTGCGAGACACGCGTTCGAGGCGGTGACGCCAGCCGAAGGAGGACTGCGCTGCTTCACGATCAACTACGGATCGCAGCGCCGGAGTCCCCAGTCGCTCGCCGCCGCCTACCCGGTCGGCGCGTCCGTCCTGATCCACTACGACCCCGATGAGCGCATCGATCATCGCCTCCGCGAGCACCGTGCGGTGATCGAGCCCGGGCTGCTCGAGTTCTCGCGGTTCGAACGGGTCTTCATCCCCCTGCTGGCGTTGGGCGTGATCGCCGGCGGCGTCGCCTCGATGGTCGTCGAGGCGTCGTAGCGCCTGGAACCACGTCGCCGCCGCCTGGCTCTACGCTCGGGGCGTGGACGACCGCCGCCTCGATCGTTGGGTGAACGCACCGCATCTGCGTCTCGATCTGCGGAGCTCGGTGGCGGTGGCGGCGGATGCGAGTGCAGCGGTCAAGCGTCGGGCGGTCGCCGCGATCCAGAGCGGTGGCTCGCGTGGTGCGCTGGTCCAGCGGTTGATGGGGGTGCCGTTCTCGGTGCTGCCGGTCGCGATCGCGGGCCGTGTTCCGCGGATGTCGGTCACGCCCGGTGCCGGACTGGCCGTGTCGCCCGAGGCGGCGCGTGCCGCGTTGGCGCGGTCCGATGGTCTGCTCGACGGTGCGACTCGCGAGGTCGTGTGGCTGGTTCCCCCGCCGAGCGACGGCGAGCGGGTCTCGGCACTGCTGCTGGGCGATGCCGGCCCGATCGGGCATCTCCGGGTGACCGACCTCGCACCGGAGGAGCGACCGAATCCATCGGTGGCGACCGGGCCTCGGACGGGTGTGCGGTGGCCGATGGTGATCGACTCGTGGGTCCACGACGGGGTGGTCGTCGAGTTGACCGACGCGGTGGCGATCGGACGCTCCGAACCGACCGACCTCGCCGCCGCGGAGCTCGACGATCTGATCGCCGACCTGCAGGACGCGCTCGGCCCCGGGCCGGACGGCACGGTCGCCGCCCACGGTGACCTCACTCCGTGGAACCTGCGAACCGGCGCCGACGGGCACCGGGTGCTGTTCGACTGGGAGCACCGGACGTACGCGCCCGAGGGCTATGACCTGGTCCGGTTCCTTCTGGCGACGGGGGAGGGGCCGGCGCGGTTCGCCGGGCTGCCCGCCGAGCGCCGCCGCGCCGCTCGCCCGGCCATCGAGGCGCTGATCGCGCTCGCCGACGAACGTGACGCGACCCGCCGCACCGAAGAGTTGACCGAGTGGAAGCGGGCCGACATCGCGGCCGAACGCGCCGCGCTCGACGCGCTCTTCACCGCCTCGGCCTGAGCGCGGCGACGGGGAGTCTCAGTCGAGCCAGCCGGTCGAGCGCCCGATTCGGGTTTCGAACCGGGCGATGTCGTCGCGGTAGTGGGCGCGCAGTCGCTCGACCGCGTCGGCCGGGATCGTGGACGGCTTGGTCGCGTTGCGATGTTCGGTCTCGAACCGGTGAGCGCGAAGGCCGAGCGCAGTTGCGGCGGAGCCGAGCGCCGCGGGCGGGTCGGCGTAGAAGTCCTCGCTGAGGATCACCGTGAGCTGGTCGTCGCTGAAGTGGCTCGCCCAACGGTCGAGGGCGCTCCCGTACTCGCCTTGGAGGGTGTAGGTGAGGTGTTCGAGGGCGAAGGCGCCGTCGACCTCGCGGCCGTCGGCGAGGGTGAGGCCGTGCTCGACGCGTTCGGCCTCGGCGTCGAGCGCTGCGTCGAAGTCCTCGAGGGGTTCGTGACCGCGTCGACGTTGCTCTTGGAAGTGGGAGTAGGCCCGAGCGACCGGGTCTCGCAGGACGGCGATCAGTCGAGCGTCAGGAGCGACGCGGGCTGCGGCCTCGTCGGCACCGGGCGCGAACAGGTACCAGGGAGTCGCCTCGCCGGTGACCGCTCCGCCGGTCTTGGCCGCGACTCGAGCCCGGGTTCGGCCGGTGACGAAGTGCGAGCGGTACCAACCCGCCGACCGCTGCGGGTCGTCGAAGTAGCGGGCGCCCTTGCGGTGCTCGCGCATGAGCGGTGGCCGGGCGGCGGGGATCATCGGGATCACCGACGGGTGCTGCAGCAGGCCGTAGTAGAACGACGTCGAACCGCACCGCTTGCCACCGATGACCAGGAACTCCGGCGGTGGCCGCCAACGGCTCGTCGACGCCAGCGCGGAGCGCAGGAATCCCTCGGCGCCCTCGCGGACCTGGCGCGCGAGTGGAGATCGGTCGTCGTCGGCCATGACGCCGAATGTACCGGTGGGGTGGGGTATGGGCATGGGTCATCCGGACATGCGGGCATGGGTCGCTCAGAAGGGGCCTCGCTCGGCTGGGTACACTCCCCGCGTGTTCGACCGGCTGATGACCACGGCGCGCCGCCATCCGCGATGGGCGACGGTGTTGGTGGTCGGCTCGGTCGTCGGCTTCGCCTTCTGGGAGCCGTTGTTCGCCGGCGCGACGCTCGCGCCGCTCGACCTGATCGAGGCGGTCGGCCACCCCCAGCGGGCCTACCGAGACCTCGGGTCGGTCACGGATCGAGCGTCGGGGGACCTGGTCAACATCCATGCTCATTGGGCGTCCTTCGGTCGGATCGTGCGGGACCTCGACGGCTGGTGGGATCCGCTCGTCGCGCAGGGTTACCCGGTGATGAAGGGCGGGCTGCCCGTCTTCGCCCTCACCTACGTCGTCTTCCCGGCCTGGTTCGCAGCGGGCGCGACCGCCGTGCTCCGCACCCTCACCGCGTGGGCCCTGACCTCGGCTTGGCTCCAGCGATTCGGGCTGCGTCGGCCCTCGGTTCTCGTCGGTGGCGCGGCCTACGCCTTCTCCGGCTTCATGGTCGGCTGGGGCGGGTGGCCGCACGCCAGCGTCGCGGCGTTCGCCCCTGGCGTTCTCTGGGCGGTCGAGCGGGCGTTCGTCGATCGATCGGCTCGGTCGGGCGTGCCGATCGGCGTGCTGCTCGCCGCGATGATCTGGGCGAACAGCCCGCTCGTCACCGCATACCTGGTCGGCGGGGTTGCGCTCTACGCCCTCGCCCGCCTCGTCGTCGAGCATCGGCGCGACGTCGCACGCGTCGCGATCGGGCTGGTCCGCCCCGCCGTGGTCGGCGCGGTCGTCGCCGTCGGCCTCGGGTACCCCCACCTGCGCTTCTTCTCGCAGTGGCTCGACTCGGTCGACACGTCGCACCGGCAGTTCGCCGCCGACTCCTCGGCCGGGATCGACTATCTGCTCACCGCACCGTTCTCGGCCGCGTTCGGAACCGACGGTCACGGCCCCGCGTTCTTCGCCCGAGGCAACTGGGTCGAGTTCCAGATCTTCGTGGGTGTGTCGGTCCTGATGGTCGCTGCGTTCGCGACCGCCGCGGCCCGCGGCGACGACGTGATCGCTCGCCGCCGGCGAGGCGCGATCATCGGCCTGTGGGGGCTGGTCGTCGTCGGCGCGCTCATCGGGTACGTCGGCGGGCCGGCGACCGAGTTGGCGCAGACGCTGATGGGCGACCTGTCCGGGCTCGCCACGCGGTCCAAGGTCCTCATCTCACTCGGCTTCGCCGGCCTCGTGGCGTTCGGCTTCGAGGCCTGGATCGACCCGTCTGCCCGGGCCGCGCTCGCTCGCCGCCGCGTGCTGCCGCGCGTGCTCGCTGTCACCGCCGCGGCGTTCGTCGTCATGCTGCCGGCCCTCTGGCGCTGGCTCGATCTCGTCGCGGAGGCGGGGGTGCGACGCGACCTCGCCGTCGTCGTCGTGCCACACCTGCTCGCGGCTGCCGCGGTCGGCGCGGTGATGTTGGGCGTACGCTCCCGACGCCTGGCGCCGGCGGGCGTCCCGGTACTGCTGGCGGTCGCGATCGTCGGCGAGCTGTTGTGGTTCGCCCGACCGATCCCCACCGTGTTCGACGCCGACGAGGTGTTCGAACCGCTGGCGGAACACGAACTCGTGCTCGACGAACTCGGGCCCGGCGAGCGGCTCGGGGGGTCGTTCCAGACGTTCTGGCCCGCCTCGACCCAGGCGTTCGAGATTCCGACCATCGGCGGCCAGACCCTGACCTCCCCTGGCTTTCGCGCCCTGCTGAACGCGGTCGACCCCGTCGTGTATCGAGCCGAGGCGTTCGGCACCCCGACCTACCCCTCGATCCCTCCCTCGATCAGCCCCGCGCTGTCGGTCTGGGACGCCCTCGGGGTCGGGGTGTGGGCCTCGGCGCCGTCGCACCCACCGGTCGGGCCGCGGGTCGACCCCGAACTCGGCTTCGCGATGGACGACCTCGGTCGCGAGGCCCGCAGCGGCAGTCTGGTCGTTCCCGAAGGTGGGCTACGGGCGGTGGTCATCGATGCGATCGCCGTCTCCGGGGCCGGACGGATCGAACTGGTGGTCGAGGCCGACGGAACGATGATCGAGACCTGGATGCCCCAGAACGAGATCTGGCCGGGCGAACGCCACGGGCTCGCCATCCCGATCGCCGGCGAGGGTCTGACCCCGGGCGCGGTGGCGACGGTGACCGTCCGAACCACCGGCGAACCCGGAGCCCTGCTGGCCGGCGTCACCCTCGAGGGTCAGCTCACCCTCGGATCGATCGGCGGCACCGCCGACGGACTCGAGGTCATCTCGACCGGCGCGGTGACGATCATGCACCGTGAGCATGCAGCGCCGTTCCGCCTCGTCGACGCAGCCATCGTCGAGACCGACCTCGATGCGGCGGCGCGATTCGTCGTCGATCGCTTCGACCTCGCCACCTGGCCGGTCGTCGTCGATCGCGAGGTCGGTCTCCCGACCGCCACCGACGTCGACCCGGCTGGGACGATCCAGTGGGTCGACGTCGATCGCAGCAAGGTCACGGCCAGCGTGCGAACCCCGGTCCCGACGGTCCTGGTCCTGCCCGTCCCCGTCTATCCCGGCTGGGAGGTGACGATCGACGGCGAACCCGCCGAGATCGTGACCGCCGACGCCGCATTCATCGGTGTCCTGGTGCCCGCCGGCGATCACGTCGTCGAGGCCGAGTTCGCACCCGAGGGTCTCACGATCGCCCTCGCCGTCTTCGGGCTGACGGCGGTCCTGGCGGCGGCGTTGTGGTTCGGTTCGGGCCGTAATCGCCGGGCGCGGGGTTGAGGTTCCCGTATCTCGCTCGTATGCTTTTGCGCTGGCCTTGACGCGCGTGCCGCGGGCACCGCTGTGTCGGCCAACCGTTTCCTATCACACCACGTTCTCATCGAGGATCTTTCGTGCCCACCATTCAGCAGCTGGTCCGCAAGGGCCGCGAAACCAAGCGCCGCAAGGAAGCCACCCCGGCGCTCAAGGGCGCCCCGCAGCGTCGCGGCGTCTGCACCCGCGTGTACACCGCCACCCCGAAGAAGCCGAACTCGGCGCTTCGCAAGGTCGCTCGTGTCCGCCTCACCTCGGGCACCGAAGTCACCGCCTACATCCCCGGCGAGGGCCACAACCTCCAGGAGCACTCGATCGTGCTCGTGCGCGGTGGCCGTGTGAAGGATCTCCCCGGTGTCCGCTACAAGATCGTGCGCGGAACCCTCGACACCTCGGGCGTGCGTGATCGCAAGCAGGCCCGCAGCCGCTACGGCGTCAAGAAGGAAGGCTGATCATGCCGCGTAAGGGCCCGGCCACTCGCCGCGAGATCGTCGCCGATCCGATTCACAAGTCGGTTCTCGTCACCCAGTTCGTCAACAAGATCCTCCAGCGCGGCAAGCGCAGCACCGCCGAGCGGATCATGTACAACGCGCTCGACATCGTCGCCGAGAAGACCGGTGACGATCCCGTCGCCGTGCTCAAGCGCGCCGTCGACAACGTGCGCCCCCAGCTCGAGGTCCGCAGCCGCCGTGTCGGCGGTGCGACCTACCAGGTTCCCGTCGAGGTTCGTCCCCGTCGGGCCACCACCCTCGCCATCCGTTGGATGGTGGGTTTCGCTCGCGACCGTCGCGAGCGCACGATGGCCGAGCGTATGGCCAACGAGATCCTCGATGCCAGCAACGGCATCGGCGCTTCCTGCAAGCGTCGTGAGGATCTCCAGAAGATGGCCGAGGCCAACAAGGCCTTCGCTCACTACCGCTGGTAACGCTCCGCGGTAAAGCACCGAGCGGCCAATACACTTTTCCGACGACCGGGCACCACGCTTCACCACACGAAGCGGCCCGGTCGTGGTGCGTTCCTGCACCATCCGAATTCCACCGAGCCAGTCCCATTTCAGGAAGTCCCAGACCCATGGCTGAGAAGCGAACCCCCCTCGCCAAGACCCGCAACATCGGGATCATGGCGCACATCGACGCCGGTAAGACCACCACGACCGAGCGCATCCTCTACTACACCGGCCGCTCCTACAAGATCGGCGAGGTCCACGACGGCGCCGCCACCATGGACTGGATGGAGCAGGAGCAGGAGCGTGGCATCACGATCACCTCCGCCGCGACCCACTGCATCTGGGACGACCACCGGATCAACATCATCGACACCCCGGGCCACGTCGACTTCACCGTCGAGGTGGAGCGCTCGCTGCGCGTGCTCGACGGTGCCGTCGCCGTCTTCGACGGTGTGGCCGGCGTGGAGCCCCAGACCGAGACCGTCTGGCGCCAGGCCGACCGCTACAACGTGCCCCGCATGTGCTTCGTCAACAAGATGGACCGCACCGGCGCCGACTTCTACTTCGTGCTCGGCACCATCAAGGAACGCCTCACCGAGAACGTCGCCGTCCTCCAGCTGCCGATCGGCGCGGAGAGCGACTACGCCGGCCTCATCGACCTCGTGAAGATGAAGGCCCTCGTCTGGCAGGGCGAAGACCTCGGCGCCAGCTGGGACGAGATCGACATCCCCGCCGAGCTCCTCGACGACGCCGAGCTCTACCGCTCCGAGCTGCTCGACACCCTCGCCGACTTCGACGAGGACCTCATGATGAAGGTCCTCGAGGACGAGGAGATCACCGAGGACGAGATCAAGGCCGCCGTGCGAAACGGCACCCTGAACCACGGCCTCGTGCCGATCCTCAACGGCACCGCGTTCAAGAACAAGGGCGTGCAGCCCCTGCTCGACGCCGTCGTCGACTTCCTGCCGTCGCCGCTCGACGTGCCGCCGATCCAGGGTGAGAACCCCCGCAGCGGCGAGACCGACGAGCGCAAGGCTGACGACAGCGAGCCCTTCGCCTCGCTGGCGTTCAAGATCATGACCGACCCCCACGTCGGCCGCCTCACCTACTTCCGGGTGTACTCCGGCAAGCTCGACAAGGGCGATCAGGTCCTCAACACCCGTACCTCCAACAAGGAGCGCGTCGGCCGCATCCTCGAGATGCACGCCAACGACCGGGTCGACAAGGACGCCGTGTACACCGGCGACATCGCCGCCGGCATCGGCATCAAGAACACCCGCACCGGTGACACCCTCTGTGATCCGACCAAGCCGATCACCCTGGAGAACCTCGACTTCCCCGAGCCCGTGATCCACGTGGCCGTGGAGCCCAAGTCCAAGGCCGACCAGGAGAAGATGGGCAAGGCCCTCCAGGCGCTCGCCGAAGAGGACCCGACCTTCCAGGTCCGCACCGACGAAGAGACCGCGCAGACGATCATCGCCGGCATGGGCGAGCTCCACCTCGAGGTGCTCGTCGACCGCATGATGCGCGAGTTCAAGGTCGAGGCGACCGTCGGCAAGCCGCAGGTGGCCTACCGCGAGACGATCACCAAGGCGACCGTCGAGCACCAGTACACCCACAAGAAGCAGACCGGTGGTACCGGTCAGTTCGCCGTGATCCAGGCGACCCTCGAGCCCTACACCGATGGGGAAGAGGAGTACGCCTTCGAGTCGCAGATCTCCGGTGGTGCCATTCCGAAGGAATACATCAAGCCGGTCGACGACGGCATCCGTGAGGCCATGAGCAATGGTGTGCTCGCCGGCTTCCCGACCGTGAACGTCAAGGTCACCCTCACCGACGGCAAGACCCACGACGTCGACTCGTCGGAGATGGCCTTCAAGATCGCAGGTAACGCGTGGTTCCGCGAGGTCGCCCCTCGCTGCAAGCCCACGCTCCTCGAGCCGATGATGGCCGTCGAGGTCGTCACCCCCGACGACTACCTCGGTGATGTCGTCGGTGACATGAACTCTCGTCGCGGGCAGGTGCAGGGCACCGAGCAGCGCGGCCAGAACCAGGTCGTGAACGCACTCGTGCCGCTCTCCGAGATGTTCGGATACAGTACGGATCTGCGTTCACGCACGCAGGGGCGGGCAACGTACACGATGCAGTTCGACTCGTACCAGCCCACGCCTGCAAACGTCCAGGAAGAGATCGTCGCCCGCGTCCGCGGCGAGTGATCGTCTCCTAACCCCAAACCTCACCAAGAAAGCAAGGAAAAACGTCATGGCTAAGGAGACGTTCGAGCGGACCAAGCCCCACGTCAACGTGGGCACCATGGGCCACATCGACCACGGCAAGACCACTCTCACCGCTGCGATCACCAAGGTTCTCAGCGACAACGTCGAAGGTTCGTCGTTCACCGAGTTCGAGAACATCGACAACGCGCCCGAAGAGCGCGAGCGCGGCATCACGATCAACGTGTCCCACGTGGAGTACGAGACGGACAACCGTCACTACGCCCACGTCGACATGCCCGGCCACGCTGACTACATCAAGAACATGATCACCGGTGCGGCCCAGGTCGACGGCGCCATCCTCGTGGTGTCCGCCGCTGACGGCCCGATGCCCCAGACCCGTGAGCACGTGCTGCTCGCCCGTCAGGTCGGCGTGCCGAAGATCGTCGTTGCGCTCAACAAGGTCGACATGGTCGACGACGAGGAGCTCATCGAGCTCGTCGAGATGGAAGTTCGTGAGCTCCTCAACGAGTACGACTTCCCGGGCGACGACACCCCGATCATCCAGGTCTCGGCGCTCAAGGCGCTCGAGGGCGACGCCGACTTCGCCGGCAAGATCATGGAGCTCATGGCCGAGGTCGACGAGTACGTCCCGACCCCCGAGCGTGACCTCGACAAGCCCTTCCTCATGCCGATCGAGGACGTCTTCTCGATCACCGGCCGTGGCACCGTGGTGACCGGCAAGGTCGAGCAGGGTGCGATCCACACCGGCGACTCGATCGAGATCGTCGGCATCAAGGAGACCACGACCACCACCTGCACCGGTGTCGAGATGTTCCGCAAGCTGCTCGACGAGGGCCAGGCCGGCGACAACATCGGCGCCCTGCTCCGTGGTGTCGACAAGGACGAGGTCCAGCGTGGCCAGGTGCTCGCCGCTCCCGGCAGCATCACCCCGCACACCGAGTTCGAGGCTCAGGTCTACGTGCTGTCGAAGGAAGAGGGCGGCCGTCACAAGCCGTTCTTCTCCAACTACCGTCCGCAGTTCTACTTCCGGACCACCGACATCACCGGCACCATCTCCCTGCCCGAGGGCACCGAGATGTGCATGCCTGCCGACAACACCGAGATGCACGTCGAGCTGATCAACCCGATCGCCATGGACGAGGGTCTGCGCTTCGCCA
>CAZEML010000147.1:0-11018 GCA_964513285.1 uncultured Candidatus Nemicrothrix sp.
ATGCCGCTGCCCGGCTTCCTCGACTACCGCGACCACTGCAACCAGGTCGCCGCCGCCGGCTACACCGGCTTCGTTCGGGCCTGATCAGCCGAAGGCACCGCCGTCGCGGAGGGCGGCGATCTCGTCGGCCGACTTGCCGAGCGTGTCGGCCATGACCTGGTCGGTGTTCTCGCCGACCTCGGGCGCCTTGGTCGGGCAGGGCGGCAGCTCGCCGTTGACGTAGGCGGGGAGTGGCATCTGCTCGCAGCCGAGAACGTCGGCGGGGTAGAAGCCCATGCGGTGCTGGAACTGGGGGTCGTCGCCGATGTTCTTGGTCGTGTTGACCGGGGCGATGGTGGTGACCCACTCCTCGGAGAACTTCAGCCACTCCTGGCAGGTCTTCGTGCGGAAGATCGTCTGCAGTTCGCGCTGGAGTTCGAGATTGCCCTTGGCGTGGTCGGCGTACTTCTCACCGGGCCACCGCTCGAAGAGGTCCATGCGGTCGACGCCCTGGCAGAAGTTCTTCCAGAACGCCTGCTCGCTCGCCATGAAGAGGACGTGGCCGTCGCTCGCTTCGTACATCTGGTAGCGGACGCCTTCCCACATGCCCGCGAGTCCGGCGGGGCGGCGTTCGTAGTTGTCGGCCGGGTTGCCGGTGACCTCGTCCTCGGGACGGAGGTACGCCCGCTCGGTCTCGATGCGGTACCAGTCCATGTAGGCGGCGGCGTCGGACTGGGCGAACTCCATCTCGCAGCCTTCACCGGTCTCGCGGGCCTTGATGATGCCGGCGAGGATGCCCATCGCCGCGACCATCGGGCCGACGTTGATGCCGACGTTGGGCATGGTGGGCGGGATGCGGGCGAAGCCGTCGTCGTCGACGACGGGCTGCACGATGCCGGCCCAGGTGTCGTAGGCGATGCCGTGGCTCGGCATGTCGCGGTAGGGCCCGGTCGAGCCGTAGCCCGAGAGGGTGGCGAAGACGATCTTCGGGTTGACCTCCTTGAGCACGTCGTACCCGAGCCCGAAGTTGGCGAGCGCGCCCGGCTTCTGGGCTTCGACGACGACGTCGGCGGTCGCTACCAGTTCCTTGTAGAGCGCTCGGCCCTCGTCGCTCTTGAGGTTGAGCGTGATGCTCTTCTTGCCGCGGTGGGTGTGGAGGTGGAGAAGCGAGACGCCGTCGATGATCGGCCACGTCATCTGGCGGATGTAGTCGCCGGCCGGAGACTCGACCTTGATGACGTCGGCCCCGAGGTCGGCGAAGAACGTCGCGACGTGGCCGGGGCCGAGCAGGCTCGACTCGATCACGCGGATTCCGCTGAGGAGACCTTCATTCGCACTCGTACCGTTGCTCACCGCACCCTCCGGAAGAAATCTGACGGTCCGTCAGAAACTACTCGGGGGAATTCTCGTCAGCACGTTCCGGTTGCTTCGGTCACGTGGGAGGCTGTCCACCACCCAGGGAGGCACGCAGCACATGGAGATCTTCGACTCGGTTCTCGACATGATCGGGAACACGCCCTTGGTCAACCTCAAGCAGGTGGCAAAGGACAAGCCGTGCCAGGTGGTGGTGAAGGCCGAGATGGTCAACCCCGGCGGGTCGTCCAAGGACCGGCCCGCGGTCACCATGATCGATCACGCCGAGCGCGAGGGGTTGCTCAAGCCGGGCGGCACCATCGTCGAACCGACCTCGGGCAACACCGGTGTCGGCCTCGCGATCGTCGCCGCCCAACGGGGCTACAAGTGTGTCTTCGTCATGACCGACAAGGTCGCGCCCGAGAAGGTCGACCTGTTGCGGGCCTACGGCGCCGAAGTCGTGGTGTGCCCGGTGGCGGTCGCTCCCGACGACCCGCAGTCGTACTACTCGACCGCGGAGCGGCTGGTGAAGGAGATCCCCGGCGCGTACCGGCCGAACCAGTACCACAACCAGACCAACCCGCTCGCTCACTACCAGGCGACCGGTCCCGAGATCTGGCGCCAGACCGATGGCCGCATCACCCACTTCGTCGCCGGTGGTGGCACCGGTGGCACCTTGTCGGGCGTCGGTCGCTACCTCAAGGAACAGAACCCGGCGATCCAGATCATCTGCGCCGACCCGGAGGGCTCGGTGTACTCCGGGGGCTCCGGCCGCCCCTACCTGGTCGAAGGTGTGGGTGAGGACTTCTGGCCCGACACGTACCACCAGAACCTCATCGACCGGGTCATCCCGATCAGCGACGCCGACTCGTTCCTGATGGCTCGCCGGGTCAGCCAGGAAGAGGGCTTGTTGATCGGTGGCTCCTGCGGCACCGCGGTCGCGGCGGCCCTTCAGGTCGCCGACGATTGTTCGCCCGACGATCTGATCGTCGTGCTCACCCCGGACTCCGGGCGCGGCTACCTCTCGAAGGTCTTCAACGACGACTGGATGGCTGGCTTCGGCTTCCTGCGCGCCGATGGCCCTGTCATCGCCGACGTGCTCGAGAGCCGCACGAGCGGCGTGCCCGACCTCCTCTACGTGCAGCCGCACCAGTTGGTCAGCGAGGCCGTGACGATGATGCGTGAGCACGGGGTCTCCCAGCTCCCGGTCGGCAAGGGCGAGATGCCGCTGGCCGCCGCCGAGATCGCCGGCTCGGTCAGCGAACTCCGGTTGATGGAGCTCGCCTTCGACACCGACGCGGTGCTCGACAAGACCGTCGAGGACATCATGGCCCCGGCCCTACCGACCATCGGCGCCGGCCAGCCGGTCGCCCTCGCGGTCGAGATGCTCGAATCCTGCTCGGCGATGCTCGTGCTCGACGGCGGGCGGCCCCGCGCCGTCATCTCGTCGAGCGACGTCCTGAGCTTCCTCTCCAACGCCCAAGGAGCCTGATCCACCATGGCTGACGACATCTTCGCTGACCCGAGCGCGTTCGGGTTCGAGACCCGAGCGATCCGCGCCGGGCAGGTCCACGACGCCACCAGCGGCGCCGTTGTGACCCCGATCTCGCTGGCGACCACGTTCGTGCAGGAGGAGCCGGGGGTCCACCGCGGCTACGAGTACTCCCGCACCAACAACCCGACGCGCCAGGCGCTGCAGGAGTGCCTCGCCTCGCTCGAGGGGGCGGCGCACGGCCTCGCCTTCGCGTCGGGCATGTCGGCGGAGGACACCCTCCTGCGGACCCTCTCGCCTGGCGATCACATCGTCCTCGGCAACGACGCCTACGGCGGCACGTTCCGCCTGATCTCCGCCGTGCTCGCCCCGGCCGGCATCGAGTGGTCCGCCGCCGACCTCACCGATCCCTATCAGCTCCGAGCCGCGATGCGGCCCGAGACCAAGGTCGTCTGGGTCGAGACCCCGACCAACCCGCTGCTCACCGTCGTCGACCTCGCCGCCATCGCCGAGGTCACGCATGCCGGTGGCGCCAAGCTCGTCGTCGACAACACGTTCGCCACGCCCTACCTGCAGCAGCCCCTCGCCGAGGGGGCCGACGTGGTCGTTCACTCGACCACCAAGTACTGCGGCGGCCACTCCGACGTCGTCGGTGGCTTCCTGGCCACCAACGACACCGAACTCGCCGACCGCCTCGCCTACCTGCAGAACGCGATCGGCGCCGTTGGCAGCCCGTTCGACAACTACCTGACCCTGCGCGGCCTCAAGACGCTCGCCGTCCGCATGGATCGCCATTGCGACAACGCCCAGGCGATCGTCGACCTGCTGCTCGGGCACGAGAAGGTCACCCACGTGCTCTACCCGGGCCTGCCCGATCACCCCGGCCACGATGCCGCCGCTCGTCAGATGAAGAAGTTCGGCGGCATGGTGTCGTTCCGGGTCGCCGGCGGCGCGGATGCGGCGATGCGGCTCACGACGACGACCAAGGTGTTCTCGCTGGCCGAGTCGCTCGGCGCGGTCGAGTCGCTCATCGAGCACCCCGGTGTCATGACCCACGCCTCTGCGGCGGGCTCGGAGCTCGAGGTGCCGGCGGATCTCGTCCGGCTCTCGGTCGGCATCGAGTCGACCCAGGATCTGCTCGACGACCTCGGTCAGGCGCTCGAACAGCTCTAGGCAGCCCTGATCAGCCGTTTCGCGGCTGCTCACACATTCCTCACACCTCGGGCCGAACCTCAGGGTGTGATCGAATTCAACAGCACCCGAGAAGCGGTCGCCTTCCTCGCCCGCCGCGCCGGCTGGGGCCTCGGCCCCGGCCAGCTCGACGAACTCGATGCGCTCGGTGTCGACGGCACGATCGACCTCCTCGTCGATCCTTCGGCGGCCGGGATCGCCGAGGAATCCTCGGCCTGGGCGGACTGGGACTACGAGTACGACCGTTCGAACCGAGAGGCCACCCAAGCCCAGACCCTCGAAGCGTTCGAGCGCTGGACGACCCGACTCGTCGAGACCGAGCGCCCGCTCGACCATCAGCTCGCCTGGTTCTGGCACGACCACTTCGCCGTCTCGATGCAGGTCGTGCGGCACCTGCCGTCGATGCTCACCCACCTCGACCGGTGTTGGTCGCTCGGGCGCGGTGACTTCGTCGAGCTCATCCGCAACATCACGACCGACGCGGCGATGCTGGTGTTCCTCGACGGCGCCACCAGCACCGGACAGGCGCCGAACGAGAACTACGGGCGGGAATTGCTCGAGCTCTACACGATCGGGGTCAACAACTTCACCGAGGCCGACGTGCAGGCGGCCGCGGTCGCCCTCACCGGCTGGACCGTTCGCCCCCGGTTCGACTGGGAGGTCCGGTACGTCCCGAGTCGCCACGACGACCGTCCCCAGACACTCCTCGGCGTGGATGGCGTCCACGATGTCGACACCGTCGTCGACGCGGTGACGGCCGACCCGGCCTGCCCGGTGTTCATCGCCACCAAGCTGAGCCGCTACTTCCTCGGCGGGGTCGACAACCAGACCGTGTTCGGTCTGGCCGACGCGTTCGCCGGCTCCGGCCTCGACATCGCCACCCTGACGCGAGCCGTCCTCGAAGCAGGCGCATCCGGGGTCGGCACACCGACCGTACTGGCGCCGCTGCCGTGGATGACCCAGGCGATCAAGGCGACGGGTGCGTCGGTCGAGCCCCGATTCGTCATCGGCCAACTCCGAGCGATGGGCCAGCTCCCCGCCAACCCGCCGAACGTCGGCGGCTATCCCGGCGCCGCCACCTGGCTCGCCTCCTCGGCCACCGCCGCCCGATTCTCCGCGGCCAACGGCATCGCCCGGGCCACACCCGATGACTCGGCGGTCCTCGCCGCCGCCCGAGACGGCGCGTGGGACGAACTCGCCGACCGGTTCGGACGTCCCGCCGGCTTCACCGGAGCCACCGTCAGTGCGCTGGGTGATCTCCCCAGCTCCACGTCCACCCGACCCGGGGAGGCGGCCCTCGCCCTCGCCCTCGCGTCACCCGATCTGCTCATCGCCTAGGAGTCCTGATGATCTCTCGCCGTGCTTTCCTCGGTGGCGCCGCCGGCGCCGCCGCCCTCAGCGGTGGGGCGTGGGCCGCCCTCGTCCGCGACGGGGTCGAGACCGCCGCCCCCAGCCTGTCACCGTCCACCACGACGACCACGACCACCGTGTTGCCGACCACCACGGTCGCCGACCAGGTCGCGGCGTCGACCGCTCGGCTTCCGGTGACCGACCGGGTGCTGGTGGTGCTCGAAATGGCGGGCGGCAACGACGCCCTCAACACCCTCGTCCCGGCCGACGCCGGTGTGTACCGCGACCTCCGGCCCGAACTCGCCCTCGGAGATGCGGAGCTGGTCTCGCTCAGCGGGTCGACGTGGGGTCTGCATCCCTCGCTCTCAGGCCTCGTTCCGTTCTGGGATGCCGGGACGATGAGCGCCATCGCCGGCGTGGCGATGCCCGAGCAGTCCCGGTCGCACTTCACCGCCATGGACTCGTGGTGGTCGGGTGTCGCGGGTGCCCCGTCGCAGACGGGATGGCTCGGGCGTTGGCTCGACGCGTCCCTCGACGCCGAGCGCAACGGGGTCGACGACCCACTGCGTGCCATCGCGTTGGGCGGCGGAAGCCCCGCCCTCGTCGGGGCCCGGACCATGGCGACGTCGATCCGCAACCCCTCGACCTTCCAGCTGATGACCTTGCCGGGCACCGACGCGGATGCGTTGATCGACGCCTTCCTCGCCACCGCAGCCCCGCTGTCGAGCGACCCGACCGTGGCTGCGGCACAGGCGGCCATCCCGTCGACGCTGGACGCGGTCGCGCTGCTCGCGAGTGCGAGCGGCGCCGACGATGCCCTCGGCGAGCAGAGCGCTATCCCCGGCGCCGGTACCAGCGCGACCGAGCTCCTCTCGACCGCCGCTCGCATCATCCAGATGGGGATCGGCACCCGGGTGCTCACGGTCGGGGTCAGCGGCTTCGACACCCACGCCGGTCAGCTCGACACCCACGATGGGCTGCTGCAGGACATCGCCGATGGGCTCGAGGCGTTCTTCGCCGCGCTCGCCGCGTCCGGTGATCTCGATCGGGTGATGGTGCTCACGACGAGCGAGTTCGGTCGCCGGGCCGCGGAGAACGGCTCGGGCGGCACCGATCATGGCAACGGCGGACTCCAGTTCGCCTTCGGCCCGACGGTCGCCGGCGGGGTCGTGCACGGCGACTACCAGTTGGGGTCGCTCGTGAACGGGGACATCCCGCTCGCGATCGACACCCGCTCTGGCTACCGGTCCGCGCTGGAGTGGCTCGGCGGACCGGGCGCGGCGGAGGGCATCTTCGACCAGACGCCCGAGGCGTTGCCCCTGCTCAGTGCCTGAGGACGATCAGGTCTGCTTGTCGAGGATCGGCGCCAGCTTCTCGAGTTCGACGTGCCAGTCTTCGGGCTCGCCGAAGGGGAAGCACACGAACTTGGTCGCCCCGACGGCGACGTAGGCGTCGATCATGTCGTGCAGCGCCTCGTGCGAGGTCGCCACCACCTCGTCGGGTTGTGCATCGGGTCGGCGCACCGTCACCCGTTCGAGTGCCTCGGCCGGGAAGTCGAGCCCGGGCGGGATGTAGGGGATCAACACGCCGTAGTGGTCCCGATCGAACGTGCGGCCCGCGTCGGACGCGGCGGCCTCGATCGCTTCGATGCCCTCGGCGACGTGCCTCGGCGTCGTGAAGCTCGCCAGCCAGCCGTCGGCGAGACGCCCCGTGCGGCGGAGTTCGGACGGCGCCTGACCGCCGAGCCACACCTCGAGGGGTTGTTGCAGCGGCTTGGGCAGCACGCGGGCGCCCTTCACCGAGAAGCGTTCGCCTTCGTGATCGACGACGTCCTCTTCCCACAGTCGTCGCATGAGCGGCATCGCCTCGTTGAGCCACGGTGCTCGATCCTTGCGGTCGACCTGGAAGGCCTGGTGCTCGGCGGTGTTGGCGATCCCGAGCCCGAACGCCGGGAGGCACCGGCCGCCGCTGACCACGTCGAGGCTGGCGAGCATCTTCGCCATCAGGATCGGGTTGCGGCCCGGAACCACCGAGACGGCCGGCCCGAACTTGAGCCTCTCGCTCCGACCGGCCACATAAGACATCGCGACGACCGGATCGAGCTGCATCGAATTGATGCGCTCAGGGAACCACAGGCTGTCGAACCCGAGCCGGTCGAGGTCGTCGACCACGGTGCCGAGTCCGCCGAGGTCCTTACGGGCTTGGGGGTAGAGGGACGGAACAGCGCCGAGGCCGTACCCGATGCGGATCTTCATGGATCCGATCGTGGCACAGCCCCGGCGCACGCACCGCACGGAGGGGAACCTGCTATGCGGCGACGTCCTCGTCTTCCTCGGTCGTCCCCTCGACCTGGTCGGCCGGGTCTTCATCTCCATGGCTGTGGCTGCCGTCGCTGCCGTCGCCATGGTCGTGCGCGCCATCAGCGGCGACCGGCCCGTCGGGACTCGTCGTCCGGTTCTCCCAATTGTGAGGCTCGACCGGGTGATCTGCCGGATCGAAGCCCGGGGTCTCATTGACGATGAAGGCGGTCACCATGCCGAACATGCCGTCGGTGCGCTCGACGTGGGTGAGGATGTGGCAGTGCCAGACCCAGACCCCGGGGTCATCGGCCCGGAAGATCACGCTGTACCGCTCGCCCGGAGCCACGTTGATCGTGTCGACCCAGTAGGGCTCCTCGAGCGGGATGCCGTCCTTGGCGTACACCAGCTGCGGGAACTGGTGCAGGTGCATCGGGTGAATCTGCAGACCCTCGTTGTAGTAGGTGACGTGGCCCCACTCGCCCTGGTTCATCACGTACGGCTCGGTGGCGGGGAAGCTCTTGCCGTTGAGCGTCAACCCGATCGTGCCCGCATCGTTGAGCACCATGGGGGTGTCGACCGTGATGTTGAGGTCCTCTTCGTCAGGGATGGTGACCCCGCTGATCGTGCGGCCGTACGGGATCGGATTGTCGCCGATGGTGATGGCGCCGAACATGCCGTTCACGACCTGCATCTGGGCGTGGTTGTGGGCGTGGTACATCCCGATCGCATCGGTGTCGGCGGTGAACTCGTAGGTGAACGTTCCGCCGTTGGGGGCGATCAGGTCCTGGGTGTAGGGCGCCACACCGTCCTGATCATTCGGGGTGTGCACACCGTGCCAGTGGATGTCGGTGCCCATCGGCAGGTTGTTCACGACCCGAACCTGGATGTCGTCGCCACGCTCGAGCTTGATCTGGGGCGCAGGGACGACGCCGTTGTAGGTCCAAGCTTCGACGAACACGCCAGGCTCGACCTCCCAGTCGACGATCTCGGCGGTGAGGTCGAAGACCTTGGTGCCGTCGGCGAGCACCTCGGTCGGTTCCAGGATCGGGTTGCCCTTGCCCTCGGTCTCGGCCGGGAAGGCGAGCATCGACTGCATCATCGCCTCGTCCAACGCCGCCCACTCCTCGTCGGTCATGTCCGACCCGTGGCCGCCGTGACCGCCACCGGCGGCGACGACGTCGGCGTCTCCGCTGCCGGTGATCGTGAGGGTGGCGACCATGCCGGCCGCCTCGTGCCCGGCGATCTCGCAGAACAGTGTGTATTCGCCGGGTGCCAGTTCACCGAGTTCCAGGCTGACCGTCCCGCCGGACCCGAAGTTCGGGGTGATCAGGTCGAGCTCGCGGACGGCGAGGTTGTGTTCCATCGATCCGTTGTTGTGGACCAACAGCGTCACGTCCCCGGCCGGGGCGACGAGGTCGCCGGTGATCGAGAACTCCTCGAGATTGATGTCGAGGGTCGAGGAGATCGGCGCCGTGCCACTCCCGTCGTTGTTGATGGCGTAGATCGCCACCGCGGCGAAGCCGGCGGTGATGATCAGCAAGCTCCCGAGCGTCAGCTGGAGCATCAGCCGAGCGTCAGATGTCTTCATGGGTTGATCCCTCCTCGGGGAACGGGTTACCCACTCGTTGTCTCAGGAACGCCGGCGCGGCGGCAGGGACCTAGGTCCTAGCTCGGAGGCATAGATGTGATGGTCTCCATCGCTTTCGCCGATACCCTCCCGGCGGTGAGCGACGGTCCCGTTTTCATCCGTGATGGCGATGTGCTGATCCCGCAGCAACCGGCGATCGGGCCGTGGTTCCCCGGTGTTCAGCACGGTGGCGCCGTCGCCGCAGTGGTGGCGAGAGCCGTCGAGGCGGTGCCCTCGGCGGTCCCGATGGTGACGACCCGCCTGTCGATCGACATGAGCCGCAAGGTGCCGATGGGGCCGACGGTGGTGGACACCGACGTCGTGCGCGACGGCCGGCGGATCCAAGCCATCGAATGCCGCTACGTCGTCGACGGCGAGGTCGTCGGCCGGGCGAGCGCGATGCGGGTCCGCGTTGCCGAGGGAATCTCCGTCGCCAACCCGACCCTGCCCGAGGACCAGATCCCGAGCGATCCCGAAACTCATCCGGTGATCGACTTCACCTTCGCCGGACCGCTCGACTTCGCCGCCAGCTTCGACTTCCGGCGCACCGAAGACGATCACGGTCGGGTCACCGGGTGGATGCGCATGCAACGCGAGTTCGTCGCCGGTGAACCCAACGATCCGCGGGTGCTCGTCGCCGCTGTCGCCGACATGATCCCGAGCGGCGGCAGCGTCCTCGACTACGAGCAGATGGTGTCGATCAACCCCGACCTGGTGATCTCGCTGTCACGGCCGCCGGAGGGGGAGTGGCTCGGGTTCACCGCTGCCGTGCGCGGGAACGGCAACGGCTACGGCCAGGCCGACGCCGTGCTCTACGACCATCGAGGCGCGATCGGCCGAGCCCTGAAGAGCCTGCTCGTCGACGAGCGCTGAGGCACCCGCTCGCTGCTAACGCAACTTCACGCTGCCGGTCGTTCGCTCGCGGCTAGCGCAGCTTCACGGGTGTGGTGACCTCGGCGTAGAAGTCGTTGCCCTTGTCGTCGACGACGATGAACGCCGGGAAGTTCTCGACCTCGATCTTCCAGACCGCTTCCATCCCGAGCTCGGGGAACTCGAGCACCTCGACGTTGCGGATCGAGTCCTTCGCCAGGCGAGCCGCCGGGCCACCGATCGAGCCGAGGTAGAAGCCGCCGTGGGTCGCGCACGCGTCGGTGACCTGCTTGGACCGGTTGCCCTTGGCGAGCATCACGAACGATCCACCCGCCGCCTGGAACTGCTCGACGTAGGAGTCCATGCGTCCCGCGGTGGTGGGACCGAACGAGCCGGACGCGTAGCCCTCCGGGGTCTTGGCCGGGCCGGCGTAGTAGATGGCGTGATCACGCAGGTACTGCGGCATCGGCTCGCCCGCATCGAGGCGTTCCTTGATCTTGGCGTGGGCGATGTCGCGGCCGACCACCAACGTGCCCGTGAGCGACAGGCGGGTCTTCACCGGGTACTGGCTCAGCTGATTGCGGATGGCGTCCATCGGCTGGTTGAGGTCGACCTCGATGACCTCGTCGCTCAACTCGTCGTCGGCCTCCTCGGGCAGGAAGCGGGCCGGATCCATCTCGAGCTGCTCGAGGAACACGCCCTCGGCGGTGATCTTCGCCCGGGCCTGCCGGTCGGCCGAGCAGCTGACCGCGAGCGCCACCGGGTTCGAGGCGCCGTGGCGGGGCAGGCGAATGACCCGCACGTCGTGGCAGAAGTACTTGCCGCCGAACTGGGCGCCGATGCCCCCTTCGCGGGT
>CAZEML010000148.1:0-10965 GCA_964513285.1 uncultured Candidatus Nemicrothrix sp.
CCCAGAACGTCTGCGAGTACGTCGTCAAGCAGATCGTCGACAACCCCGATGCGGTCTCGGTCGCGCAGAGCGAGACCGACAAGGGCATCCGTCTCGACGTCACCGTCGGCGACGGCGACATGGGCCGTGTGATCGGCAAGCGAGGCCGGGTCGCGTCGGCGATCCGCACCGTGGTCCGCTCGGCCGGCATCGACGACGACGTCGCCGCCATCGAGGTCGAGTTCGTCGACTGACGTGCTCGAGATCGGCCGCATCACCCGCCCGCACGGCGTGCGCGGCGAGGTCAGCGTGCTGCTCACCTCCAATCGAACCGAGCGCCTCGACCCCGGGTCGGTGCTCGAGACTGCGAACGGACCTCTCGAGGTCCGTTCGTCGCGTCCGCACAAGGGCGGCTGGCTGGTGCAGTTCGTCGGCATCGACGACCGCGACCAGGCCGAGGCGGTGCGCAACCTCGTGCTGCAGGCCGAGCCGATCGACGACCCTGACGAGCTCTGGGTCCACGAACTGATCGGCGCCACCGTCATCGATCAGGACGGCGTCGCCCACGGCACGGTCGGTCGGGTGCTCGAGAACCCCGCGTCCGATCTGCTCGAGCTCGACGGCGGCACGCTCGTGCCGGTGCAGTTCATCACCGAGTACACGCCGGGCGAGACGATCCACGTCGACGTCCCCGTCGGCTTGTTCGACCTCGACGAGGCCGCGTCGGAGCGGGATCCGGAATGAGCGGCGACCCGCAGCTGCGCGTCGACGTCTTCTCGATCTTTCCCGAGATGGTCGATCACATCGCCGACCAGTCGGTGATCGGACGAGGTCGGCGCGACGGACACCTCGACATCCGGGTCCACGACCTTCGCCAGACCACCACCGATGTCCACCAGACCGTCGACGACGCACCGTTCGGCGGTGGCGCCGGGATGGTGATGAAGCCCGAGCCGTTGTTCGGTGCGGTCGAAGCCGTCGACCCGCCACGACCACTCTTCTACCTGTCGCCGTCGGGTCGCCGCTTCGATCAGGCGATGGCGCACGAACTGGCCGAGCTCGACGGCTTCTCGCTGTTGTGTGGTCGGTACGAAGGCGTCGACGAGCGGGTCCGTGAGCATCTGTGCGATGGCGAGATCTCGGTCGGCGACTTCGTGCTCGCCGGCGGAGAGGTCGCCGCGGCGTTGATCATCGAAGCGGTGGGGCGGCTCGTGCCCGGCGTGCTCGGCAACTCGACCTCGATCGACGACGAGTCCTTCGCCGACGGGCTGCTCGAGTACCCCCACTACACCCGGCCCGCAGAGTTCCGCGAGTGGGACATCCCCGAGGTCCTGCGATCGGGCGACCACGGCAAGGTCGCCCGATGGCGACTCGCCAAGGCGATCGAACGCACCGCTCGCGAACGGCCCGACCTGCTGGTCGCTCGCGGCGGCCTGACCAGTGACGAGCAGCGGGCGCTCGCGGAATTCGAGATCGAAATCGCCGCATTCACCCCCGGTGACGAGGGTGGGACCGGGGGATCGTCCCTCTAAGCTTGGGAGTCGGCCTGGGCCCTGCCCGCCGATTCTTCTCGTTTCTCGATCCGTACGGAGCGCAGCGATGCAGCCCACCGATCTCGTCGACAACCTCAGCCTTCGGGATGACATCCCCGAATTCGATCCCGGCGACACCGTCAAGGTGCACGTCCGCGTGATCGAGGGCAACCGTGAGCGCACCCAGGTCTTCGAGGGTGTCGTCATCCGCCGCCAGGGCGCGGGCCTGCGTGAGACCTACACGGTCCGCAAGCTCAGCTTCGGTGTCGGTGTGGAGCGCACCTTCCCGCTGCACACCCCGATCGTCGAGAAGATCGAGGTCGGTGCTCGCGGTGACGTGCGTCGGGCGAAGCTCTACTACCTGCGTGACCGCATCGGTAAGGCCGCCAAGATCAAGGAGAAGCGCGACAACTAGTCGCCTTCGGTGCGGGTCGGCAGCGTGGTGAGCCACGCGTCGGCGTCCGCATGTGATCGGACCCACACCACGTCCGCGTGATCCCACGCGCCTGATGCCGCACTCGTGCGGTATTTCTCGCGCACCTGGTCGTAGCGGGTCCACGCCCGATCCCGCTGTCACACCCCGTACCTAGCGTGCGGCCATGGTGCAACGAACGACGGACAGGTCCCGCGTCGCCCTCGGCCGGTGGGGAGAGCGACGAGCCGCCCGCCACTACGAGGCGGCCGGGTACGTGGTGCTCGACCAGAACTGGCAGGTCCGCGGCGGCGAGCTCGATCTGGTGATGATGCGAGGCGACGAGATCGTCTTCTGTGAGGTGAAAACCCGCTCTAGCGACCGCTTCGGTTCCGGGTTCGAGGCCGTCGACGAACGCAAGCGCCGGTTCGTGCGCCGGGCGGCGATGTCGTGGCTCGACGCCAACGATCGCCGCGGTCGGCTCCGGTTCGACGTCGCCACCGTGACGGGGCCGAAGGTCGAGGTGCTCGAAGGGGCCTTCTGACGGGGTGCTGGGTAGGGTCGCTCGGTGCCCAGTCCCGCTCGTGCGCTCCTGGCCGACCGGGACTTCCGTGGCTTCTGGTTGGCCCAGACGGCCATCGCCTCGATCAACGGCACCCTCCGCTTCACGTTCGTGTGGCTGGTCGTCACCCTCACCGACTGGTCGACCGCCGAGAGCATCGTCGCCGGGCTCCTCGGACTCCCCGCGATGTTGTTCTCGCTCCTGGCCGGAGCCTGGTCCGATCGCGTCGATCGCAAACGGATGTTCACCGCCTGGACGTTCGCGGCGCTCATCGCGCTGGCGGTGTTCACCGTCGTCATCGCCGTCGGGGCGGCGACCCCGGTCTGGGCCGGCATCGCTGCGTTCCTCATCGGCGTCACCGTGTCGGTGACCCCACCCAACCTCAACGCGATGGTGCCCCTCCTGGTGCCGCCCGAGCGGTTGATGAACGCGGTGGCCCTCCAGAACGGCGCGATGCAAGCGGCGGGGTTCGTGGCGGTCATCGTCGCCGGCTTCGGCATCGAGGTCTTCGGCGATGCCGGCGGCTTTGCGCTCCTGACGGTGCTGGCCGCCCTGTCGCTCCTGGCGATGCGGCCGGTGACCGTCCCCGCCGACCCGGTCTCGACCGCAGCCGAGGAGAGCTTCGGCCGGTCCGTGCTCACCGGCGTGCGGTACGCGTGGGACACCGAGCCGATTCGCTCCCTCGTCTTGTTGTCGATGGTGCTCGGGAGCTCGTTCTCGGTGATGCAGATCGCCATGCCGCGCGTCGTCGAGCAGGACTTCGAGCTCGAAGCGGGCAGCGCCTCCACGATCCTCGCCACCTTCGGGCTCGGGATGTTCTTGAGTTCGGCGGTCATGGCGACGCGTCCGATCGGCCGCCACGGCTGGAACATCGCGCTCTGTGTCGGGTTCGGCCTCGGCGCCGGCCAGTTCGCGCTCAGTTTCGCGCCGGGCTTCGCGTCCGCCGTCGTCATCATGTTTCTCTGGGGCATCAACGCGGGCATCGCCATGACGAGCCACCGCACCGTGCTCCAGCGGTCGACCGCCCCGGAGATGATGGGGCGCGTCATGGGCCTGATGATGACCGGGTTCATGGGTGGGCTGCCCCTCGGCGCCCTCGTCTCGAGCCTGTTGTCGGCCGCGGTGAGCCCGGCCACGACGATGACCATCGTCGGGGCCAGCACGATCGTCATCGCCGGCGCCTTGTCGTGGCGGCCGACGATCCTGCGGCTGACCTAGCGACGCTTGTTGCGGGCGCCGCCCTTGCGCCGCTTGGTGGGGGCCTTGCGGGTCTTGCGTCCGTCCCAGCACCCTCGGTGCCAGTGGCGGCGCAGATCCGGTGCCTCGACCGGCACGATCGCGTAGTGACCGGTGCCGGGCGGGATGTCGCGGTTGCAGTTCGGGCACAGGTAGGTCTTGGTCGCCTGGTACGGCTGCAGGAACCGGACATCGACCTCGCCGTAGGCCTCGGGGTCGTCCATCAGGCGCTCCCGAACAGGACCCACAGCATCAGCAGGATCCCGGCCACGATCGTCGCGCCGACGAACAGATAGTCGGCGGGCCGTCGTTGATGCGGCCGAGTCGGGTCCATTCCCATCTGGTCAGTATCGTGCCCGTCGTCGGTTCCCCCACCACCGGAGTCCTGTGTGCGACGGATCCTCATCCTGGTCTTCAGCGCCGCCATCGTGTTGGGCGCGTGCGCGGGGGAGTCGCCCGAGGTGCCGGTCGGTCCCGACGGGCAGGCCGACCCCGAACTGGCGGTCGGTCGTGAGGTGTACTCGCGGCGCTGCGCCAACTGTCACGGCGCAGGTGGCGGCGGGGGTACCGGTCCGAAGCTGTCGGACGGCGCCGTCATCGAGGCGTACCCCGACGCCGCCGACCAGCGCGAGATCATCGCCGACGGTCGCAACGGCATGCCCTCGTTCGCCGGCAGCCTCTCGACGGCCGAGCTCGATGCCGTCGTCCGGTACACCCGAGAGGTCCTGTCACAGCCCTGACCTAGGGTGACCTCCATCGCTCGTCCGCCGGCGCATGGCGACGTCCACCATCTCTCGTGGAGGTCTCCATGCTCGCCACCATCGCGTCGGCCACCTTGCTGGGTGTCGACGGCCATCCGGTATCCGTCGAAGTCCACGTCGCCGACGGGCTACCGGGCTTCAGCATCGTCGGCCTCCCCGACGCATCGTGCCGCGAGGCACGCGATCGGGTTCGTGCCGCGATCGTGTCGTCGGGTGCGACCTGGCCGCTGAAGCGGATCACCGTCAACCTCGCCCCTGGCGGTGTGCCCAAGATCGGGGCCGGCCTCGATCTCCCGATCGCGCTCGGGGTGCTGACCGCGTCCGGGCAGCTGCCGACGATCGACGACGGCATCGCCGCGTTCGGCGAACTCGGTCTCGATGGTTCGGTTCGCCCCATCCCGGGTGCCGTGTCGCTGGCCGACGCCACGGCAGGACGCTGGGTGCTCGTCCCAGCGGCCGATGCCGACGTGGCCGCCCTCGTCGCCGGCGAGCGGGTGCGGGCCGTCCGGTCCCTCGCCGATGTCACGGCCGCGCTGGTCGACGGTGCGCCGTGGCCCGATCCAGACCCTCCGGGCGCGCCTTCGAGTCCGACGCCGGTGCTCGACCTCGCCGACGTGCGAGGTCAACCCATGGCTCGTGCCGCGCTCGAGTACGCCGCCGCCGGCGGTCATCACCTCTTGCTGGTCGGTCCACCGGGCGCTGGCAAGACCATGCTCGCTCGGCGGCTCCCGGGGCTCTTGCCGTCACTGCCCGCCGCCGAGGCGCTCGAGGTCACGCGGGTGCACAGCGCCTCGGGCTTGGCCCTTCCGCCGGGCGGCCTGGTCGAACGGCCGCCGTTTCGGGCGCCGCACCACTCAGCGTCGATGGCCGCGCTGGTCGGTGGCGGGTCCGGCCATGCCCGTCCCGGAGAGGTCAGCCGGGCCACGTGCGGCGTGCTGTTCCTCGATGAGTTGGGCGAGTTCGCGCCGTCCGTGCTCGACGCCCTTCGCCAGCCGCTCGAGGAGGGTGTGGTGCGGGTCGCTCGGGCCCAGGCGACCGCGGAGCAACCGGCCCGGGTCCTGCTCGTCGCCGCCATGAACCCGTGTCCGTGCGGGCTCGGCGGCGAGACATCGTGTCGATGTCCGGCTGCGGCTCGTGCCCGGTACGCCCGGCGGGTCTCGGGCCCGTTGCTCGACCGGCTCGATCTGATGGTGCAGGTCGGCCGACCCGAGCCGTCCGAGGTCTTGGGTGCGCCGGCGGAGTCGACCGCCGAGGTCGCCGCACGGGTCGCTGCGGTGCGTGAGCTGGCAACCGAGCGCGGCGTGCGGTGCAACGCCGAGCTCGACGGTGCCGCCCTCGAGGCCCATGCACCGCTCGAGCCCGCGGCTCGCCAGATCCTCGAGCAAGCGCTGGCCGCGGGCGATGTCAGCGGGCGGGGGATCCGGCGCGTCCGCTGTGTCGCTCGCACGATCCGCGATCTCGACGACGCGGGCCCCGCCCTTCGCGCAACCGACGTGCTCGCGGCGATTCAGCTCCGAGCCCGGCCACCGCTCGGAGGTGGCCATGCGGCCTGATCTGCTCGCCCTGTCGGTCCTCGCGTCGCTCGACGGCATGGGGCCCAAGCGCCTCGCCGCGGTCGCGGCGGCCCACGAGCCGGTCGACGCGCTGGCCCGGCTCCGGTCGGGTCGACCGCTGGCGGTCACCATCGAGCGGAAGGTCGTCGATCGATGGCGGGCCGAGGCCCCGTGTCTCGACGACGAGTCGGTTCGCCGGGCGATCGTCTCCTCGGAGATGTTCGTGTCCCGGCCCGGCGACGATGCCCACCCGTCGGCGCTCGCCGCCGATGTCGATCCCGCGCCGGTGTTGTTCCGCCGCGGCAGGCAGTTCGATGAGTCCCGACCCGCGGTGGCGATCGTCGGCACGCGGCGGTGCACGGGTCTGGGGCGCGAGGTCGCGCACGAGCTCGGCTTCGGCCTCGCCGAGGCGGGGGTCGTGGTCGTGTCGGGGCTCGCCCTCGGGGTCGATGGGGCGGCCCACCGGGGCGCGCTTCGTGCCGATGGCGCGCCGCCGCTCGCGTTCGTGGGCGGCGGGGCCGACGTCGTCTATCCGAAGCGCCATCGCGACCTGTGGGCCTCGATGCTCGCGGCGGGCACCGTCGCGAGCGAGGCCCCGCCGGGGGCGGCACCGACCCGGTGGCGCTTCCCGGCGCGTAACCGTCTCATCGCCGCCTTGTCCGATGTCGTCGTGGTCGTCGAGTCCCGCGGCGCCGGAGGGTCGCTGCTGACCGTCGACGAGGCGATCCGACGCGACCGCCAGGTCATGTCGGTCCCCGGTTCGGTCCGGAATCCGGCCGCGGTCGGCACCAATGCGCTCCTCGCCGATGGGTGTGCGCCCGTGACTTCGGTCGACGACGTGTTGCTGGCCCTGGGTCTGAGTCGGGCGGATCGGGGGCGACCACAGCCGATTGCCGAGCCCGATCTGCCCGAGCCGCTGGCGCAGGTGCTGGCGGCGATCGACGACGGCGCGACCGACCTCGACACCGTCGTCGCTCGGTCGGGGCGGTCGGCGGCCGAGGTGCTCGCAGCCGTCGGCGATCTGGCGGGCCGGGGACTCGTCGTCGACGATGGGGCGAAGGTCCGGCGGGCGTGACGGCGACCGCAGACGCTGACCTCGATCGCGCGACGCGTGGTTGCGCCGCTACCTCCCGTGGGTACCGGCTAGGGTGCGATCCGTGGCGTCCTGGGATCTCCCCACCTGGCTCGGTTCACTCACCCGCATCGCTGACTCGACTCGGGCCGTGTACGAACGCGACATGGCGGCGGTCGTCGACTGGCTCGGCGAGCGCGGGATCGACCGACCCGACGAGGTCTCCCGTCGAACCCTGCGGAGCTATCTCGCCGATCTCGACCAGCAGGACTACGCCCGGCGGACGATCGCCCGGAAGGCCTCGGTCATCCGGCGCTACTTCGACTGGGCCCGCCGCGCCGGTCTGGTCGACACCGACCCGAGCGCCGCCCTCACCGCACCGAAGGGCTCCGCCACACTGCCGCGCGTTCTGACCGCGCACGAGATCGATGGTCTGCTCGACGGCTCGGCCCGGTCCAGCGACGATCCTGCGATCGAGGCCCGCGATCGAGCCGTGGTGGAGTTGCTGTACGGCAGCGGGATCCGGGTCAGTGAGTTGTGTGGGCTCACGGCGAAGGACATCGGCGACGACGGCATCATCCGCGTGTGGGGCAAGGGCGCGAAGCAGCGCCGGGTCCCGATGTCGGCCGCGGCGGCGGACGCGGTCGCCGAGTGGCGGCGGAACGGTCGTCCGGCCCTCGTCACGCATGAATCGCCCGATGACGTGCTCTTCCTCAACCGCTCCGGGCGGTCACTGACACCACGCGACGTGAGGCGTATCCTCGACCGCCGAGCCGTGGCGCCGACGCATCCCCATGCACTTCGCCACACGTTTGCCACTCATCTTTTGGATGGAGGTGCCGATTTGCGTGCTGTGCAGGAAATGTTGGGTCATGCCGACCTCGCCACCACACAGATCTACACCCGTGTCAGCCGCGAGCGTCTGCGTGACGTGCACCGAACCACCCATCCCCGCGCCTAGGACGCCCACACCGTGACCGAACGCCACGCCGACATCGAGCAGCTCTGGGCCGACTACAAGGCCAACCGCAACCAGGAGACGCGCGACAAGCTGATCGTGCAGTACTCGCCGCTCGTCAAGTACGTCGCCGGCCGCGTGGGCGTGGGCCTGCCTCGCAACGTCGAACAGGCCGACCTCACCAGCTTCGGGGTCTTCGGCCTCATCGACGCGATCGAGAAGTTCGATCCCGAGCGTGGCTACAAGTTCGAGACGTACGCGATCGCCCGAATCAAGGGCGCCATCCTCGACGAGCTCCGCTCGATCGACTGGGTGCCGCGGTCGGTCCGGTCCAAGGCCCGCAACCTCGAGCGGGCGATGGCCAAGCTCGAATCCGAAAACCATCGAGCCCCGACCGACAAAGAGGTCGCGGAGGAGATGGGGGTCACCGAGGCCCAGCTCCAGACCACGCTCAGCCAGATCAGCTTCGTCGGTGTCGCGGCGCTCGACGAGATGTTGTCGGGCGGCGAACGCGGCGAGTCGGTCACCCTCGGCGACACCGTCGCGGACTCTCGTGAAGGCCCCATGGGCGTCTACGAGGTCGAGGAGATGCGACAGATCCTCGCCGAGTCGATCAACCGCATGCCCGAGCGCGAGAAGATCGTCCTCACGCTCTACTACTACGAAGGTCTCACGCTGGCGGAGATCGGTCGTGTCCTCGGCGTCACCGAGAGCCGGGTCTGCCAGATCCACACCAAGGCGGTGCTGCAGCTGCGGTCGCGCATCTCCGCCACCGAGCGCGAACCCGCCTAGCGCGGTTGCGCCGCTGCCGGCGCTCGCTACAGTCGATTTCACGCCCATCGGCGCTCACTCCCCCTGAACCCTCCGAGTCCAGGGGTGCGGTGTGCGCCGATTCGTCGTTTTGTCCGTCCTGTCCGTCTTCGCCGTGTTCGCGGCCGTCATCGTGCCGGCCGCGGCAGCCGGCACCGTGCTCCAGGCACCGGTCGACGCGCCGGTCCTCGACCCGTTCCGGCTACCGACCGGACCGTTCGGCGCCGGGAACCGGGGGATCGAGTACGACACCGCGGCAGGCGATCGAGTCGAGGCCGCCGGGCCCGGGGTCGTCGTCTTCGCCGGGTCCGTCGCCGGCACCACCTGGATCACGATCGATCACGGCGCCGGCCTCAAGACCTCCTACGGACCGCTCCAGGCCCTCGCCGTCGGCCGCGGCGACGAGGTCCGCCGCGGCGAGCGCATCGCCAACGCCGCGGGGGCGGTGCACTTCTCCGCTCGGGTCAACGACGTCTACGTCGACCCGGCGACCCTGTTCGGCGAACTCGTCATCGATGTTCGGCTCGTCCCCCACGACACCGACGACGACGCAGCCGTCCAGGCCGCCCACGAGCGGGCGGAGCAACTCCGGCTCTATGACCTCGTGGAGGAACGAAGCGGTGGGGGAGGGGGCTTCATCTCCCGGATCGGTCGGTGGGTCGCCGGCAGTGTCCGCTCGTTCATGCCCGACCAGTTGATCGCCGGGCTGGTCCACACGATCGACATCGGCCTCGCGCTCGGTCGGGGACTCGACCCGCGCGACCTCGCCCGAGAGCTGGTCTCCGGCTTGGTCGCGATCCTCGACCCGGAGCCCTGCACCCCCGAGGGCGGCGTACCGGCGGCGGTGGCCTCGAGCGCGTCGAGGCGGGTCGCGGTCGTCATCGACGGGCTCGGTTCGGACTCGGAGTCGACCGGGCTGGCCGACGATCTCGCCCTCACCGAACTCGGGTACGACGGCGACGACGTCGTCCGGTTCAGCTACGCCGGCGGCCTCACCGACGAGGGCGGCGCCGGCTGGGCGGGCGACGTGCCGCGGACGTCCTACGGCGAAGACGCGGCCGGTCGCCCGATCGAGGAGAGCGTCGACGCCTTCGTCGAAACGCTGCGCCAGGTCCGAGCCGCCAACCCCGACGCCCAGATCGACGTCTACGGACACAGCGCCGGAGGTGTCATCGCCCGCCTGGCGAGCGCAGAGGCTGAGGCCGATGTCGACCTCGGCGTGGTGATGACCTTCGGCGCCCCGCACGGAGGGGCGCCGATCGCGACCTTCAACGACGCCTTGTTTGGCACCACGCCGGGAATCGTCGTCGGGCACGGGGTCGACGCCTTCGATCCTTCCTCGCCGCTCCGGGCGCCCGCCGTGCTCGACCTGTCCGAAGCCGGCTACGTGGGTGACACCGCTGCCATCGGCTTCCCCGATGGGGTCCATGCGGTGACGATCGGCCATCGGGCCGACCTCGTCGTCCCCGGAACCGAGGCCGACGCCCCCGGCGCCCGTCACGTCATCGTCGGCGGGTTCGACCCGCGCGACGCCCACGGCGGCGTCGGCGCACTGCCCGAGGTGCACGACGAGGTGCGCCTGGCCCTCGCCGGCCTCCCGCCCGCGTGCCAGGGCGCCCGGGATGCGATCTTCGATCTGGTGACGGGCACGGTCGTCGCCAACACCGAACGTGCCGCCGCCGGCGCCGTCCTCGCCGCTGGGATCGGCGGGAAGGGGGACTGAACCGATCCACGGAGCGGGCGGTGTCCGACCCCTGGCCCGGTAGCATGGTCGACGGTCTGTACGCAGACCCGACGCGCGCCCACACGGGGTTCGCCGGAACATTCCAGGTTGCGGGCCACACCCGGTCGCCACGGCGTCCGGCCCGCATCCGTAGACAACCGGGAGTACATCACCATGGCAGTCATCTCCATGAAGCAGCTGTTGGAGGCCGGCGTCCACTTCGGTCACCAGACGCGTCGCTGGAACCCGAAGATGAAGCGGTTCATCCACGGCGAGCGCAGCGGCATCTACCTCGTCGATCTCGAGCAGACGCTCTCCCAGATCGAGAAGGCCTACATCTACGTGCGCGACACCGTCGCCGCCGGTG
>CAZEML010000149.1:0-10899 GCA_964513285.1 uncultured Candidatus Nemicrothrix sp.
ACCGGCATCGGCGAGGCCGCCGGGATCGGCATCGGCGCCGGTTGCGCGGGCGCCGGCGCGGGTGCCTCGGCGACCGGGGCCACCTCCGCCGCAGGAGCGGGCACGGGTTCCACTGTGATCTCGACGACGTCGTCGTCCTTGGCGTCCTCGTCGTGCGACGGGGAGACGATCTTCACTCGACCGAGGACCGTGGTGGCGGTGATCTCGATGCGGGGGAGCTCGCTGTCGCCCTCGGCGGAGACGTCGCTGTTGGCCGAGGCGAGGAACGAGGTGCCGTCGAGCACGACCATCGTGCCGTCGGGCACGACGAAGTCGACGCTGCCGAACGCGCACGTGACGCTGACCTCGACCACGTCGTTGCCGGTCGTCTCCACCTGGCGCAGATCGAAGCGGGCCCGCGCGAAGAGGCACAGGATGTCGAGCTCGTCGGTGAGGTGCCACCGAGCATCGCGGCGGGTCGTGCCCAACAGGGCCCGGACCTCGCTGATCGTCAGGTCGTCGTCGCTCATGCGCTCGCCTTTCGAATGGTGCCCACGCTGGCGTCCAGGTGGGCGACGATCTCGTCGACCGGCGCATGGTCGGCGAGGGCTCGCTCGGGTCGGTCGTGGGTTTCGACCAACGGCGCGCCTCGCTGCACGAGGAGGCGCACGAACGGGTTGTCGTCGAGGGTGCGGCCGGTGCAGACCATGAAGACCCGCGACCGGTAGGAGGCCTTGAGCGACGACACGAGGCGCCCGACCTGGGCGTCGTGGTCGGCGGCGTCGTGAGGGGTGACGTCCCAACGGTCCTGGTGGACGGTGACGAGCTGACCCTCGGGGACGATCCAGACGGGAGCGTCGCTCAACCAGCGACCGGACGCGCAGGCGATGCCGGGCTCGGCCCGCAGTCGGGCTGCGAGCGCCGCATGGGTGGCTGGAGTCGGGCAGACCACGACCGGACAGCTCAGCTCGGGAAGCGCGGTGAGGAAGTCGACCGCGTCGTCGACCCCGGACGCGTCACCGACGGCGAGCACGACGGCTCGCGGGCGATGGCCACGAAGATGGGAGGTGTGGGTGCTGAAGGTCCGCATGATGGTCGATTCCTCGGTCACCCAGCATCGACGGGTCGGTCGCGGTCATGAGAGGCCGCGCGGGCCGTCTTCGGTGGGCGCTCAGTCGGCGCTCTGCACACAGTTGCGGCCGTTGTGCTTCGCGTCGTAGAGCGCTCGATCCGCCCGGTCGTACAGGGCGTCGGGGCTCTCGTCCATCACCGAGTCGCTGGTGGCCACGCCGACGCTGGTGGTGACGTCGAGCCGGCCGGCCGCGGTTTCGATCGGCATGGCGCTGACCGCCTTGCGGTAGCCGTCGCCGGCTCGGATGATCTCGTCGGCATCGGTCGACGGCAACAGGACGGCGAACTCCTCGCCGCCCATCCGGGCGACGAACTCGTTGGACCGGCACCGCTCTTGGAGGCGACGGCCGACCTCGATCAGCACCTCGTCGCCGACGGCGTGGCCGTAGGTGTCGTTGACCGTCTTGAAGTGGTCGAGGTCGAGGACCATGATCCCGAACCGTCCCGTGTGGGTCCCGCGGCCGTGGCCGGCGATGATCGTCTCGACCTGCTGGTTGAACGAGCGACGGTTGGGGAGCTTGGTGAGCGGATCGGTCAGCGCCTCGGCGGCGAGTCGCTGATTGTCGGCGGCCAACGTCTCGGCCCGGGTCTGCTCTTGGGTGAGCGCCGCGACCGCGTCGAGGGAGAGACGGGCCATGCCCTCGCGTGCTCGGAGCAGGAGGTCGGTGACCGGTGGGTTCGCGGCGTCGGAGTCGAACATGTCCGCGATCGTTTCAAGCGGTTCTTGCGCCTCCGCCAGGAGGTCGTCGGCGGCGTCGTCGTCGAGTTCGAGCTCCAAGCGCGAAGCGTTCCGCCACTGCTCGAGCGCAGTGGGTGCCCAGGCCTCGTTGGCGATGATGAACTCGCCGCCGACGTCGGCGACGTGCAGGAAGCAGGCCAGCTGGCGCACGATGCCGTCGGCTTCGGTGGGCTTCGAACGGTGGGCGATCGCGTCGGAGAGTTGGGTCGGCAGGCCCCAGCCGCGGAGGATCTCTGCGGTGACGAGGTCGCCGGTCGTGCCGAACATCGCCTCCTCGTCGGGGGTGTCGAGCCAGCCACCGGCCGCGGTGATGGCGTCGGCGTAGCTGGGCTGCTTCATCAGCGCGAGGCGACCCACGTTGGCGAGCAATCCGGCGATGAAGGTCTCGTCGACCAGGCGCCGGTCGAACCGATGGGCGATCGTCTGACCGATCGCACTGGCGGCCAGCGTCCGCCGCCAGATGATGGCGTCGCTGGCGTCGCCGCCCGCCGAAGCGACCACCGCGAAGCTCAACGAGAGGAGCTTGACGGTGCGGAGACCGAGGATGGAGGCGGCTCGGTTCAGTGAGGCGACCTCACCACCCATGCCGTACATCGGGGAGTTGGCCACCTTCAACATCTGCGCGGCGAGACCGGGGTCGTTGCTGATGACGGCCGCGATGTCTTCGAGACTCGCGGTGTCGTCGTCGGCGAGGCGTAGCACCTCGACCGCGACGGGAGCGAGCGTCGGAAGGTCGCCGAAACCGGCGGCTACGGCGGCGGGATCGAGCGCCTGGACGGCGTTCAGTGTCATGTCGGTCTACTCCGCGTGGTGGATGCAGTTCAGTTTCGTCAGCGATGTGACAGTGCGGATAGGTCATTCGGCCTATCCCGCCCCGGCCGTCGGACCCGGGTGCCGCGGACCTTGTGCCCGAGCGAGTGGGTCGTTCGACCCATCGCGGCGATCGCGGCCATCGAAACCTGGGCCGAACGGCCCGAATCGGCGCCGAGGTGACCAATGCCGTCTCATATCCCACCGACGGTGACCGAGCCTTCCCAACGTGGGAATTCGAGGAGAGAACAGCGAAGTCGCTCTGTATGACTTCGGCGGGCCCCAGCGCCTCGGTCGCGATGCGATCTCGGGTCTGCGGCGCATTCACGACGATGTGGCCCGAGACATCGACCAGTTGTTGAGCAATGTGTTCGAGGCCGATGTCCGCGGCACGGTCGTCTCGCTCGACCAGGCCCGCTATCAGTCGTTCATCGACGCGCTGCCCGCCCGGGCGTACCACGGCATCGTCGCCTCCGACGCGCTGGCCGGTGAGTTCGAGATCGTCCTCCCGGGGCGGACCTCGCTTCGGATCGTCGACCAGCTCCTCGGCACCTCGGCCACCAAGGACCGAGCGCTCACCGTGATCGACGCTCACCTCCTCGAGGACCTCATGCCTCGGATCCTGCGAGCGATCTCCGGTTCGTACGAGCCGTACTTCCCGTTGAGCCTCGAGTTCGTCCGCAGCGAGGTCAACAACCAGATCGTCAAGCTCGTGCCCGGCGACGACATCGTCGTCATCATCGAACTGCTCTTCACCCTGGGCGACGACGACCTCGCGATCACGCTCTGCTACCCGCAGAAGTCGATCACGCCGATCCTCGCGTCCCTCTCCGACATCGAGCAGCTGGCGGCGAGCGAAGCCCTCGCCCGGTCGTCACCGATCCGTCGCAGCATCCTGCGGGTGCCGGTGCCGGTCATCGTGCAGCTGCCCTCGACCTGGCTCTCGCCGATCGAAGTCGACCAGCTCAAGGTCGGGGATGTCCTCCAGACCGGTGTGCCGGCCGACACCCCACCGCTGTTGACCATCGCTGGTCGTCCCGCCCTTCGAGTCCGACCGACCACTCGCCGCACCCGTGTGGCGTGCGCGGTCGTCGGCCCGTACATCAACCCCGCCGAAGCAGGAGCTGACACCTGATGACCGCCACCGAAACCAGCCTCGACCTCGGCCAGATCGCCGTGATCGCCGAGGCCCACGCGCCGGCGGCCGGCGCGCTCACCGTCGAGGTCACCTCGATCGACGAACTCGCTCCCGAAGCCGGGGTCGACGGATGGACGATCGAGTACGCCGACGGCATCATCGTCTTCGCCCCGCTCGGCGCGCCGGCCCCCGCCTTCGTCGACGGCTTGCTCCAGCACATCGCTGGACAACTCGGTCTCGCCGCGTCCCCGACCCCTGGCGGTGCGATGCCTGCACCGACCGCCGCCTCGGCCGTCGGGATGCGTACCGACGACGGCAGCGGCGTCGCCGTCTATCTCGCCCCCGCGGCGTCGACGCCTCAGCCGGCGCCCGAGCCCGCCATCGCCTCCTCTCCGGGTGGGCTGATCACCCTCGGCATGCTGCGTGAGGTGCCTCTCGAGGTGAGCGCCGAACTGGGCCGGGCCCGCATGTCGGTGTCGGAGATCCTGCAGCTCAACGTCGGCTCGATCGTCGAGCTCGACCGGACCGCTGGTTCGCCCGTCGACGTCGTCGTCAACGGCTCGTTGATCGCCCGCGGCGAGGTCGTCGTGATCGACGAGGAGTACGGCGTGCGCATCACCGAGATCCTCGCCCGAGTGTCCGACTCGCTCTGATGACCGTTGCCCTGTTCGCTGCATCGACGCTCTGGTTGGGCGTCCGGCTGATCTTCTCGCTCGCCATCGTCCTCGGGCTCATCTGGGCCCTCGCCTGGGCGGCTCGGCGGGGGAAGGGGCTCGGCCTCGGGATCGGTGCCCAGCGTGGCGCCATCTCGGTGCGCGCCCGCGAACAGGTCGGCCGCAACACCACGATCGCCCTCCTCGAAGTCGGCGATCGGGTGCTCCTCATCGGCGCGAACGAACAGGCCGTCGAGGTCCTCGCCGAGGGCGACGACCTGATCGCCGACCCACCTGAGCCGGAGCCCGCTGACGGAGACACCGGCTCCAACGACATGACCACCGACGACAGGACGTCGTCGCAGGCCGATCCCGTGATCCGCGGGTCGGCGCCACCAGGGATGAATCTGATCGAGGCGCTACGGGAACGGTCCGTGCGCCGCGTCTGACCCCGTGATCGCCCGCCGATCGCTGCTGTCGCAGCTGTTCGTGCCGCAGATCGTCCGCCGCCTCCTGGGTCTCGGGGCGGTGCTCGCCGTCGCGCTCGTGTTCGCGGCTGCCCCCGCCGGCGCGCAAGAGATCGAGATCCCCGACGAGCCGGGCCCGGCCGGAGCCCCCGGCATCGAACTCCCCGACGACATCGAGCCGGTGATCGGGGCCGAGGACGATCAGGGCGTCGTCAACTTCAGCATCGACCTCGGTGCCGAGGAGGGCGAAGGCCCGCCCAGTGAGTCCGTGATCCTCATCATCGGCCTCACGCTGCTGTCGGTCGCACCGTCACTCGTCATCATGTTGACGAGCTTCACCCGGATCGTGATCGTGTTCTCGCTGGTGCGCAGCGCGCTCGGCGTGCAGAGCATCCCGCCGAACCAGGTCGTCGTCGGCCTGTCGCTGTTCCTGAGCCTCTTCGTGATGGGGCCCACGCTCCAGCAGATGAACGAGGTCGGTCTGCAGCCCTACCTCGACGGCGAGAAGACCCAGTCCGAGGCCTACGACGACGCGGTGGAGCCCTTGCGGGAGTTCATGTTCGCCAACACCGGGAGCGAAGAGCTCGAACTGATGCTCGCCGCCCAGGACATCGAGGAGCCGCCGGCCGGCCCCGAGGACGTCTCGATGTCGGCCCTGATCCCGGCGTTCATCCTCTCGGAGCTCAAGGCCGCATTCATCATCGGCTTCGTCGTGTTCATGCCGTTCTTGGTGATCGACCTCGTCGTGAGCTCGGTCCTGATGTCGCTCGGCATGATGATGCTGCCACCGGTCTTCGTGTCGTTGCCGTTCAAGATCCTGCTGTTCGTGATGGTGAACGGCTGGGTCCTCGTCGCCGAGACCCTCATCACCAGCTTCAACACCGTCTAGTTCGCCGCGCCCGCGCGCGCCCTCGTACCGCCTCTTCCACCCCTTCTCGACCACCTCGGAGATCCGCATGGACGAATCGATCGTTCTCGAAATCGCCACTCAGGCGATGACCGCCACCGCCAAGCTCGCCGCACCGGTGCTGTTGACCTCACTGTTCATCGGTCTGTTCATCGGTCTCATCCAGAGTGCGACCCAGCTCAACGAACCGACCCTCGCGTTCGTGCCGAAGTTCGTCGGCTGTGGCCTGGTCCTGCTCGTGACGGGCAGCTGGATGATGCAGGAGATGGTCACGTTCACCGAGAACCTGTTCGAGACCATCCCGCGCATGTTGGCGAGCTGAGCCGTCGGGGTCCGGGGTGCTCGAACTCGCCGTCACGCCCGAGGCACTCGTCGCCTTCGTGCTCGCCATGGTGCGGACGGTGGCGTGGCTGACGACGTCGCCGCCGTTCAACGCGGCCGTGCTCCAGCCCCGGATCCGGGTCGCCCTGGCGGTTGGCCTGGGGTTCTTGATGTCGGTCCACGTCCCGGTCGGCGAGGTCGGGCTCGGGTTCGGTGATCTGCTGGTCGCCACCGCCTATCAGGTCTTCATCGGTGTCTCGCTCGGGTTCATCGTGCGGCTCTACTTCGCGGCCTTCGAGTCGGCCGGCGCGGTGATCGACTTCACCAGCGGCCTGTCGATCGGCGCGGTGTACGACCCGCTGACCGGCAACCAGAACGCGCCGATCGCTCGCTTCTACGGCTTGATCGCCGCGGCGCTGCTCTTCGCCGGCGGCGGCCATCTGGTGATCCTCAGCGGCTACCTGCGGTCGTTCCAGGCCGCCCCGCTGTCGGGCCCGTCGCTCGACCAGCTCGGGTTCACCTTGCTCGAGGGGCTCGGCGTGTTCTTCGTCGCGGCGCTCGAGATCGCCCTCCCGATCGCCGGCGTCCTCGTCGTCACCGAGATCGGGCTCGCCCTGTTGGCCCGTGCCGCTCCGCAGGCGAACATCCTCATGCTCGGCCTCACCGCCAAGGCGCTGGTGCTCGTCCTGCTGCTGACCACCGCGATCAGCGTGCTGCCGTGGGCGGTCGAGAACCTCGCCGACCAGGCGACCCGAGCCGCCTACGGGTTGTGGTGACATGGCCGGGAATCAGGACAAGGCGCAAAAGACAGAGAAGCCGACAGAGCGTCGGAAGAAGAAGGCGCGCGAGGACGGTCAAGTCGTCCGCTCCGCCGAGGTCGTGCCGTGGCTCCTCGTCCTCGTCTCGACGTTCATCATGCCGGCGTTCTTGGGGGTGGCCGGCGAGGTGCTCTCCGAGCGCATGGCCGAGATCCGCGCCGCGGCGGCGAACCCGAGCCCGTCGGCCGCGGCCGAAGCGGTGCGTGGCGCGTTCTTCGCGGTCGCGACCCTGACCGTGCCGATCCTGCTCGGCGCGATGGTGATCGCCTTCGTCGCGACCATCGGTCAGGTCGGGCCGCTCCTCAGCATCAAGGCGGTTCGCCCCCAGTTCAAGCGGCTCAATCCGGTCACCGGGCTCAAGCGGATCGTGTCGGCCAAAGGGCAGTGGGAGGCGGCCAAGGCCGTTCTGCGTCTGTGCGTCGTCGCCGTCATCGCCGTCCCGTTGATGTACGACACCGGTCAGGACCTCGCGGCGGGCGGGCTCTCGCTCGGTGCCGGTCTCGAGTACCTCGGTGGTCGGCTGCTCGAGCTCACCCGGCTGGTCGCCCTGCTCGCGCTGGTCGTCTCCGCCGCCGACTACGGCATGCAGAAGCGCAACCACATCAAAGACCTGATGATGTCGAAGCAGGAGATCAAGGACGAGCAGAAGCAGTCCGACGGCGACCCGTTGATGAAGGGCCGCATGCGACAGGCAGCCCGTGAGCTGTCGCGCAACCGGATGCTCGCCAACGTCGCCGACGCCAGCGTGATCGTCGTCAACCCGACCCACTTCTCGGTCGCCCTCCGCTACGACTCGACGATCGGCGTGCCGACCGTCGTCGCCAAGGGCGTCGGGAGCGCGGCGCTCCGTCTGCGTCAGGAAGGCCTCGAGGCGATGGTGCCGGTCGTCGAGTGCAAGCCGCTCGCTCGGGCGCTCTATCGGGTCTGTGACATCGGCAGTCCGGTGCCGAACGAGATGTTCCAGGGCGTCGCCGTCCTGCTCGCGTTCGTGCAACGTCTCGGCGTGCGCCGCACCCTCGGTGGCGTGCACGTGCTCCCACACGACACGGACGCGCTCGCAATCCCGGATCGGATCCGCGAGGCGGCCGAGCGGGCGATCGCGGCGGAGGCCGCGGCCGAGATGAGCGCGTCGCGTTGAGCCTCGACCTGGGCCATTCGGCCCACCTGGCGTGGGTCGTTCGACCCGGTCCCTCCTGGGTCGTCTGACCTGGTCGCGTCGCACGGAGCTGAGCCGTTCGGCCCATTCGTCACCGCGTCGAGGTTCGGATCGTCACGGTGGGTCGAACGACCCTCATGGGCGGTGACCTTCGGTCGAAACTGACCCCGAGTCGACGGATCGATCTCACCTCCCCCGCCATGGACGGCGTGGACAGACCCGAGGATCTCCGTTGCCCCGTAACGCTCTTGCACCCATGGCTCTTCCGGCCGCCATGGTCGGCATCGTCGTCATGATGGTGATCCCCGTGCCGAGCGTCATCCTCGACCTCCTGCTCACGCTGAACATCGCGGCCGCGGTGATGATCCTGCTGGCCTCGCTCAACGTCAGCCGGGCCCTCGACCTCGCCTCGTTCCCCTCGATCCTGCTGATCGCCACCCTGTTTCGGTTGGGCCTCAACGTCTCGACGACCCGCCAGATCCTCGGCAACGGTGAAGCCGGCGAGGTCATCGGCGCCTTTGGCAGCTTCGTCATGGGCGGCAACGTCGTCGTCGGCCTCGTCGTGTTCTTGATCCTCGTCGTGATCCAGTTCGTCGTGATCACCAACGGTGCGACCCGCGTCGCCGAGGTCGGTGCCCGCTTCACCCTCGACGCCATGCCCGGCAAGCAGATGGCGATCGACGCCGACCTCAACGCCGGCATCATCGACGACCATGAAGCCACCCGCCGCCGCGCCGAGATCTCCGCCGAGGCCGACTTCTACGGTGCGATGGACGGTGCGTCCAAGTTCGTGAAGGGCGACGCCATCGCCGGTGTCGTGGTCACCGTCATCAACCTCATCGGCGGCCTGATCATCGGCGTGCTTCAGCAGGGTCAGTCGGTCACCGAGGCCGGCTCCACCTACAGCCTGCTCACCGTCGGCGACGGCCTGGTCTCCCAGATCCCGGCGCTGTTGATCTCGATCTCGTCCGGCATCATCGTCACCCGTGCGACCGGCACGTCCGACCTCGGCACCGACGTCGCCACCGAGTTCGCTCGCCAGGCCCGTCCCTTCCAGGTCGGCGGCGGCATGTTGATCGGTCTCGGTCTCGTTCCGGGGCTCCCGATCGTGCCGTTCATGCTCGTCGGCGGCGGCGCCATGCTGATCGGCTTCCGGCTCCAGGCCGACGCCGAGGACACCCCGGAGGGGGAGACCGACCGGAGCGAACCGGAGCCGGCGATCGACCCCGACGACCCGGCGCACCTCCGCCGGTCGATGCGGGTCGAGGCGATCGGTCTCGAGGTCGCGGCCGACATGGTCGATCTCGTCGACCCTGCCCGCGGCGGCGACCTCCTCGATCGGGTCCGGGCCCTGCGCCGCAAGATCGCGCTGGAGATCGGGCTGGTGCTGCCCGCCATCCGCACCCGCGACAACACCGATCTCGCTCCCGGCACCTACGCGATCCTGCTTCACGGCGTCGAGCTCGCGGTCGGCACCGCCCCTCCGGGCAAGGTGCTGGTGATCGCCGACGACCTGAACCCCTACGCCGGCGAGATCATCAACGAACCCGTCTTCGGTCTTCCGGCCAAGTGGGTGCCCGAGATCCAGTCGACCCAGGCCGAAGCGCTCGGCGCGACCGTCGTCGACCGGGCATCGGTGATGACGACCCACCTCGCCGAAGTCGCTCGCACCCACGCTGCCGACCTCATCGGCCGCCAGGACGTGTCGGGGCTGCTCGACCTGGTCCGCGAATCCGACCCCGCCGTGGTCGAGGATCTCGGCACCAGCGACGTCGCCCTCCCCCAGGTGCAGTGGGTGTTGCAGGAGCTCCTGCGGGAGCAGGTCCCGATCCGCGACATGGTCCGCATCCTCGAGGTCGTCGGCGAACGCGCCCGCCTCGTGCAGAACGGCGAAGAGCTCGTCGAAGCGGTCCGCGAGGTGCTCGGCCCGGCGATCACCGATCGTCACGCCCGCGGCGGCGAACTCGCCGTCATCACGCTCGACCCACTGCTCGAGCGGGAGATGACGACCGCCCTCGGCGCCGAGGCCGGCGCCTCCAGTCTCGACGCCACCGGCATGCAGGCGATCGTGCAGAACATCACCGATCTCACGCTGCAGGCCGAGAGCGCCGCTCACGAGCCCGTGCTCGTCGTGTCGCCGTCGCTGCGTCGCCCCCTCGTCCGCCTGCTCGGTGGCGTCCCGAATGTCCCTGCGGTGCTGAGCTTCCGCGAGATCGGCCCCCAGGTCGAACTCGTGACCGTCGGCACCGTGTCCATCCCGACCCCCAACGCGGCGTGATGATCCCCCGCCGCGCCGTTGACCACCGCACCGTCTCGGTGACGATCCCAGGAGCAATCCGATGAGCAACCCGCTGCTGTTCGAAGGTCGAGACCTCGAGGAAGTTCTCTCTGAGGCTCAGCTCGTGTTCGGCCCCGAGGTCGAGATCGTGCAAGCCAACCGCGTCCGCAAGGGCGGCGTGTTCGGCTTCTTCGCCCGCGAGTGGTACGAGGTGTGGGCCCACGGCCCCGCGACGCTGGCCAACCCGGCCCTCGCCCTGCTCGACCGCGACGCGAGCGTCGAGGAGATCGACACGTTCCAGTCGATGGTGACGAACGCCCTCGCCGCCCAGACCCCCGCCGATGGGTTCGACAACGCGATGGAGCGGTTCTTCGGGGACGAGCGGGACCGCGAGGCCGCCGCCCGCGATCGCGCCACCTCGATTCCCGAAGCGGCCCCGCCGGCGCGGGTGGCTCGCCCGGTCTCGGAGCCCGCGGGCGCGGTGGCGCTCGCCGAGCGTCCC
>CAZEML010000150.1:0-10828 GCA_964513285.1 uncultured Candidatus Nemicrothrix sp.
TGGACCGAACCCGCCTACCTCGAGACCGATGCGTCGTGGTGTGAGCCCGGCGGCGAGCCGGCGTCCCTGCTCGGCAACGGTGGCGCGTTCGGAGGCAAGCTCGACAGCGATCTCGGCGCGGTGGCCCGCCGGTTGGCCGATGAGCACGGCCATCCGGTGCGGGTCGTCCTCGCCCGTGAGGACGTCGTCCGGCGCGGCCCCAAGCGGCCCCCGCTCGCCGGTGGGATCAACGCGGACGGCACTGGCCTGATCCGGGTCGCTCGCACGCCCGGCATCGTCGACGCCATCGCGATGGTGGCGCCCGACGTGACCGTCGAGGAGGTCGACGTCGTCGGGCCGCCCACCTCGGCTGCGATCCGTGGCGCGGGGTGGCTGGAGGCGGCGGTGCTCGTGGCCGCGGCTCGGGGTGATGTCGGCTGGATCGCGGGTCCTGGAGGGGGCGAGGCGACGGCGGCGATCGACGACGACGGCACGGTGCGGATTCACGTGCGGGCCGGTGAAACGCTCGACGAGGTCACCCTGCGGTCGTATTGCGTCGGTGCCGCCCACATGGCGCTGGGGCTGGTGCGCAGCGAGTCGATCGCGGTCGATCCCGAGACCGGTGAGATCCACGATCTGACGATCCGGTCGTTCGGTGTCTTGCGGGCGGTCGACACGCCGGCGATCGAGGTGACCGTCGAACCCGATCCGCATCCCGCGGTCAACGGCTCAGACGCGGTGATGGCCGCCGTGGCCGCCGCCGCGTGGCTCCACGAGGGGACGCCGGGAAGCTGGCCGATCGCCTGACGGCTTCCAACCTCAGCGCGGGTCGGTCTGGGGGCCGCGCACCAGCCGGCCGGGGGTCTCGCCGGTGAACGCGTCGTCGAGCACGGTGACCACACCGCGACAGACCGTCGCGCCGTAGCCCTCGGCCCGCTGGACGTAGCGCTTCGCGCCGGTCGGGAGATCGTCGACCAGGTGAGGCAACTCGACCCCGAGCCCGTCGATGTCGATCACGTTGACATCGGCCCGCATCCCGGGCGCCAGCAGACCTCGATCGCGAAGGCCGTACATCTCCGCGGTCTGGCGGGTCTGACGGTGGACCAGCCACTCGAGCGGCAGGTGCTCGCCGCGACTGCGGTCGCGGGCCCAGAACTGGAGCATGAAGGTCGGCATGCCGCCGTCGGCGATCGTGCCGCAGTGGGCGCCGGCGTCGGCGAGTCCCATGCGGGTGTGCGGATGCTGGTGCAGCTCCCACAGGTGATCGAGGTTGTGGTTCGAATAGTTGAACAGCGGGTAGTAAAGGAGTCCCCGCCCGTTCTCCGACATCAGCTGGTCGTAGGCGACCTCAGCGGGCTCCAGCCCCTGTGCCGCAGCGATCGCTGCACAGGTCGCGGCCGGATCGGGCTCGTAGTCGGCCTCGCCGGAGAACGGATACAGCTTGTCCCAGCTGCGGGTGATCGAGGCGATGAAGTCGCTCCAGACCGCCGGTACCTCGGTCGTGAGCGCGGCGCGAACGTCGGGACGGGCGAGTTCTTCGAGCCGTTCGGCCTCCGGCAGCTGGCCGATCAGGCCCCACGTCGGGCACAGCATGAACGGGTTGACCGTCGCCGACCACGACTCGAGGATGCCGACCGGGCGGCCCGAGACCTGGGCGAGGATGTTGAGCCCGCCGGCCTGCGCCTCGTCGAGCAGACGAAGGTCCTCTCGCCACAGATCCGGCGCATAGTCGGGCTGGTTGAGGTTGAACACGACCGGCTGGCCGGTGATCTCGGCGACCGCGCGCATCCACGAGAACGACTCCGGCACCTCGGGGTGGTGGGTGGCGGTCTGGAAGACGCCGTGGCCGACGCCGGCGATCGCGCGGGCGATCGCGAGGAGTTCGTCGTCGCCGGCGAAGGTGCCGGGCACCAGTTCGCCGTCCTTGGCCTTGTGCAGCGGCGTGCGTGAGGTGGAGAACCCGAGGGCACCGGCCCGCAGGCCCTCGCCGACGAGGCCGGCCATCGCCTCGATGTCGGCGGGGGTCGGGTCATCGAGCGCCCGGTCGCCCATCACGAACGCCCGCAGGGCTCCATGGGGCACCTGTGTGCCGAGGTCGAGGACCCAATTCCGGGCGGCGAGGTCGTCGAGATATTCGGGGAAGGTCTCCCACCCCCACTGGATGCCGTCGGTGAGCGCGGCGCCGGGGATGTCCTCGACGCCTTCCATCAGCTGGATCAGGAAGTCGCGACGGTCGACCGACACGGGCGCGAAGCCGACGCCGCAGTTGCCCATCACCGCGGTGGTGACACCGTGCCAGCCGGATGGCGTGAGCTCGGGATCCCAGGTCGCCTGGGCGTCGTAGTGGGTGTGGGTGTCGACGAAGCCGGGCGTCACGACGCGCCCGTCGGCGTCGATCTCGCGGCGGGCCGCGCCGACGTCGTCGCCGACCGCGACGATCGTCTCGCCCTCGATCGCGATGTCTGCGGCCCGGGCGGGGGCGCCGGAACCGTCGATGACCTGGCCGTTGAGGATCACGAGATCGTGCATCGGGCCAGCGTAGGGGAGCGGGTCAGGTCGGCGCCCGTGCGGTGAGGATCGGACACATGACGGCGCGGGTGACCGTGCCGCCGTGCTCGCGGGCAACGCGCGAGAGCGCGGCCAGCGTCGCTTCCTGATCGGCTGCGTCTCGCTTGCGGAAGTCGCTGAACGAACGGAACAAGGCGAGCAGGGCGTCCTCGCTCAATGTCATCCGCCACCGATGCACCTGAGATCGCACCTCGGTGAAGCCGTGGTCGGCGAGGCGGCGCGGGAGATCGAGATCGTCGAGGATGCCGTTGAGGCCGCGGGTGTTGGGCAGTGCGGTGGCGCTTCGCACCACCTGGTCCACCGGATCCGAGGCCACCACGGTCGGGTCGCGATGCACCAGCCACCACAGACACAGCGGCGCGCCGGGGACGAGGTGTCGGCGCAGGATCGGGAGGCCGACGTCGGGGTCGACCCAGTGGAAGGAGGTCGCGGCGGCCACCGCGTCGAACCGCTGCTCGCCGAGATCGGCCGACTCGAGCGTCGAGACGTCGATCGTGAGGTGCTCAGACGGATGCTTGCGGCGAAGGACGTCCGCCAGCCCGGCCCCCGGTTCGATCGCGTGGACCGCGGCACCGGTGTCGAGCAGTCGGGCGGTCGCCTGCCCGGTCGCGGGGCCGATCTCGAGGACCCGCTGTCCGGGCTGGAGCGCGAGATGGCCGAGCACCAGGTCCCAGACCTCGTCGGGGTAGCCCGGCCGCCCTTCGTCGTAGCCCTCGGCGTCGAGATCGAACGTCGAGCCGAGGTGCGTGCGTTCGTGCTCGTCCACTCGTCCCTCCTCGGGTTCGACGCTACCGTCGCTCACCATGGCCGATCGTCCGCCGGCTCCGGCCGGCCTGCACCTCGTCGCCGCGGCCGGGCTCCGGGTGGAGGACGACGGCCGCGTGCTCGTCGGTGGGTCGCCGCCGCGACTCGTTCGTCTCTCGGAGGCCGGCGCGCGGATCGTGCGGGACTGGTTCGACGGCACGGCGGTCGGGGAGTCGGAGGCAGAACGTCGGCTCGCCCGCCGGGTGCTCGATGCCGGGATCGCCCACCCCTGCCCCGCCGAGGTACCTGCAGGCGAGGTCGTCGTCGTCCTCCCCGCGCTCGACGAGCCGGAGATCACCGAGGTGGCGGTCGAGCTCGCTGACGGCCGCCCCGTGATCGTCGTCGACGACGGCTCCGATCCGCCGATCCCCACTCGCGACGATCGGGTCGAGATCGTGCGCCGATCGAATCCGGGCGGGCCCGGCGTCGCCCGCAACGATGGCCTTCGCCGCGCCACCGATCGAGGCGCTGAGTTCGTCGCCTTCGTCGATGCCGACGTCGATGCGCCTCCGGGATGGGTCGACCGGCTGCTCGCCCACTTCGTGGACCCCGACGTCGTTGCGGTCGCCCCCCGGGTCCGGCCCCACATCGGGACCTCCGCGCTCGAACGCTACGAGGCGACGTTCCCGTCCCTCGATCTCGGCGACCAGCCGGCGATGGTGGGGCCGGGTCGATCGGTCGCCTACGTGCCCTCGGCCGCGCTCGTCGTGCGGGCCTCGGCCTTCGAGGAGGCGGGTGGATTCGACCCCGCGCTCCGGTTCGGCGAAGACGTCGACCTCGTGTGGCGCCTGGTCGACGCGGGCCACACCGTGAGATACGACCCTGCGGTCGAGGTTCGTCATCGAGCTCGAGCCGACTGGCGGGCGTGGCTCACCCAACGTCGCGACTACGGGTCATCGGCGGCGGCGTTGGCCCAGCGTCACGGCCAGGCGGTCGCCCCGAGCCGGGCTCCGGTCGGGGTGTATGCCGCGATCGCGTCGGCCACCGTCGCTCCGGTGCCGGTCGCCGTCGGTGTCGCCGCCGCGGAAGCCGTCGCCGCCCATCGGCGGGTCGCCGCGTCGCTCGGTGCTCACCACGACCCGGCGCTCGTACGCGGGGGTCTGCTCGCCGCGGCTCGCTCCTCGGTGCTCGCGCTCCTGCGCGCCTGGCTTCCGGTCACCGCTTCCGTCGCTCTCACCGGTCGCCGACCGCGGCGGCGTCTTGCGGTCCTCCTCACCGCCGCAGTCGCGGCCGAAGTCGCGCCGTCGCCGCGTCATCTCGGTGGAATTCGCACCGCCGCCGTCCGCGCCGTCGATCACGCGGCCTATGGCGTCGGCGTCTGGACCGGGGTGCTCCGGGTCGGCCGACGCGGGCTCGCCGCCGTCTCACCGGTCCTGTCGCGCCCCGGGGTTCGAGCCGAACCGACCGCGACCGATACCGTCGGCGCATGACCGCCACGATCCTTCCCGCCCGCCTCGACGCTCTCGTCGCTCGCTGCCGTCGCGAGGTCGATGAAGGACGACTGCCCGGCTATCAGCTCGCAGTGGGGTTCGAGGGCGACATCGCCTACGCCGAGTCCTACGGCGAGGCCCGCGACGATCAGCGCTTCCACACCTACTCCGCGGTGAAGCCGACGGTCAGCCTCACCGTCCTCGAGCTCGCCGCCGAAGGCCTGCTCGACCTCGACGCGCCCGTCGCCTCGGTCCTTCCGTCGTTCGGTGAGAACGGCAAGGCCGACATCACCTTGTCACAGGTGATGTTGCACGCCGGCGGGTTCCCGAGTGCGCCGATCGGGCGCGATGCGGCGGTGCGGGCCGAACGGCTCCAGCGGTACGCGACGTGGCGGACCACCTGGGAGCCGGGCACCCGCTACGAGTACCACCCGGTCCAGGCCCACTGGGTGCTCGGCGACCTCATCGAGGAGGTCACGGGTCGGTCGTACCCGGACGTGATCGACGAACGGATCATGGCGCCGGCCGGTCAGCCGCGGTGGCTGGCGATCCCGCTCGACGAACAGGACGGCGTCGTCGACGCCGTCGACGTCGGCGAACCGATCGACCCGGCCGAGTTCGAACGGCTCTTCGGCATGCCGATGCCCGACACCGGGGTCACCAACGACGGACTCCGCCAGCTCAACGACCCGGCCACCCGCGCCCTCGGCCACCCGGGCGGTGGCGGGATCACCAACGCGTCGGGTCTCGCCGGCTGGTACCAGGCGATCCTCCACGACGACGGCACCATCCTGCGGCCCGAGGTTCGGGAGGACGCGCTGCGGACGGTTCGCCAGACCCACAAGGATCCGCTCGGGATCGGGGCGCAGCGCACCCATGTCTTCACCCTCGCCGGCGACGACGGACAGGCCCCGGGCCGAGGTCACGGGCACGCCAGCAGCGCCTGGGCGTTCGGCCACGGCGGTGCGAAGGGTCAGATCGCGTGGGCCGACCCGGCGACCGGCGTCTCGCTCGGCTTCATGACCAACGGCCTCGATCTCAACGACATCGTCGTTGGTCGCCGATCGATCGCCATCTCGTCGAAGGCCGGCCTGCTCACGACGCCGCAGTAGCCGAGCCCTTCGGCGCGCCGGCGCGCACCAAGCCCCACATCGACGCCATCGCGAGCACGACCCCGAGCGACACCCAGGCCAGCGCCTCGGCGCTGGTGCCGTCGATCAGGAAGCCGATCAACGACGGCACGACGATGGCGCCGGCCGACGAGGCGGCGAACTGGTAGCCGACGATCCGAGCGGCGCGTTCGGCGCCCAGGTACACGGGCGTGCGATTGACGACCGCGGGGAACATCACCGAGAAAGCGAAGCCGAGGACGGGGAGACCGGCCGCGCCCCAGCCGAGGGGATCGACCGCGAACACGACCGCACCCACCACCGCCAGCGCGGAGGCCTGGGTCATCATCACCTCCGGCGCCCACCGGTCGCCGACCGCCGCCAGCAGGAAGCGGCCTGCGGTGAGGCCACCCCAGTACGACGCGACCAAGAACCCCGCCGCGACCTCGCCGATGTCGCGTTGCTCGGTGAGCAGGGTGAAGCTCCACTGACCCACCGCGACCTCGACGCCGACGTAGAAGAAGAACCAGGCGAGCACCATCGGCAACAGACGGGCCGAGCCGGTGCCGACGTGCTCCTGGGCGGCTTCGACGTCGGCGGCGACCGGGAGATCGTCGAACCCGGAGCGGGCGAGCGGCAGCGCCACCAGGACGGCGATCTGCAACCCGGCGAAGATCCAGAAGGGCACCTGCCACCGATCGCCGCCCGCCACGAAGGCGGTCGCGACCAGGGGGCCGGCGACCGCACCGACGCCGTAGAACCCGTGGAGGAGCCCCATCGCCCGGGCGCCCTGCTTCACCGCGACCCACGCGTTGATCGTGGCGTCGAGCAGGCCGTTGCCGAGCCCGAGGAGCGCGAACCCCGCGAGCGTGGTCGGCCAGGTCCACCCCGTACCGATCAGCATCAGGGCGACCATGGCACCGGCGGACCCGACCCGGATCACCGCGGCCATGCCGAAGCGGTCGCTCAGATGGCCCGAGAGCAGCGACGCGACCATGTAGCCGCCGGCGAGGCACGCGAAGACCTGTCCGAACGACCCGTCGGTCTGGCCGAACTCGTCGCGCAGATCGGGCCAGACCGTGCCGATCGCCCCGTCGGTCATGCCGAGCACCACGAAGGCCGCGATGCCGAGGATCAGGGCTCGGCTGGCCGGGTTCGTGGGCACGTGCATTCCCGGAGTCTGCCGACCAGAATCGCTCGACATGCTCATCATCGCTGGAACCATCACCCTCGCTCCCGAACAACTCGACGACGCGCTGGCGCTCGCCCTGCCGTTCGGCGAGACCGTGCGCACCGAGCCCGGGTGCATCGAGTACCTCTTCACCCCGAACCCCGCGGTGCCAGGCGAGCTTCGGCTGTTCGAGGTCTGGGAGAGCGAGGAGGCGCTGGCGGCGCACTTCACCACCCCGCACATGGCGGAGTGGCAGCGTCAGATCGGTGAGTTCGACATCCGCGGACGCGACCTCGTCAAGTACGACGTCGCCGGCAGCGCGCCGCTCTAGCGGCCCCGCGACTTCAGATAGGCGGCCGCCACCGCCCGCGACTCGGGGTCGTGGAGGGCGTTGACGAGGGAGTCGGCATCGGACCACGCGGTGAGGGTCGACACGAGTTCCTCGGCGGCGGCGTCGACCGCCTTCAGCGTCGATCGCAGGGTCAGGGTCGACTTGGTGGCCAGGTTCTCGGCCAGGGCCTCGGCCTCGGCGAGATGGGCACCGTCATCGGCGATCGTGTTGAGCATGCCGAGGGCCTTGGCCTCCGCGGCGGAGAACGGCCGGCACGTCAGCACGAGTTCGCGGGTCGCGGCCGGGCCGATCTCTCGCACGAGTCGTTGAATCCCGCCCCACGCGAGCGGGATGCCGAGGTCGACCTCGGGGATCGCGAAGCGCGTCGATGCCGCCGCGACCCGGAGATCGCATGCGGCGGCCAAGACGACACCGCCCCCGACACAGTGACCGTGGATCGCGGCGATCGTGACCGCCTCCATCTGCTCGATCGCCTCCGCCATCCGCCGCCCGGCATCGGCCGCGTCGCGGGGGAGTGGAGCGTCGTCGTCGGAGCTCCCGAAGCTCGCCAGGTCGGCGCCGGCACTGAACGCCCGCCCGGCGCCGTGCACGATCACGACGCGAACCTCGGGGCGCGCGTCGAACCAGTCCGCGGCGGCCGCGAGTTCCTCGAGACAGGTGGTCGACAACGGGTTGAGCGAGTCGGGCCGGTTGAGGGTGATGCGGCCGATGCGATCGTCGGCGGCGACGAGGAGAGTCTCGAAGTCGGTCATGACGAGACGATGCCACGCCCGGAGGCGTGGCATCGACCCTGCATACCAACGATCGTCATCGGCTGACCCGGCGCCGGCCGTACCGAACCCGCCTCCGGTCCGGTCGGCGCCGGTGGGTCAGGCGACGTTGACGGCCGCGTCGGTGACGTCGACCGTCGAATCCTCCGGGGCACCGCCCGGCTCGAGAATGGCGAGTTCGCCGGTGATCGCTTCGACCCGGGCCCACTCGGTGACCTGGGAGTCCTGGGTCAAGAACACGATCTGCTGATCGTCCGAGGAGTGGACGAGCAACTCGAGCAGGGAGGCCTTCATGTCGGAGTCGAGCCCCACGAGGGCGTCGTCGAGCACCAGCGGCAGGCTCTCGCCGGCCGGGCCGATGTCGCGGACCTTGGTGAGTCGCTGCATGAGCGCATGGGCGAGCGCCGCGATCTGGTCGTCGTCGGTGTCGACCATCGGGCCCGAGCCGAAGGTGGTCATGTTCTGCAGCTGGTCGGCGGTCGCCTCGATCTCGGCGCGGTGTTCGTTCGCCCAGTCGGGGACGATGTCGCCGGCGAGACGCATCCACGCCTGCATGGCGGCCTCGTACTCGTGGTCGGCCTCCATGAGACGCTTGCGGGCCTGCTCACTGTCGAGCAGCCCGTTGACCCGCTGGAGGTGGAAGCCGAGGTAGGACTCCGCGCCGGCCGCGGCCAGCGCCTCGTTCTCGGCCTTGCGAGCCCGTTCCATGCGCTGGTTCTGCACGAACGAGATCATCGTGACCACCGCGGCGAGGATGACCCACCCCATCGCCACCATCTGGCTCACGAACATCGCCGACGGCACCGCGGCCAGCGCGGCCAGTGCGCCGCCGATGAAGCTGATCTTGCGGAACTTCTCGGCGCGGGCCTGCGCGTCCTCGAACTTCTGATGCTGGTCCTCGATGCGGGCCACCACCGCGGCGTCCTCGGGAGCCGATCCGCTCTCCTCGGCGGCCTGGTCGAGCTCCGCCTGTGCCGTCGCCACCCGGGCCGAGGCACCCCACAGTTCCTCGGCGTCGGTCATGGCGAGCCGACGGATGATCTCGTCGTGATGGGTGCTCGTCGTCAAGTCGTTCGAGGTCACCCGGAGCGATCGCTTGGCCGACCGCATGTCGAGCCCGGCGACCGCCAGGAGGTCGACCCGGCCTTCGGCGTCGGCGAACCGGGCGCTGACGTCGGCCGACGCGTCGACATCGATGACGCGGGCCCGGGCCCCGAACGGCCGGAAGATGGCGAACCGGTTGCCGTTGTCGGCCATGATCTCGGCGTGCACGCCGGCCCGGCTCGAACTCAACGAGCCGACCAGCTCGCTGATGAGACCTTCACGCTCCAGGCGGCCAACGCCGGAGATCACGGTCAGGCGGGGGTGGAAATCCAACGAGAAGGTGTTCTCGTCGGCTTCGATGACCAGTCGCTCGAATCGCATAGATGGAGCTTCGGCGCAGTCCCGCTCGGACTTGAGCCATATGACCCACACGAATGATTCCATCAGACCAGCCGGAGAATCGGGTTGGGTTCCGGGTGCCGTCGTGGCATCATTTCTGACGCTCCACGCCCACCCTCGGGTGATGTGTGGCGCAGGCTCCCTTAGCTCAGTCGGCAGAGCGTCTCCATGGTAAGGAGAAGGTCGTCAGTTCAATTCTGACAGGGAGCTCGTCGGTTCGACTCGTCGTCGGAACCTTGGCGACGTAGCTCAGTTGGTGAGAGCGCTCGACTCATAATCGAGAGGTCGACAGTTCGAATCTGTCCGTCGCTACTGCACATCGTCACGACCGAGGAGGCTCCGGATGGCCGAGGAGGGTACTGCCCGACCCCGCCGACTCCGGATCGTCACGGACCTGACACGTAACCCATCGGGGTCGTCCGGGTCCAAACCCTCGGACCTGGACATGGCTGCCTTGGTCGAGCGAGCCGCCGAAGGCGAACGCGAGGCGTTCGACGAGTTGGTTCGACTCACCCATCGCGACGCGTTCGGTCTCGCCATTCGACTCACCGGGAACGAGGAAGACGCACGAGACGTGGTGCAGGACGCCTACCTCAGGGCTTACCGAAGCATCGGCCGGTTCCGTGGCGACGCGCGCTTCAGCACGTGGCTCTACCGCATCGTCGCCAACACCGCGTCGACCCACCTGACCCGGCGCGGCCGGCATCGCCACGAAGAACTCGTCGACGACGCCGTCGTCGTCGACCAGCATCCCGACCGTGACCCGGTGATCTCCGCGGAGACCGCCGACCTGCGCGATCAGCTCGACGAAGCGATCCAGGATCTCCCGCCTCGGCTGCGTGCCGTCGTCGTGCTGCGCGACGTGTACGACCTCCCGCACGAAGCGATCGCCGAAGAACTCGGCATCTCGGTCAGTGCCGCCAAAGTCCGTCTCCACCGCGCCCGCCGCCGCCTCCGCGAGCAGGTGTTCCCACTCCCAGGGGAGAATCTCAATGCCGTCTGAATCCACCACCCTCGACCCGTGCCTCGAACACGCCGAGGAGCTCGCCGGCGCCGACGACTCGGCGCTGAGCGCCGCCGCGAGCGAGCACGTCCAGCAGTGTCTGCGGTGCCAGGTCGAGGTCGCCAACTACCGCCGCATGCGTCGGGCGATGCGCACCCTCGCACAGGAGCCGGCGCCCGAGGCGCCCGAACTCGAGCAT
>CAZEML010000151.1:0-10786 GCA_964513285.1 uncultured Candidatus Nemicrothrix sp.
CGCCCGAGACTCGAGCCGTGCCGATGTTGTCGAACGGGTTCATCGCTGCGACCAGTCGGAAGCCATCGGCAGCGGGGATGGTGCCGAGTCGAGGAAGGGTGAGCTCCCCCTCCGACATCACCGTGATCAGGAGGTTGACCGTCTCCTCCGGCACCCGGTTGAGCTCCTCGACGTAGAGCAGCGAACCGTTGCGCAGCGCCTCGACCAACGGGCCGTCGACGAACACATCGGGGGTGTAGCCGTCCTCGAGCACCCGTGACGGGTCGAACTGACCGGCGAGACGCGCCGGTGTCAGCTCGGCGTTCCCCTCGACGAACACGAACCCGGTGCCGGCCGCAGCCGCGACCTCGCGCAGGATCGTGGACTTGCCGGTGCCCGGCGGGCCTTCGAGCAGCACGTGGCGACTCGCCGCGAGCGCGGCGACGAGCACCTCGAGTTCGCGCCGTCGGCCGACGACGCGTTCACAGAGGGCGTCGACGACGCCGGGATCGGTCAGATTGCTCAACGGGGCTCCGTCAGTCGAAGGTGATGACGCCGCGGACGTTCTTGTTCGCCATCATGTCGGCGTAGCCCTCGTTGACCTGGTCGAGGGTGTAGGTGTTGGTGATCATCTCGTCGAGCTTGAGCTGACCGGCCTGGTACATCGACAGCAGGTGCGGGATCTCCTTGCGAGGCGCCGTCGAGCCGAACAGGCAGCCCTTGAGCTCCTGGTTCATCATCGAGAAGGCGAACAGGTTGAGCTGCACGTCCATCTGCTCGGCGGGGGCCACCGCGGTGGCGACGACGGTGCCGCCCTTGCGGGTGAGGAACTGGGCCGGCGCGATCAGGTCGCCGGTGAGGACCGACGGCGTGAGGATCGTCGAGTCGGCCATGACGCCTTCGGTCATCGCGCCCACCATCTCCATCGCTTCTTCCATCGACGGGGCGGTGTGGGTGGCGCCGAACTCCATCGCGCTCTCGCGCTTGAACTCCGAGGGATCGACGGCGACGACGTTCTTGGCGCCGGCGACCTTCGCGCCCTGGATGGCGGCGGTGCCGAGACCGCCACACCCGACGACGATCACGGTGTCGCCCGCGGTGACTTCGGCCCGGTTGACGGCCGAGCCGTAGCCGGTGGTGACGCCACAGGACACGAGCGCGGCGGGGCCGGCCGGGACGTCCTTTTGCACCTTGATGGCGGAGTCGACGCTCAAGACCATGTGCTCGGCGAAGGTGCCGAGCTTGAGGAGCGGGGTGAGTGGGTTGCCGGCGGCGTCGTGATGGCGGAACGTGCCGTCGATCATGCCGGGCTCCATCAGATGAGCGCCGAGGTCGCACAGGTTCTGCTGGCCCCGGGCACACCAGGTGCACTTGCCGCACGACGGGATGAACGAGCAGGAGATTTGGTCGCCGATCTCGAACTGGGTGACGCCCGGGCCGAGCCCGATGACGGTGCCCGAACCCTCATGGCCGCCGACGATCGGCAGCGGCACCGGCATGGTGCCGTCGTGGGCGTGCTCATCGGAGTGGCACATGCCGGCAGCGCCGGTCTTGACGAGGATCTCGCCCTCCTTGGGGTCGTCGAGCTCGATCTCCTCGACGCTCCAGTCGGCGCCGACTTCGCGCAGAACGGCAGCACGGGTCTTCATGACGGTCTCCTCAGGCTGGGGTGCGGCCGCGAAGGTACCAGCGGACGCCGAATCTCGTCAGTTCCAAGACTCGTTCTCAGGCTGGCGACGATCGGGGGCGAAGAAGCTCTTGTACGGTCGCCACGGGAGGCCTTCATGACTCGTCTGGTCTGGTTCGTTGCGGTCGCCGCGGCGTTGAGCGTCATCGCCGTCGGAGGGGAAGCGGTGGAGCCCGCAGGGGCGGTCCGCGTCGACTCGTGCGCAGGCCAGGAGCGGATCGTCTTCGCCGGGAGCCGGTTCTCCAGCCGAGCCGAACTGTTCAGCGCGAACCCCGACGGATCGGTCCTCGTCGAGATCCACCGATCCCCCGACGGTGATGAGATCTCCGAGCTCGCCGTCTCCGCCGATGGTCAGCAGGTCGCATGGCTCGGACGATCCCTCCACGTCGCCGACATCACCGGGGCGGACGTCACCGAACTCGAGAGCGCGTTCAACCTCGTGGTCAACAGCCCGCCCGCGTGGACGGCCGACGGCCAGACGCTCGTCTACGGCGCCGCCTTCTTCAACGACCGCGGGGTCTACGCGATCGAGACCGATGGCACCGGCGAGCGCCGACTCGACACCAACGCCGACTCCACCGACGCGTGGCACCCGAGCGTCGCCCCGGACGGACGCGTCGTCTGGGGCGGCCTGCGGACGGGACCGCCCTTCAACACGGTCATCAACACCGGCGACCTCGTCGGCACCAAACCGACCCTCGAGGACGAACCGCACCGACGGGTCGGACTCTCCCCCGACGGGCTGACCCGCATCGCGCCGGGAGCGTCCGGCGAGATCAGCATCGATCGCGGCCTCGGGTTCGTACCACTCGTCGATGCCACCGATCTGACCAACAGCGAGTCGGTCGTGTGGTCGCCGGACTCGTCCCAGGTGGCGTGGATCGCCTCGATCGATGGCGTCGCTGAGTTCCAGACGATGCTGATCAACGCCGACGGGACCGGCCAACGACGACTCACCACCGACGATGACCGCGACCTCCAGGGCGAGTCGTGGTCCGCCGATGGCACCCGGCTCCTGGCCTTCGATCCGGCCCGCGGGATCTCGATCATCGACGTCGCGACGGGCACCGTCACCGACATCGACACCAGCCCCGTCGCCGAGGCGAGATGGCCCCGGTGGGCCTGCGGACCGACCCAGTGCCCGGAAGGCGAGACCCCATTCACCGACCTGTCGCCGACGTCGTTCGCCTTCGACGACGTGGCATGCATCTTCGTGTTGGGCGTCACCCAGGGGACCTCACCGACGGCGTACTCCCCATCCGACTTCGTCACCCGCGAACAGATGGCAGCCTTCCTCGCCCGCCTGTGGCGAGCCATGAGCCGCTCCTGCGCGTCGGTCGAGACCGACTTCACCGACATCGATGGGTCGTTCGCGCAAGATGACATCGCCTGCATCTTCGGACTCGGCGTCACCCAGGGAACCGGCCCCTCGACCTACGCACCCGACGGACTCGTCACGCGTGAGCAGATGGCCGCCTTCCTGGCGCGTCTGTGGCGAGCGGCCGGCGGCGACTGTGCGGCGAACACCAGCCCGCTCACCGATGTCGCCGACTCGTCGTTTGCGGCGCTCGACGTGCGGTGCATCTACCACCTCGGCATCACGACGGGGACCTCACCGACGACGTACTCGCCGGCCGACAACGTCACCCGGGAACAGATGGCGGCGTTTCTCGCCCGCTTCTGGCGCCTCGCGGTCGCCCACGGCCTCGTGGTGCCTGCCTGACCGCCGCGGTCACACGGATGGGAGCGCGTCCAGGTCCGGGTCGGCGAGGGAACCGAACGCCGACCGCAGGGCGTCGCCCCAGCCGGCCGACACCGCCTGCCAGTCGGGGTTGTCCCGGCCGATGCGTCGGGGCTCCATCGCGGCCAGCGAGTCGTTCTCGTACCAGGCCACATCGAGTGGGGCGCCGACCGACAGGTTGGCCTTGATCGTCGAGTCGAACGAGACCAACAGCAACTTGACCGCTTCGGCGAACGACATCGTCGGCTCGAAGGCCCGCACGAGGATCGGCTTGCCGTACTTGGTCTCGCCGATCTGCAGGAACGGCGTGTCGGCACTCGCCTCGATGAAGTTCCCTTCGGGGTAGACGAGGAACAGACGCGGCGGCATGCCCGTGATCTGTCCACCGATGATCAGGGTGGCGTCGAAGGTCGACTCCGCGTTGGGCCCCTCCCCCTTGTGGCGGGCGATCGTGGAGGACAGCACCTCACCGACCAGCTCCGCGACCCGAAACATCGTCGGCGCTTCGAGGATCGACGGGTCCCGGTCCGCGGGCGCCTTCGTTCGTTCGTCGAGCACGGACATGACCGCCTGGGTCGTCGCCAGGTTGCCCGCGGACAGCACGGTGATGGCGCGCTCACCCGGCACCGACCACTGATGCATCTTCGTGAAGGTGGAGATGTTGTCGACCCCGGCGTTGGTGCGGGTGTCGGACATGAAGATGAGGCCGTGGTCGAGTCTCATCCCGACGCAGTAGGTCATTGCTGGGCGCTCCCGGGCTCGGTCACGGTGACGTCGACCTCGAGTGTCTCGCCTCCGGGCCCGTGTCGCACCCCCGAGATGGGCGCGGCTTCGCGATAGTCGAGTCCGACCGCGATCCGGACGTAGCGCTCGTCCGGGGAGATCTGGTTGGCGACGTCGAAGCCGACCCAGCCGAGTCCCTCGACCGACACCTCGGCCCAGGCGTGGCTGGCGTCTTCCTGCCCGCCCTCGACGAACAGGTAGCCCGACACGTACCGGGCGGGGAACCCGAGCACTCGGGCCGCGGTGACGAACACGTGGGCGTGGTCTTGGCAGACCCCGCTCCCCGCTTCGACGACGGCCTCAGCCGGCGTGTCGACCTCGGTCGCCCCCGGCACATAGTCGACGCTCTCGCGCACGATGGCCGACAGCCCGTGCAAGACGTCGAGGTCGGCGGCCCCGCGGTCGATGCCTCGCGTGAGCCGACGCACGTTGGATCCGGGCGTGGTCAGCGGGGTGGGCCGCCGGTACAGCCACCGGGGCGTGTGACCCTGATCGGGACCGACCACGCCCGCAGTGTCGATGGTGTCGATCCCGCCGCTCGCCACGACCACGGTCTCGGTCGCGCCGGAGTCGACCCGCACCAACTCGACGACGTTGCGGTGGTGGTCGGCGAGCCGCACCTGCCGGGAACCGCCTTCGATCCGGGTGTCCCACCACTCGACGGTCTGCGTCGGACCCGAACGGGGGATGAGCCGAAGCTCGTGCAGGCCGTAGGCGACCGGCTCGTCGTAGCGATAGCGGGTGGTGTGGGTGATCGTGAGCCGCATCAGCTGTTGAACCGGTAGTCGCGTTCGATCTGGGCGCCGAGGTCGTTGCTCGCGGCGATGCAGTCGGACAGGAACTCGTGGAGGCCGTCGTCGATGATCGTGTCGATCGACCGCCCGGCGAGTCGGAGGCGCAGGTCGTGCGACAGCTCGTGACACCGGTGCTGTTGGGCGTAGTCCGAGGCCAGATGCACCAGGTTGCGATCGATCTTGTCGTAACAGAACGCGAGCGACCGCGGCATCTGCGGATCGAGGATCAAGAAGTCCGCGATCCCCGACGCCGTCACCACACCGCCGCTGCGCCAACGGAAAGCCCGCTGGGCGGACACGCTGCGAAGGATCGTCTCCCACTGGGCGTTGTCGAGCGAGCTCCCGACGTCGAGCGGCGATGGCAACAAGACGTAGTACTTCACGTCGAGGATGCGGGCGGTGTTGTCGGCGCGTTCGAGGAAGGTGCCGAGTCGAGCGAAGTTGTAGATGTCGTTGCGCAGCATCGTGCCGTGCAACGCGCCGCGTACGTAGGCGCTCTCCTGGCGGATCAGGCTCAACACCCGCGGCAGGTCGCGGGTGGCGATGGGGCGCTGCAGCGCGTCGCACACCGCGAGCCACGTCGCGTTGGTGGCCTCCCACACCTCACGGGTGAGCGCGGTGCGAACCTCGCGGGCGTTGGATCGGGCGAGGTCGACGACCGATCGGACGCTCGACGGGTTGTCGCGATCTCGGAGCAGGAAGTCGATGACCGCCGCCGGATCGACGTCGTCGTGGCGGGCGAGGTACCCGTCGCGCTGACCGGCGGTGGACAGGACCGAGTCCCACTCGTCGTAGAGATCCGACGACCGGGTGAGCGCGATCCGCATGCCGGCCTCGATCAGGCGCGCGGTGTTCTCGCTGCGCTCCAGGTACCGGAACATCCAGTACAGACCGCCGGCGGTGCGACCCAGCATCAGTCGTCCACCACCCAGGTGTCTTTGGTGCCGCCGCCCTGGCTGGAGTTGACGACGAGTGAGTGCTTCTTCATCGCGACCCGCGTGAGGCCACCGGGGCTGACCTGGATGCGTCCCGGCCCGACCAAGGCGAACGGGCGCAGGTCGACGTGACGCGGCGCGAGACCGGCGCGGGTCAGGACCGGCACCGTCGACAAGGCGATCGTGGGCTGGGCGATGTAGTTGTCGGGACGGGCGGTGAGCTTCTTGGTGAACTCCCGCAGCTCCTTCTTGGACGCGGCCGGCCCGACGAGCATCCCGTACCCGCCGGAGCCGTGGACTTCCTTGACGACGAGTTCGGGCAGGTGGTCGAGCACGTAGGCGAGCGAGTCGGGTTCGCCGCAGCGCCAGGTCGGCACGTTGTCGAGGATCGGCTTCTCGCCCGTGTAGAACTCGATGATCTCGGGGACGTAGCTGTAGATCGCCTTGTCGTCGGCGATCCCACCACCGGGGGCGTTGGCGATCGTGATGCCGCCCGACCGGTAGATGTCCATGATCCCCGGCACGCCCAACATCGAGTCGGGGTTGAAGGCGAGCGGATCGAGGAAGTCGTCGTCGACTCGCCGGTAGAGCACGTCGATCGGGAGCGGGCCACGAGTCGTTCGCATCGCGACTCGACCGTCGACGATCTCGAGGTCGCGACTCTCGACGAGCTCGGCCCCCATCTGATCGGCGAGGAACGCATGTTCGAAGTAGGCCGAGTTGTGGATGCCGGGGGTGAGCACGGCCACGACGGCCTGACCGTCATCGGTCGCGGGCGGGGCCGAAGCGCTGAGCGAGGCCCGGAGGTTCTGGGGGTAGTCGCCGACGGGCCGGATCCGGTGGCTGGCGAACAGCTCCGGGAACATCTGCATCATCGTCTCCCGGTTCTCGAGCATGTACGAGACCCCGGACGGTGTGCGGCAGTTGTCCTCGAGCACCATGAAGCGGTCTTCGGAGGCACGGATGATGTCGACGCCGACGACGTGGGTGTAGACCCCGCCCGGGGGCGAGTGGCCGATCATCGCGGGCAGGAAGGCGGCGTTCTCGGCGATCAACGAGACCGGGATGCGTCCGGCCCGGAGGATCTCGCGGCGGTGGTAGATGTCGTGGAGGAAGGCGTTGAGCGCGCGGACCCGCTGCTGAACGCCGCGTTCGATCGTGGCCCACTCGGTCGAACCGATGACCCGGGGCACGATGTCGAACGGGATCAGGCGTTCCTCGGCGTCGTCGTCGCCGTAGACGTTGAAGGTGATGCCGGTGCGGCGGAACACCCGCTCGGCTTCGGCGGACTTGGCGAGCAACCGCCGCGGCTCTTCGGCGGAGAACCACTCGTCGTAGGCGCGGTACGGCGCCCGGACGGCGCCACCGCCCGAGCCGAACATCTCATCGAAGAACCCGTCCCTCGGTTCCACGGTGGGGAACCTAACGACGATCTGACTCGCTGTCCTGTGGCGAAACAGACCGGTAACACGGAGTTCGCGACCCGACGAGACGGCCTGGTCAGTCGGCGGCCATCCAGGCGACCATCGCCGCGGCGAGTTCGGGACCCCAGTCGTCCTGGAGGAAGTGTCCGCCCGGCCGGAACTCCTGATGCGGCTGACCGGCCGCACCCGGGACGCGCTCCACGAACTCGCCGGCCAGCTCGCCGAGCACCGGGTCCTCGGGGCACCACAGGGTGAGGAACGGCCGGTCAAAGGTCTCGAGCCCCGCCCACGCGGTGAGGTTCTCCGCCACGCCCGCGTGGTCGGGGGTGATCGGCACCAGGGTCGGGAAGACGACGGCGCCGACGCGATGGTCGGCGGACGGGAAGGGCGCGTCGTAGGCCGCGACCTCGTGGTCGGTCAGCTCGCGGGCGGCGATCGCCCGCCGGAACAGCCCACCGATGTCGCTGAGTTGGGACTCCTGGGAGAACGCCAGCCAGAAGTCGAAGCCCGCCCCGAGGGACTCGCCCACGGGGAGGCCGGTGTTGCCGATCACGACCCGTGCGAACCGTTCGGGCTGGAGCCCCACGAGGCGAAGACCGACCAGCCCACCCCAGTCCTGGGCGAAGACGGTGCAGGGCTCATGGACGTTGGCATCGAGGAAGAACTCGACGTTCGCGACGTGCTGGGCGTACGTGTAGTAGCCGGGGTCGGTCGGCTTGTCGGATCGCCCGAAGCCGATGAGGTCGGGGGCGACGACGCGGTACCCGGCGTCCAGCAGGGTCGGGATCATGCGGCGGTAGAGGTAGCTCCACGACGGCTCGCCGTGCAGCAGCACGATCGGGTGGGCGTCCTCGGGTCCTTCGTCGATGTAGGCCATGCGGAGGCCGTCGACGGTCCCGTACTTCGGCTCGTAGGGAAAGTCGTCGAGGTCGGCGAACCGTTCGTCGGGGGTGCGAACGAAGTCGATGCCGCCTGCGGTCGTGTGGGTCGTCATGCCGTCACGGTAGGGCTGGGCTTCGACGGCAGCCAGGCGGCGTCGCTACCGTTCGGCCATGGAGCACGAGGAGCCCGAAGCATCGCTCGACGACGACATCGTGGTCGTCAAGACCTCGCGGACCCCGGAGGAGTTGCGCGAGCGGTTGCAGGCGTGGCTGCGCACAACGACCGGCGACCCGAACGCGACGATCGGTCCGGTCTCGTCACCCGAGTCGAACGGGATGTCGAGCGAGTCGCTCTTCTTCGACGCCGAGTGGAACGGTGAGTCCGGTTCGTTCGTCGCGCGGGTGGCTCCCGCCGCGAGCGACGTGCCGGTCTTTCCCACCTACGACCTCGAGAAGCAGCATCGTCTGATCTCGCTCATCGCTGCGCACAGCGACGTGCCGGTGCCCGAGCTGCGCTGGCTCGAACTCGACCCGGCCCACCTCGATCAACCGTTCTTCGTCATGGCCAAGGTCGACGGTCGAGTCCCGCCCGACATCCCGCCCTATGCGATCGGCGGCTGGGTACGGGATCTCTCCGAGGACGACCTCATGGCGCTCCAACGGGCGAGCGTCGAGGTGTTGGCGGGGATCCACGCGATCGACATCACCGACGGGAAGGCCGACTTCTTGGAGGCCGACCCGTCACTCGGCGACACGCCGCTGCGGCGCCACTACGCCGCCGAGCGCGCCTACTACGAGTGGACCTGCGAGGGCGCCGGGCGCCGGTTCCCGACGATCGAGCGGGCCTTCGAGTGGATCGAGGCGAACTGGCCGGCCGAGGAGCCCGCCGCCGCCATCTCCTGGGGCGACAGCCGCATCGGCAACATCATGTACACCGCCGACGGCACCGACCCCGTCGCGGTGCTCGACTGGGAGATGGCGACCATCGCGCCACCGTCGCTGGACGTGGGCTGGATGTGCTTCCTGCACCGCTTCTTCGAGTACCTGATGGCCAAGTACGAGATGCCCACCCTGCCCGCGATGTTGCGCCCCGAGGACGTGCGCGCCCAGTACCGAGACGCGAGCGGGGTCGACGTCGGCGACCTGCGATTCGAGATGGTCTATTCGGCGATGCGCCACGCCACGATCATGAGCCGGATCCACGGTCGCAACGTCCACTTCGGAACCCACGAGTGGCCCGACGACCCCGACGAGGCATTCCTCTTCAAGGACCTGCTGCTCGAGCTGATTTCGGAGTAGCGAACCCCGCCACCGCGCGACGATGTCGCCATGGCCGGGGTGCACGACTACGAGACCGGGCCGGACGCGACGATCCGGGCGACGGACGAAGCGCTCGCCCGCGCCCGCGACGCGTCATCGATCATCCTCGTCGAGGGGATCAGCGACCAGATCGCACTCGAGACCATGGCCGATCGACTGGGCCGAGATCTCCGAGCCGAGGCGATCGTCGTCCTGCCGATCGGCGGCGCCCACGCGGTACGAAACCTCGTCGCCGAGATCGGTGACCGCGACGGTCTCCGCATGAGCGGACTGGTCGACGAAGCGGAAGCCGAACTCTTCGCCGTCGCGGCCGATGGCGCTCCGCATTTCGCGGCCGACCGGATCCACGTGTGTGTCCGCGACCTGGAGGACGAACTCATCCGGGCCGTCGACCGCTCCGGCTTCGAGGCGCTCCTCGACGAAGAGGATGACCTTCAGGCGTTCCGCACCCTGCAGAAGCAGCCGTCGTGGCGTGACCAGCCGTTCGAGGCCCAGATGCACCGATGGCTGCGCTCGATCTCGGGTCGGCCGAACCGGTATGCCGACCGGGTCCTGCGCTCCCCCGACGCTCGGCTTCCGGCGCCGCTCGTCGCCGCGGTCGAACAGGCCTGAGCTACGGCGTCGCCGTCATGCCGCCGTCGACCGGGATCACCGCGCCGGTGATCGCCGAAGACGCCGGCGAGCAGAGCCAGGCGATCGTCGCCGCGACCTCACCGGGGTCGATCAGACGCCCGAGCGGCTCCTGGTGGCGGACGAACTCCTCGACCGAGCCGAGCTCGTAGATCCGGGCCGACTCGTCGAGCCCGGCCGTCGTGGTCGAACCCGGCGACACCGCGTTGGCCGTGATGGTCGTACCGGCCAGATCAGCGGCCAGCGAGCGGGTGAAGCCGATCACGCCGTGCTTCGCCGCCGCGTAGGGCGCCATGTGCCGAAGGCCGAGTGAACCGGCGGCGGACGCGACCGTCACGATCCGTCCGCTGGCTGATTCGAGCATCGCGGGAACCGCGGCACGGGTGGTGGTGAACACACCGGTGAGGTCGGTGCTCATCACGGCCGACCACTCGTCATCGCTGACCTCCCACGCGGGCGTGCCACCGGCGACGATCCCCGCCGCGCAGACGAGCGCGTCGAGCCGGCCGTGCTCGGCCGTCACCGCGGCGACGACTTCGGCCATCGCCGTCGAGTCGGCCACGTCGGCTTCGAACGCCAGCGCCGCACCGTCGGCGGCGGCGACGACCGCCT
>CAZEML010000152.1:0-10779 GCA_964513285.1 uncultured Candidatus Nemicrothrix sp.
CCTCGAGGGCGACGGCCGCCGGATTGAACGCCGCGAGCGGCGGGATCGAGTCGGATCGTGCGGCGGCGTCGAGGCAGCGCCGCCCGAACGGGGCGGCGAGCTGGAACGCCCCGATCTGGCCGTAGAACGCGTTGAGCGCGGTGGCAGCCCGAGCCGCGTCGAGCTCGTCAGGATCCACGTCGACGAGTTGTCCGGTGGCTCGGACCGCGAGTTCGAGGGACTCGTCCCAGCGGCCGGCGGCCTGGAGACACGTCGCGGCACCGGCGGTCGCCGCGGTGGCGGCGGCATGGTGCCCGGCGGATGCGTAGCCGTCTGCGGCCGCGAGCAGGTCACGCGTCGCGAGGTCGTGCTCGAATCCTTGGACGACCGTGGCGCGGGCGTGGTGGAGCCGCGCGAGGTCGTACCCGTGGGCCTCGCGCATCGCGGCCTCGATGTCGTCGCGGGGGTTGTCGTCGCCCCCGGTGATCCATCGGCGTGCCCGCGCGGTCAGCTCGTCGACGGCATCCATGGTCTCTCGTCTAGCGGGCGGCGCGGTAGGCGTCGAGCACGAGTCCGTGGAAGTGGTGGACGGCGTGCTCGGACAGGCCCGAACCTTCGGGATCGTGCACGATCCGTCCCTGATCGAAGGCGGGGGTGCGCATCCCCCGCTGGACGCTCTCGACGAGGCCGATGTCCTCGGGCTGGAGGACCTCGTCGATGTAGCGGATCGAATCCAGCTCGGCCTCGTTGGGCTCGGCGGTCTCGAGGAAGAAGTCGTAGGTCTCGAGGGTCTTGTCGGGACCGACCGGGATGATGTGCATGACGATGAAGTTGCCGCGCCCCGGGTAGCGCATCAGGCAGGTCGTGGGCCACAGCCACCAGACCGCGTGGTCGGTGACGGTGGCGTCGCTCACGTCGTAGGCGCTGTTGGTGCTCTTGCCGGCTTCGGCCATGTGGGAGCTGTAGATCCCATGGGTGGTGACCTGGTAGGTGTCCATGTCGACGAGCGACACGAAGTCCTTGTGGGCGACGTGGCAGTGGTAGCACTCGAGGAAGTTGTCGACGACGTTCTTCCAGTTCGAGTTGATCTCGTAGGTCAGCCGGTGGGCGAACGTGAGTTCTTCGACGTCGGGGGCCCATTGGGCGATCTCGGCGCCGAGGTCGCCGGCCTGCTCGTGGAGCGGCGCAGCGGCCGGGTCGAGGTTGACGTAGACGAAGCCGCCGAACTCGGTGACCTGCACCTCGTCGAGACAGATCTCGGACTGGTCGAAGCCGATGAGGTCGTTGGTGCGACGGGCGCCGGTGAGGTTGCCGTCGAGGTCATAGGTCCAGGCGTGGTACGGGCACACGAGACTGCGGGTCGTGCCCTCGCCGAAGATCAGCTCGTGGGCTCGGTGCTTGCAGACGTTGTAGAAGGCCTTGAGCTGGGCGTCCTTGGTGCGCACGACCACGATCGACATGCCGGCGACCTCGGTGGTCACATAGCTCCCGGGCTCGCGGAGCTTCTCGACGTGGCCGACCCACTGCCAGCTGCGACGGAAGATCGCCTGCTGCTCGTAGGCGAACCATTCGGCCTCGGTGTAGGCCTCGGCGCGCAACGACATCGAGGCGGCCGGGTTCGGGTCGAAGCCGGTGCGGATCGTGTCGTGGGCGGCGGCGGTCGGCAAGGCGACGGGGGTTGAACGATCGTTCAAATCGGTCATACCCGCAGTGTTTCGAACCACTGACCGGTTCGTCAAGCGATGGCGTGACGTTCGTCGCATCATCGAGGCGCCGAACCGGCCGATCCTTACGCTGTAAGCAGCAGCATCCCCAGCTCCATCGGAGGTCCCCCATGTTGCTCCGCCGTCGTATCGACACCCCCAACCCCCTCGTCGGTTCCGCACTGGCCACCGCGGTTCCCTCCGCCGAGCTCGAGACCGTGATGCGTCGCGGCACGATCGTCGATGTCGAGGCCGATGTCGCCCTCATCAACGAGGACACGTTCGGCCGCGAGTTCCTGGTGATCTTGTCCGGTTCGGTCGAGGTCAGCCGTGACGACGCCGTCGTCGCCACCCTCGGCGCCGGCGACATCGTCGGCGAGATCGCCCTGCTCGAGAACACGCGACGCAACGCCACGGTCGTCTCGTCGTCCGCTGCGCAGGTGCTCGCCTTCAACCGTCGCGAGTTCGTCACCGTGCTCGACGAGTGCCCTGCGTTCGCCGCGTTCGTGATCGCCACCGCCGAGGCTCGCCAGGCCGCCTAGCTCTTAGTCGGCGTCGGCCGGCGGTTCGGTCGCTGTGATCGTCACGTCGGCCATGATCGACTCGTAGTGGTCATAGAGCTGCTTCTGCAGCTCGTGATTCGGGGAGCTGAAGCTGAACACCACCGTCGAGGTCTCGTCGAAGTCGACGATCCAGCGCCACGTGCACACGGTGATCGGTTCGTCGGCGAGGCCGGGAATCCCGACCGTCGTCGCCTCGTAGGTCAACACGGCGTCGCGGTCCGAGACGGTGCATGGCTCGGCGTCCTCGAACGCCTCGGCCCAGGTCTCGAGGTCGCCGGCCTGGTTGTGGATCACCGTCATGGTGGCGGCGAGTGTGCTCTCGTCCTCGAAGTCCTCACGAAACGAGGCGATGAACAACGGTGCGGTACCGCCGCCGGCCCGCTGCATGTAGTCGTCCCACTGCGCGGCGGCCATCGCCTCCGGATCGTCGACCTTGCCCTCGAGGATCTCGGCGATCTCGGCTTCGGTGCTGATGCGCTTCTCCTCGTCGATGACGTGGGCGCCCCAGATCGGCGGGAGCGGAACCCTCACGTCGCACGGGGTCGATCCGGTCATCGGTGGCCACCTTCCTCGAGGCCCGGCCATTCGGCTGGGGAGGCTTCGGCGGCGGTGGCGCCATCCGCTTCGAAGACGACGGGACCGGGATTGTCGGAGAACGCGTCGCCGAAGTGTTCGAGCGCTGCACCGAGACCTTCGATGACCGGCTCGACCACCTCGGTGTGGATGGCCTCGTTGCCGCCGTCGACCCAGTCGGTCCCGGTCCAACCGAGATCCTCCATGCCGCCGAAGGCGCCGGTCGCGCCGCCCGCGATTTTGACCGCTTCGGCGCCGTGGACCGCGTCGAGGGCGTCGATGTTGGCGAACTCGAGTGCGCCGCCGGCGATGCTGAAGGCGCCACCGATGTAGTCGCCCTGGCTGATCTGGTAGCCACCGGTCCCGATCGAGAAGGCCGACTCGACCTTCTCGGCGCGCTGTGCGTAGGTCAGGAACCGGGCGGCGTCGTCGGCCTTGTCGGCACCGGCGAGCGAGAGCGCCTTGGCGTTGTAGGAGAGCCCGGCGGTGATGACCCCGAGCAGATCGCCGGCGAAGTCCATCCACATGTCGGCGGTGACCTCATCCCAGCCGTGGGCGGCGGCGGTGCCGACGATCTTGGCGGTGCTGGTGGCGAGGAGAGCGCCGGCGATGATGAACGCCGCCAGGGGAAGGGCCGCGCCACCGGTGAAGATGATGCTGGCGATCGCCACGACGACCGCCGCGATCTGCAGCAGCGTGCGGGCGATGTCGACGATCTTCTCGCCGTGCTGATCCCACCACTGCTGGAACGCCGAGTCGTACAGGACGTCGTCGGCCTCGTCGATGAGACGGATCGCCATCTTGACGGCGTCCTCGAACGACTCTTCCTCGTTGTCGAACTGCCGACGGAGGCGGTCGAGGTCGTCCTCGAGGTCGCGCATCTCGTTGCGAAGGGCTTCGAGCTCCGGCGGCATCGAGCCACCGATCTCCCACCAGTCGTCGCCGTAGACACCCTCGGAATCGCGTTCGAACTGGCGTTCCTTGGCCTCGAGCCGCCGCTTCGTCTCGCTGCCCTCACGCTGGAGGCGGGTGCGAGCGCTGTTGAAGTCGTCGAGCTTCGGGGCGAAGGCGTTGAGCGCGGCGCCGACCGAGCGGGTCGACCGCTCCGAGCGCTGCATCAGCAGCGGCAGGCCGTCGAGCTGCGTGCGCAGCTCGTCACCGGAGCGGCTGTCCCACGTGCCGGAGCCGGCGTTGTTGACGTGGCGCACCCCGCCGAGTGCCTCGAGCATCTTGTCGGCGGCGTCGTAGTACGACCGCCCGGTGATCCGCACCTGATCGCCCGTCCCCCGGGCCTCGTTGCGGACCAGCCAGTCATCGTTGCCTCCGAACATGTCAGGCCTCCTGTCCACCGAGGGCGGTCACCAGGGCGTTCTCGACACCACCGAAGGCGCGAGCGGCGCCGTCGATCGCGTCGGCGGCCACCATGAGGCGCTCCTTGATGCGCTCACGGGGCTTCTGGTTGAGGTCGACGTACTCCTCCACTGCAGCCGAGAGGCGGCCGTCGCGGTCGCCGGCATCGCAGTACGTGTAGCGGGGCGAACCCTCCAGCGCCATCTGGGCCCGGCGGACCTCGGCGGCGAGCGACTCGAGTTCCTCGACGTCGACCTCGATGTTGTTGGGGGAACGGTAGCCGGGCTGCCACCAGTCTTGCCTGGGCATCGGGATCAGCCTCCGAGGCCCTGGGCGAGCTGGCTGTCGGTGTCGCGGTAGGCGCCGGCGGCCTTGCCGAGGTACTGGGACATGCCCATCATCGCTTCCTGGATCTGGTTGGCGCCGGCTTCCCATTCGCGCCAGATGGCGTCGAACTGGGTGGAGGCGGCGCCGGCCCAGCCCTGGTTGACGAGGTTCTGGACCTCGGCAGTGGCGGTGCGGATCTGTTCTCTGACGGCCTGGCCGTTGCTGTTGATCTTGGCGCTGAGCGCCTCGAGCTCTTCGGGGGTGACACGGATCTGCGCCATCGGTGGAGTTCCTTTCAGGAGTGAGGTGAGCGGTTCACCTCGTTGGAGAGACAGTACGAATCGGCGCAGATCCCGGGAATGGGGACGAATCCCCATCCCCGTCTCTGCACCGTCGGAAACGTCGGCACCACAGCCCGATCGGGCCGGCCGACGGGGAGGATCAGCCTCCGAGGCCCTGGGCGAGCTGGTTGTCGGTGTCGCGGTAGGCGCCGGCGGCCTTGCCGAGGTACTGGGACATGCCCATCATCGCTTCCTGGATCTGGTTGGCGCCGGCTTCCCATTCGCGCCAGATGGCGTCGAACTGGGTGGAGGCGGCGCCGGCCCAGCCCTGGTTGACGAGGTTCTGGACCTCGGCAGTGGCGGTGCGGATCTGTTCTCTGACGGCCTGGCCGTTGCTGTTGATCTTGGCGCTGAGCGCCTCGAGCTCTTCGGGGGTGACACGGATCTGAGCCATGGTCTGTTGTTTCCTTTCGGTGGTGAGGTGAGCGGTTCACCTCGTTGGAGAGACAGTACGAGTCGGCGCAGATCCCGGGAATGGGGACGAATCCCCACGTGGTCCCTACGGGTTGAACCCCTCGGGTCGGGCGACCTGGACCTTCGTGATCTTGCGGCGTTCCACATGGATCCCTCGACCGACGGGGAACTCGTTTCGACCGAACCGGGGGAACGTCGCCTTGAGCAGATCGCCATCGCCCAGCTGGGGTTGGAGGATCAGACCGGTGCGCTGGTTCTTGATCGGGTCGAGCTTCCACGCCCGGATCATCTGGGAGGTCTCGCCCTCGGCGATGACGAAGGCGTCGACGGCGAGGGCCGCTTTCACGAGATCGAGGATGGCGGCCTCGGTCATGGCGTCCTCGAGGAGTTCACTGATGTTCTCGAGGATGATCGCAAGGCCCTTCACCGAGCCGTCGATCTTCTTGAGGTCGGCGGCGATCGTCGACGCGAGCTGGGCGTGGTCCTCGGTGCGGGTGGACACGGTGGTCCAGCTGTCGATCGCGGCCAAGGGTGTACGGCGGTCGGCGAAGAGCACCTGCTGGAAGTCGGGGCGCCATCGGCGGATCGCGAGCGAGAGACTCGCGACCGCCGTCGTGCGGCCGCTGCCGGGCGGTCCGGCGATCAGGAAGGCGCCGGTGGGCTCGATCCCGACGGGCCCGAGTGTCGCGTCGTCGAGGCCAAGGACCGGCTTGTCGCCGACGGAGTCGGGCAGCTGGCCGAGCAGCACGTCACGCGGGAGAGCCTGCACCGGCGGGGCCGGCGGCGCCCCCGCGCCGAACATCTCCTGCTGGGCGAGGGCGCGGGCGAGGTCGGTCTGCGCTGCCAGGTTGGAGGTGCCGCCGAGTACCGCGATCTGGAACTCGCCGCCCTTTTCGAGCCCTCGACCGGGCGGACTCTCGCTGTCGAGCACGCCGGTCGGCTCGTCGAGCAACATGAAGTCGGATTCGTTGGCCAATCGCAGAACGAGGCGTCGGGACACGATCGACGTGACCGACGAGGGGACGGCACCCGGACGATCGGCGGTGAACACCACGTGCATACCGACCGAGCGACCCTCGCTCATGATCGAGGTGAGGAGCTCGAGGGTCGCGGCCCGCTCGGGGTTGTCGTACGCCTGGCGCATCGCCCCGTAGTTGTCGATCAGCAAGAGGATGCGGGCCTCGCCGATCTGCCCGCTGCGGACGCGGTACTCGGCGATCGAGTCGGCGGCCGCGGCCTGGAAGCGTTCCTGACGTTCGTCGATGGTCTCGCGCATCGTGCGGAGGAGCCGCTCGATCCGCTCGTGATCGTCGCCGTCGATGATCGAGCCGACGTGGCTGAACGGTTCGAGCTGTTGCAGGCCTCGTGAGCCGAAGTCGATGCCGTAGACGTGACACGGCCCGGACCCGTTCTCCGGGTTCGGGATGCCGGCGCCGGCGGTGATCGCGAGTGTCCGCAGCAGCGTCGACTTGCCGCTGCCGCTGCCGCCGAATGCGGCGAGATTGCCGTCTCGGTCGGGATGGAAGGCGACCGGAGGCTGGGACTGCTCCGACGGCATGTCGGCAGTGCCGAAGACGAGGGCGGTGTCGGTGCGGGTGAGTTCGGCGTCGCGGAGGTCGAGTTCGCTCGGTAGCTCGGGAAGCCACGGTCGACGGGGTTCGGGATACTGGCCGACGAGCGCGGCTCGCTTCGTCGCCGTCACCAGCCGTTCGAGGTCGTTCGTGTCCTCGCCGCTGCGCTCGCGCGGGGGTGTCGGCCATTCCTCCGCCGCCGCGATCCCCAGTGGGCGGATGACGGCGGTGCGCGGACCGTGCTGCTCGGTCGATTGGCCGCCGTAGAACGCGGACTGGAACGGTGTCGAGCGACCGGGCCCGGCCTTCGCGAACCCGCGCCCGGGGTGGATCGCGTCGATGAAGGCCGCCTCGGTCGAGTCGATCACGTCGGAGCTGTCGGACTCGTCGGCCATACGGAGCGCGACCCGGATGTTGGTGTTGGCGCGGAGGTTGCCGGTGATCACGCCGGCCGGCCGCTGGGTCGCGAGGATCAGGTGCAGGCCGAGCGAACGGCCCCGCTGGGCGACGTTGACAACACCGTCGACGAAGTCGGGTACCTCCTGCACGAGCGCGGCGAACTCGTCGACGACGATGATCAGGACCGGCGGGGTCTCCTTGCTGCCGCGCTTCTCGAGCTCGATGATGTCCTTGGCGTCGAGCTGGTTGAAGAGGTGCTCACGTCGATGCAGCTCGGCGTGCAGCGAACCCAGGGCCCGGTCGACGAGGTGGGGGCTGAGATCGGTGACGAGCCCGACACAGTGAGGCAGCTTCACACATTCGCTGAACGCAGCGCCGCCCTTGTAGTCGACGAAGAGGAAGTTGACCCGCTGGGCGCTGTAGTTCGCCGCGAGGCCCATGACCCACGACTGGAGGAACTCGCTCTTGCCGGCGCCGGTGGTGCCGCCGACCAGGGCGTGGGGCCCCTGTCGCCGCAGGTCGAGCTGGAACGGTTCGTCGTTGGCGATGCCCACGGGGGCGCTCAGTCGGGTGTCGCCTCGGCCGGGGCCATCGATCGACGTGCTGCGCCACCGTTCGATGATCGAGTCGGCGGTGGGTTCGGCCGGGAGGCCGAGCAGGGCCGGACCGGGCACGATGTCGGGGAGGCCGGTCTCGCCCCTCGCTCGGGCGGCGGTGTCGACCAGCGGGCTGAGCGTGCGCCCGATGCGGTCGAGCTGGTCGGTCGACAGGAGATCTGCTCGGACGCCCTCGTGCAGGACCTTCGTCCGGCGGATACGCACCGTCATCTGCGCGGAGCCGCCCGACGTGTCGACGACCGCGCCGCATCCGGCCGGGAGCGCCTTGACGGCGGTCGCGATCCAGACGGGATGAATGCCGACGGCCGGACCTCGTTCGAGGAGGTCGACCAGGAGCGAACGCTCGATCGGCGCGTCGTCCTCGATCACGACGAGGATCGCCGGCAGATGCCGGGCCGATGTCGACATCTGGTTCAGCGCCGCCCGCGCGTCGAGGAGGTCGGCCAACAGGTCCTGGAGGGCGACGCACGCGTTCGGGGAGTCAGCGAGGGGGTGGGCGATCGGCGAGTAGCGGTCGTCGACGTGGGGGAGCCAGGTGAGCCAGCGCCAGTCCTCGCTCGCCTCCGGCGAGCCCAGCAGGGCGATGCTCAGCTCAGCCGGGCTGTGCATCATCGCCGCGGACGCCACCATCGAAGCCGCCACGGCACGAGCGATGGCCGGCGGGCCGGCGACACCGACGGAGCCCTCGACACCGAGGTCGGCGACCACGGGCACGTCGTCGACGAAGGCCACGTCGGCAAGTAGCGCGTCGACCTTCGCGACCAGGGCCGGGTCGGAGTCGTCGCTCGTGTTCTTGGTGAAGACGTGATGGGCGGGCTGACGGCCCCGGCCGATGCAGAGCTCCGCGAAGTGTTCGGTGTCGGGCCGACGTGACCACACGACCGGTGACCGGGCGTGGAGTGCCTCGCCGAGGCGCTCGAGGTCGGGGTGCTGGGCGCGTCGGAAGTGGGCCTCGTCGGTGATGCGGCGGTGGGCATCGTCGGCGAAGGCGACGAAGTCGGCGTCGAACTTCTCCCGAGCCTCTCGGTTCGACTTCCGGTTCGTGATCCGAGCCTCGATCGCATTGCCCATCAACATGATGGGGCTGAGGGCGATGAAGATCAGCGTCTGTGCCCGCTGGGTGACGAGATACATCACGGCACCCATGAAGATCGGCGCGATCGCCGCGATCACCGGAATCCGGGGGGCCTTCCGCTCGCCCGGAACCTTCGGTGACTCGATCTCCTCGGGGATGACCGGCGCGGCGGTCGGCGGTGACCGCACGAACGCACCACCGGTGGTGCCGCGGCCGGTCGGGTCGAGGTCGACCCGGATCGTCGTCGCGCCGAGTTCGATGCTCGTGCCCGGCTGGATCGTCGTCGACTCGACGGCTTCGCCCGCGATCCGTGTGCCGTTCGCCGAGCCGAGGTCGGTGACGACGATCTGCGTCCCGACATCGACCTGCAGGTGGCGACGCGAGACCGCTTCATCGGCGATCACGACATCGGCGGCCGCTTCACGCCCGACGATGTTGGGTCCGGGATAGAGGGGGAAGCGCAGGCCTTCGTCGTTGCCGCCGGTGACGACCGCAACGGCGCTGGGCGCCTCGTCGGGACCGGCCGCGGCCGGAACACCGGGGCCGATGAGTTCCACGGTCGTGCCGGAGACGATCGGCGAGTTCTCGACGCTCGCGTCGGGATCGATCGGCTTCGGCGCGACGCCGCTCCGGCTGATCGCGAGTGTGGCGGCGGGAGGTTCGTGGTGGGGGCTGCGTCCGGCCAGGTCGACGGCCAGCTCCCCGACGGTCATGTCGGTCGGCACCTCGATCTCGAGGTCGATGGTGCCAGATGGCGTCGCAGCACCGGTGAGGGTGAGCTTGAGTCGCATCAGCTGTCGGACCCGCCGGCCGCGGCATCGTCCAGCATCTCGAGGTCGTCGGGACTGACGAGGCGGGTGGTGACGGCGTACTCGACCAGTCGCACCCTTCGGCTCACGGCCTGGTTGCCGAGATCGCCCTTGAGCCCGCGCACGCCGGCGTTGGAGAGCCGGTCGCAGACATTGTCGATCTTCTTCTCGAAGCGCTTGCGGGTCCAACCGATGCGGGCCGCCGCGGCGGCCGCGCTCGGGATGTCGCCGAGCCCACCCATGCCGTTGCGCAGGGCCGATTCGGCCAACACGACCAGCATGAGCTTCTGGTCGTGGGTGAGCTCGACCCGTCCGATGGTGGCCGTGCCGTCGACGACGGCGTCCGGCGATCCGGTGGCCTCTGGTGGGGCGTCGAGCATGAGGATCACTTCGTACGATGTGGGCCCCGCACTGAAGGAGATCTTGGTCTCGCCGTGCACGATCGGCACCTGGCCGCCGGGCGCGAGCCAGGCGTGGACGGAACTGCTCGGGTCGTTGACCGTGGCGCTGATCTGCGATCCGACGTTCGTGAGCAACCACACCCCGCCCTGGTGGGTGATCTCGAGGAATCGCCGGTGCAGGTAGGGGTTGTCGTCGATGACGAGATCGCCGTCGCGCCCCATCACGAACGGGCCTTCGTCGGATTCGAGTTCGATGATCTCGCCGGCGTAGTCGATGGTCAGCATCACTGGTGTCCTGTGTCGTGGACGGCCTGGAACACGCCGGCGACGTCGATGATCGCGCCCGGTGCGACCTCGACCGGCTGATCTGGGACGCACCGTCGAGGTTCCCCGCCCGGCGGTGTGACCCAGGTGCCGTTGGTCGAGCCCTGGTCGACGACGACGAGGCGGCCGTCGACCACGAGCACGGTGGCGTGATGACGGGAGGCGAGGGCGTCGTCGATCGTCACGATCTGCGGCGTCTGGCCGGCGATCGGGTCGTCGGGCGGGCGGCGACCGATGACGATGGGAGTGGTGACGGTCAGGGCCTGACCGTCACCGGTGCGGCTTCGGCTCGGCCATCCGGGTCGGTCTCGTCAACGACGTGCTCGGCGAGAT